>CACWZA010000004.1 GCA_902765215.1 uncultured bacterium | reverse complement strand
ATGAGTGATTACGGAGAGTCAGGTCGGAGAGTTTCTTTCGGTACCATTTCTTTGCGGTCAAAGAAATGGTACATCAAACCCATAATCGTTGCTTTTATACTTACCCAAATTTAAGGGCAACAAAGTTGCCCAAAACATTAATTTACACATTACACTATTTATATGATAAAAGATTAGTTATTTATGCTAAAATACAAAGTGAGAGAGAGTATAAAAAAGGGCGTTTCTATGAATATTATTGATGTGAAAAACAATCTTGTAAAACTATGCTACGAGGAAGATATAGCACTGTCAGGGTTTGTTAAAATAAAAGACAGTAACAAAATGTATATTGCACAAGTATTGCATCTTGAAGCAACAAGAGTCGGGAAAGTTGCAATAGCAAAACTTATCTTCAACTATGACGACAAAATCATCAGTTATGACGGCTCAATTCCGTCACTCAGAGCCATAGCTGAACCGCTCGATACTAAATTTATACTGGACACTATACATAAAGAAAACCCGCTCGCTCTCGGAAAAACAATTGACAGAGAAAACAACATTGTTGTTGACTTTGATATTCTCAACGAAAACCCTATAATCTTGTCTGAAAAATTCAACACAACAAAAGTCCTTTTAAACAATCTCGCTATCCAACTTCAGGCAAGAAAGAAAAAACTCGTCGTATTTGACACAGCGGGAATTTTCAATTTCAACAAACTTAAAATAGCAAAAGACTTTAAGTTACCTTTAAATAAGTCAACTATTAACTATATCTATGAAAAAGGGTTTGTTGATGCAACTGCAGAAAGTAAAGCACTTATCCAGTCAATCTTTGAAGAACTGGGTGAATACTCAAAAACTGTTGAATTTATTCCGTTTGATACCTTCAAAGCAGTTGTAGATTCAGAATTTATGCGAACCAAATTAATCCAGCTCATTATTATGAAAAACAAAATCAAACAAATACAGGACTGGAATGTGTTTGCACAAACTCCGCAAGAATATCAGGTTCTTAAAACGAAGTTTGAAAACGACAGCACAGTTGTTATAGATATATCTAATATCAAAAAATCACTTCAAAAAGAGTGCATTAAGTATGTCTACTCTATCCTTGCAGGAATAAATGAAGAATTTTATGCCTTCACACCTTTATCAGGCGAAAGTTCTGACAAAGCATTATTAAGCCAGATAGCCGAAACAGAAAATGTCCACACATCTATTATCTGTGATTACGACTATTCTAATCTGGCAGAATTAAAGAAGACATCAAAGAATATGCTTATGTTTTCACCATTAAAACAACAAAAAGACTTCGGAAGTTATAATGTATTCTTACAAAAACTGGCGGAAGACGAATTTATAGCATTTGGTAAAATGACAAGATTTATTCCGCTCATAGGTAAATTAGAACTTATGAAGAGTACTGATGCTTATGTTCCGGCTGCAAAAGAAGCAACTCCGACAATACCTGTTCCTGCGGCAACACCACAACCAGCAGAACCACAGGCAGAAGAAGAAAAACCTGTAATTCAGCATGTTGAACTGCCTAAAGAAACAGAAGCAGTCTTTGAGGAAGAAGAACCAACAGAAGAACCACAGGAAGAAACTGCAGCAGAGGAAACAACAGAAGAAGCACCTGCTCCTGCAGAAGCGGAAGAAACAATTACAGTTGACGAACAAAAAGAAATAGAAACAATAGACGCTCAACCTATTGAGGAAATTACAACTCCTGCGGCAGAAACTATCGAAGTTTCAGAAATTGCAGTATCACAGGTTGCAAGTGCAAGTGCAGAAGAAGTAATAAAACAGGCTGAAGTTCCTGCCCCTGAGGCACCTGTTCCAACCCCTGAACAAAACCCTGTTGAACAAGCACTAAACGAAGTTCCTGATTTAGCTGAGGAGGATGAAGAATTATCTGATGACGATTTGGATATGATAGAAAGTTTATCAAAACCAAACGAAGAAATTCCTGCAATAAACGAAGAACCTCAACCTCAACCTCAACCACAGGCAGAACCTGAACCGATTCCGGCTGAACCTGTCACAGAGGAAGAACCGGCAGCGACTGTTAGTGAAGAACCTCAACCTGCGCCACAACCTGAACCACAGGAAGAAAGACCTCAAAGTGTTGATGAAGAAATCAACTCGGCAGAACTTCCAAAACAGGCTGAACCACTTCAAACAAGAGCAAATTCATCACCTGTAGTGCCTGAATATGCCGCTCAGTTCCCTGATGAAGACAGAGTAAACAGCGATGCATTCAGGGAAGGTGACAGAGTTGTACACGAAGAATTTGGCGAAGGTGTAGTTGAAAAACTCATCAATTACGGAGATAAAATTCTTGCTTCCGTCAATTTCGCAAGCGTAGGAAGAAGATTGCTGAACCCTGATATCTCAGAAATGAAAAGAATATAATAATGTTTTTGTTGAATTTTATGCTTGTTTTGTATAAAATCAACAATACATGTCAGCAACGATAAATAAAACACAGGGATACAGTATAAACAGTCCGTCTTTTTGTGCTCTGCCAAAGAAGTACAGAATGGTCAGTGATTCTCTCGTGCGCGGACCGCATCCAAGTGTAACAGATGTTTTTAAACTAAAAAAAGAAGGCGTTACCCAAATATATGATTTCAGACATATTGATGTAAGAGGACTGAAATTCATTGAAAGACTCGCCTGCAAATTTGCGGGGATAGACTATATCAGAATGCCTTTCAGTTACCTCACCGGTAAATACCCCAAAAAATCAGACTATGAAATGATTTCAAAATCAGTAAGGGATAATGCTGACAAGGGCGGAAAAACACTCTTTCACTGTAAATCAGGAACACACAGAACGGCCCTTATGTCTGCCTTTTACGCAATAACAGAAGGAAAACCCGTAAAAGACTGCATAACAGCAGACGGAAGATACCCTGAAAAAGTTGATAAGGTAATCAGAGAGCAAGTTCTTGATACTAACTTCTTTTCAAGAAACAGAGTCGATACAACCACCAAAAACCCTTTAAAACGCATGAAAAATATTTATAACAACAGAGTTGAAAAAGCCACCAAAAAGGCCTTCAACATGTTTGTAGATTTTGTCAGTTTATAACTTTTGTTAAGCAACTAGCAAATTATTTTTACCCAATGCATTATAATATGTGTAGGATTAAGGGGAATATTATGCCTATTGAAAGTGTAAGTGTAAATAACGCAAAACGACCTGTACCTGCGGCATCTGCAAAACAGGAAAAAGCCAATAAAATTGGCACAAAACAAGTCCTTCCGATGACAATGATTAGTTTATCCGCTATCTCTCTCGGAACATTGGCAGGTATATTTTATTTTGCAAGACGAGGCAGTTTCAGATTGAAACCGTCAGAATTTGTCTCAAACAAAACCTATGGAGAAATTCCCGAATACTACAGCTCAAAGGTTGAGTTTGCCATCGCAGAACCTAATTCCGCAACAACAATGGATATAAAACCAAAGTGGAATGCACTTACTACGGTATACAAAGACGAGCTTTCCACTGAATCAAAAAAGGCAGCAGCCCCAAATAACAAAAAAGAGCCTAAAAAGAACGAAGTTATTCCGGGGATAATAAAACAGGTAAGCATTGACATAAAAGACTACATTAAAAAATGCGGTATTGATAAAAATAACAACAAGGTAAACCCTGAAGTCTTAGACGAAATTTTAACAAAAGCTGTCGGGGGCGAACACATAATAGAACGACCTTATACTGAAAACGGAATAAAAGGTCGTGGCAGAGTTAAAGAATACACTTCACCAAACGGCAGAGTCTATGTTTTAGAAACACACGATTCACCAAAAGGGATAATCACAAGATTATATATGCACGACAAAGATAAACATCTGAGAGCATACCTGCACGCAGACGGAACTTTTAGACTTAATTCATACACCTCGGCTGAAGCCCATTTTGACACAACAGCAAAGGGCAAACGCTGGATGGAAAAATCAAAATTTGCAGCATCTTTCCCTACAGATGCACCAAAATCTTAGTTTGGTCTGCATATATTTGAAAACTCACAATTACAATCAGGGTTTGGCTCATATTTTGAAGGGTTAAATTCCGTAATTGAAGCTATTATATCCGAGAGTCTTTTTTCATACTCAATTTTTAAATCATCATTAAATACAATCGTTACCTCTTTATTATTCTTCAAATCAAGGTAAATAAATGATAGCGAGTCATATCCCTCATATACAGAATGACAGAGCATCAGATAAACCATAGTCTGAAAGTCATAAACCATATCCGAGTTTACGCCACCCGTTTTATAATCAAGTATAAAATAACTATTCCCGTTTTTTATGACAGCATCGAGTCTGCCGCCTATCCAGTTATCCCCAAGCCGTGCGATAATATTCTTTTCAACCCCGACTATATCCATATCAAAATACGGGTTATTCTTCAAAACAGACCACATCTCAGCCTCTTTGGGGGTAAGCGCCTTCTCAAACTTTGTAATATCCATACCCTTCAAATAGTAAGAAGCCAGCGAGTGAATATTCTTACCCGTCACAAACCCCTTATCAGGAAGGGGGGTAGGAATCTGTTCAGAATACCTGTAATAAAACCTTAAGGGACATTCTGAAAAAAGTTTAAGCATATTCGGATAAAAAACAGGTATATCCGATTGCATTCTACACCTCTACATAAGTATATTCAGGATTTTGTGCAAGTCGCTTTTCAATTTCATCAAAAGTTATAAGACCTTCTGTTGCACCAAACTTAGAAACGACAGAAGCCGAAACAACTGACCCGTACATAAGTGATTTACCTACATCAAATTCTGTTTTTGCCATAGCAGCACAGAAGGTTGAAGCAAAAGCATCACCTGCGCCAAGAGTAGATATGACATCAGACGGATATGTAGGGCAGTAAAAATACTTGTTTCCCGTGTACGCATAAGCACCTTTTCCGCCATCAGTTATAACTATTACCTGATAGTCCGCAACCTTTAACTTTTCAAGCATTGCCTTAACATCAGGGTGAATTATCTCTTTTGAATACTTCTCTGTCTTTGTATCAGGACGAACCTCTATTCCCGTACACATCATTGCTTCATCCTTATTCATAACAACCACATTAGATGTTGTAAGAATTTTCTTAATATCATCAAAACCTTTTTTAAGACTTGTTGTTCCTGCGTTAAAACAAACAATTATATCGTTTTTATGAGCAAATTCAACCAAAGGTTCAAGCACCTTATTAGATTCACCATTCAGGGGAGCAATATAAAGTAAATTTGCTTCCTTTAAAGCATCAAAATTGATATCATCAATTGTAATCAGAGCATTTGCACCTCTGTTTGCAAGTACGGTTCTGTCACCCTGAAAACTTACAAGAATTATAGAAAAACCCGTAGATAAAGACTTGTCCTGAACAATATTATCAAGATTCACATTTGTCTTTTTAAAAGCCTCTAAAATACCGCTCGAATAGATATCATCCCCGATTTTAAAAATAGCAGAGGTATCATAGCCAAGAGCATCAAAATTCATTGCGGTATTAACACCACCCCCGCCGAGGTTTGATGAAAAATTAGACATGTCTATCTTTGCCCCGTACGGATAACTCATAAACTCGGCACTTCTGTCTTTAGCACAGACAGACACAATATTTGCCTTATCACACTCAACAAAAACATCCATCGTTGCACTACCAATTGTAAAAACTTTTCTCATAATAAGCTCCGTACTTCTAACTATAACTCCTGCCTCTATAATAAACCAAACTCGCTATAAATACAAAAAAAAAGAAAGACCGAAAAACGATCTTTCTTTTTTGATGTAATTAAAATCTTTTACTAGCCTAATTCAGAAGTAGCAAAACTAGCCGCTGCAGGATAAGGAACACCTGCTTTTTCTGCAGCATCAAACAATACTTCAGATTGGTCTAAAAGTTTAGGATTATCTAAAATCTTTTGTATGTCGTTTTCAATGTTATCAGCTTTGTTAACCTTGTTAACACCGTTCAACATTACCATTGCTCTACCAGCAGCTTCCAACCCTTGGTTATCAGCAGCTTCTTTGTAGTCCTTCGTAATATCCTCTGCCTTTTTTGCGTCAACTTTAGCTTCCGGTTTTACATTCTTCGCTACCGGCTGTGTAATTTTAATTTCAGGTTTGTTAATTTCTGTCATAATAACCTAACTTTCTAGTATTCTTTTATACATCTAATTATTTCGTCCTTTTATATAAAGCATCGAAATAAGTTTTTTTGCTACCTTCTTTAGAAAAGTTTACATTTTTATATTTTACATACATTCCCGCCTAAAGTCAAGAGAAGCAAATGTTTAAGGACATCACGAAAATTCCTGTAACAAAACTCCGACATGGCATGCCGGAGTTTCTTATTTCATAATTCAACTATCTTTGCTTAATAATTCTAATCAATAACATCATAAAGTGCGTCGATAATAATCGGATCCCACTTAGTACCTGCTTCCTGTTTCATAATAGACAATGCCTGTTCTTTGGTCATGGCCTTTCTGTAAGCACGGTCAGAGGTTAAAGCGGAATACGCATCAGCAACTGCAATAATTCTTGAACCTAAAGGAATAGACATTCTTGCCAGTCCTTCCGGCTCACCTGAACCGTCATAACGCTCTTTATGGTAACAAATATAAGGTACAACTTCCGATAAGAAGTTAATCTTCATCAGGATGTTAACCCCAATATTTGAATAGGTTTTCAGCTTATCCCAATCTTCCTTGCTCAATTTGCCCTTATTAGAGAATAATTCCTCAGGAAGTGCGATTTTACCGATATTTGATAACAGACCTGCATAGTAAATCAAGTCTTTTGTTTTTTCGTTCAAGCCCAACTCAGTAGCGAGTTTACGAGCCAATTCTGCCGTATTTTCAGAGTGAGCGACACTATATTGTCCCTTAACATCAACAGCATGAGCCAATGCTTTAATAAAGGTTTCCTGATTATCACCCAAATCACCGATTAAAGCAGTTAATTCCGCTCTCATGTGCTGAAGATCAACAAGCTCAACCGTTTCACTTTCAATAAGTTCATTTGCAGTATTGATAGTGTTTTGGAGTGAAATTGAAGTACCGAATAATTTAGCCATAGATTCTATCAACTGGATAAAATCTTTCTTAATCTTTTTGCCGCCGTAGTTTTCAAGTACAAAAACACCAACAACATTTGCATTGTTATGCATAGGAACTGCAATGTATTCCGTAACATCGTCTTCTTCAAGTCGGCTGAATTTCTTGATTTTTGCTAAATCATCCTTTTTAACATAAATGGTTTGTATATTTTTGAGTGCCTGCACAACAGGTTCTTGTTCTTCATCAAGATTAAAACCGATATCTTCCGAGAAGACATCCTTCTTGAAATCTTTTGAAGCACCTGCTAAGACTATATCTCTTGTAACATTATCCAAACCGCATGCAAACTCTTTGGTCAGATAAACATAACACGCATCATTCTCAACAATCTGTGTCATGGTCTTTGCGATTGAGTTATAGATAATGTAGTCATCCTTTGAATTAAAACCAATGACTGAAAGGGTATTATTCATAGAATAAACAGAAACCAATTCAGACAATTGATTTTTTAATTTTAAAGATTTATTCTTTTCGCTGCTGCCTATTTTAGCCGCTAAATCCTTAGATATAAGGTTTTCAGAAATAAAATCACCTAAGTTTAATGCGAAAATTTCTTCTAAGGGATCGCCTTCGACTAAATCAATGGATCTGCCGAATAGGGAAGCTCCTTTTTCTTCTTCTGTCATAGTTGCATACCTTCTAAAATCTTATTTTTGTAATCTTATGTTTATAGTTACGACACAAATTTGAAAAACTTTAGACATGTTTTCAGAATCTTATACTTTTGTTGTAGAAAATTACAACAATTGTATAATATTACAAAATCTACACAGAATATCCGTCAGAGGGCAATTCTCTGATAACAAAATACTTTATAAATATACGGTGAAGTATGTTTTAAAAGTGTGATATGAATATACAATTTGCTCAACCAATAAAACAAATATGCAATAGTCTTACCCCGCAGAGAAATGTGACCTTTATGGGGCAAAATCAGCACGACTCGTTTTCAAGCGAATTTAAAACAAGACGCGACACAGTCGTTAAAAATTTATCACATCAAAAACTCATTCACAAAAAAGAATTAGAGGACATGAAAAAGTGCAAAAACGAAGAAGAGTTTGAATGTGCACTCTTTAGCTATATAGCAAAAATGACGGAAAAATCGGAATTTAAATATATTAACGACAATCAGGATGTTCTGTTAGATATAATTAACAGAAAAGGCAGTTCAAAATTATCGGAAGAACAACATCTGCACAAGAAAAGAATTGAAACCTACGATAATTTAGTTGAACTCTATAAAGCAGCAGCCGTTCCCGACACAGATATGGATGTCTTAATAATAAAAGACATTCTGCAGGATAAATATAATGTAGACGAAATGTACTTCAACAACGATCCGCAAGTTGCCATGAACTGGCTCGATACGGCAATCTATGTAACAAGTTACGGACTTGATATGCCGAAGGTAATTGTAACCTGCCCATATATACTTGCATCAGGAACAAATGCCGCAACATCAAAAGGTTCTACGGTTATCATTAATCCTGAAAGACGCAGTTCAAAACTCGGCTTATCAACAAACCATCCGCTTCATGCGTATGTTCATGAAACTGTACACTGCAATCAGCCTGATTTGACAGCCTTTAACCTGATTAAAATTCCTGATAAATTCAGATCAACTGCTGATAATATATCAGAATATGCGAAAGACAACTTTATGCACGAAATCCATGCAGAGTTGAAAACAAAGCAAATTTTATCACGGCTGACACCTAACGAAGAAAGATTTCTAAAATATATTGAAAACTAAAAGAGGTACCCAAAGGGCACCTCTTTTTATAATACGAATAATTCTTATCTGTAATTTGTAAACTGGAGCGGGCAATCGAATTTATCTTCATTTTCTCTGATAAATTTGATAACATCCTGCAAATCATCCTTACTCTTACCTGTTACACGAACCTGTTCGCCCTGAATAGATGCCTGAACCTTTAACTTTGTACCTTTTATTTCAGCAACTATTTTCTTAGCTAAGTCCTGAGTTAAACCTTTTTTGAGGTTATAAATGCGTCTTACATTTCCGCCCAAAGCATTTTCAATCGGTTGAGGGTCAAGAATTTTTATGCTTATCCCACGCTTAATCAGTTTTGACTGAATAATATCATCAATATTTTTAAGCTTCATTTCATCAGCGGTAGTAACCGTAATAGATTTATCCGCATCCAACTCAACTGTTGAATTAGAATTTTTAAGGTCAAATCTTGTTGTTAAATCTCTGTTTACCTGATCAATTGCGTTAACCAGTTCCTGTTTATCAAATTCTGATACTATATCGAAACTACAATCCTTAGCCATCGAATGCTCCTTTCTTCTCTCAACATGAATATTTTACCCTAAACAAATCTGTGGTAAATAACCAAAATTTATACTCTGTGACAAGCAACGAAATGGCTGTTGTGCTTTTCAGCCAACAACGGAACCGCTCCACAGATAGCAGAATCACACATTTCACATCTTGGGGAAAATCTGCAACCCACAATTTGCTCCTGAATACTCGGCGGCTGACCGGAGATTGTTTTCAGTATCTTATCCTTTGTATTTGAAGGAAGTGCGTTCATTAACGCTTTTGAATAAGGATGCATAGTGTTTTTGAAAAATTCGTCCTTTGGGGCATTTTCAACGATTCTGCCCGAGTACATAACGGATATTTCATCCGCGTACTCACCAACAAGCCCCAAATCGTGAGTAATAAGCAAAATTGTTGTTTTAAAATTAGTCTTTATCTCGTTCAGAAGTTTCATTATTTGAGCCTGAATAGTAACATCAAGTGCGGTTGTAGGCTCATCAGCAATAATGACCTTAGCACTTGTTGCAAGTGCCATTGCAATAATAACTCTTTGTTTCATACCGCCCGATAACTCGTGCGGGTACACATCAAGCTTTTCTTTCGGATTAGGCATCTTCACGAGAGATAAAACCTCGATTGCTTTTTCAATCGCTTCATCCTTAGTCAAATTGCCGTCTTTTTCAATAACTTCAAGCAACTGATTTCCTATTGTATAGAGCGGGTTTAATGATGTCATAGGATCCTGCGGAATCAGGGCAATTTCACTCCCTCTGAGTTTTCTCAGTTCAGACGGTGGGGCAGATAAGATATTCATACCGTTATAAATAATCTCGCCGCCCGTAATAACAGCATTTTTCGGAAGTAACTTTATTATACTCATTGCTGTTACCGATTTCCCGCAGCCGGATTCACCGACAAGAGCATGAATTTCACCCTCTTTTAATGACAGGGAAACATCATACAGAGTCGGGAAAACTCCGTTTTCTAACTTAAAAGAAAGATTTAAACCGTTTATATCTACAACACTCATAAATATATTTTACTATAATTTTTCTGATAGTGGAAATAGTTAAGTGGACAAAATATTGTTAATTACACATTTACCCCTTATCTGTGCTAGAATATTGATATGGAAATGAGTAAAATATTAGTTGTTGATGATGATATTTCAATCAACGAACTTATAAAAGTAAATTTAGAACTTAACGGTTACACAGTGTTTCAGGCCTTCGACGGAACGGCGGGGTTTGCATCAGCAAAACAGGAATTACCTGATTTAATCATCCTTGATGTTATGATGCCTGAGGTTGACGGATACACGGTTGCACAACGCATAAGACAGAACGAGTCAACAAAAGATATCCCTATCCTTATGCTCACGGCACTTTCTCAGCTAAACGACAAGGTTAAAGGGTTTGATATCGGGGTTGATGACTATCTCGTAAAACCGTTTGAAATGGATGAACTCAAGGTCAGAGTGCGCGCACTTCTCAAACGCTCACACAAAATACCTGAATCAATGGCTACAAAGGAACTTCTTATCTACAAAGAAGTAACCCTTCTGCCTGAGAGTTATTCAGTAAAAATAAATGATAAGGTTGCAAAACTAACCCCTATTGAGTTTGAAATCTTTTATATTTTATTCCAAAACCACGGAAACATGGTATCTTCAAAAAAACTGTTAAAAGATATTTGGGGTTACGATCCCGATGACGATATTGAAACAATCAGGGTACACATAAGACACCTTAGAAGTAAAATCAGCAAAATATCCGACGGCAAAAACTATATTGAAACAATCTATGGCGGCGGATATAAACTAAACATATAAAAAAAAGACTTCCTTTTCGGAAGTCTTTTTTACTATAACATATTTTTTCTCATTTTTTCTTTTGCTCTGTCTAATGCTTTCAATCTCTTTTCAGACTGATTTAATTGTTTCTTCAAAGCTTTTCTTTCTGCCTTTGTTGAAACATATTGAGCATCAATATCAGCATATTTTGTTTTTAAATCTAACAACTGATTTCTAATTTCAATTTGAGCATTGTCAATTTGAAGAATAGCATTTTGAATACTTGCGTTACCCAAAGTATCTTCAGCAGCAACAGGAGCTGCAGTTTGAGTATTTGCATCACTCAAATGAATAGGAGTGAACGCTTCTGAAGCAAACGCACCGCTTGCAGCCAGTAATACGATTGTTGTTAAAATAGTCTTTTTCATTTATAAACCCTCAACTCTTACTATAACCCATGTTTTTATCTTATATTATTTAAATAAAACATAAATCATATATTTAGTTGAGTTTTATAAAAGATGACTTAGTCTGCATCTTCGCGTTTTCTGCAAAGGTTGGCTTTTTTAGCATGAAGTTTCGCGTTTTTCTTTTTCTGCCTGTTTGAAATCCCTTTATAGGCATTATCAAGCGATACTTTTGCGAGTTCATTCTTTGTGAGTCTGTCTCTGAAGGTAAGCCAGTAATTCCCTTTGACATTATTAACAGAGAACGATATCTTCCCGATTATTCTGTCACCGGGTTTTATCTGATAAAACATCAGGCTTGTATCACCGAAAGCAGAAGGGTGAAAAATCTGCTGCATATCATTTGTGAGCGCAATATCCATGCCGGAAAAAGTCTTATCAGATAAATTTTCTATCCTCAAAGAGAGAGTAATTGTATTCGGCTCCCCAAAAGGATCTTTTTCATAAGCAACATTTGTGATATGCACAGTAAACCCCGGGTAATCAAGTTCTTCCTGCAAAAGTGCCTCATCACGGTAAACAGGAAGTTCAACAGGAGCTTTAAGCTTAATTTTTATTTGGTCACCCGGTGAAATCAGGGCATTTTTACCTTTTCTGTATAGTGACATAACAAGTCCGATTGTTCCGCCAATCGCCGCACCGCCTGCGATAGTATAGCCCTGTGATGCAATTGCAGCCTCGATACCGAGTGTATTAAGAGCAAACCAACCGCCTGCAATACCACCAACCGCCGTATATCCGACATCAGTCGCAACAATTTTTCCAAACTCTTTAACAGGGTGCAATTTAGAACTCATTCCACCCTCAATCGGTATTTTACGGCCGTCAGGAGTGACAAGATAATCGAATTTCATAGATACAAACCCGTCTCGTCCGAGCCGTCTTGCCTCACGGGTTTGGGTTATTATACCGTGAGCAACCGTACCCTTTGGCAAAACAACCCCGTTTTTCCCTACATCACTTGTGATTCTTGCAAAAAACTCATCACCTTCCATTGAAAAAGAAGCGTCTAACACCTGCTCAACTGTCATCTCAATAGTCTCTTTAGAGTCCACCTCTTTATACTCACCCGTATAAATATGGCTTGGCAAATCAGTCTCAACAGTCTGCTGAACCCCGCCCCGCAGCACATCTGCATACACTGGCGTAACAACAAAACAAATGAGTAGAACTATTGATAATACGCGTTTTATTACTTCTTTTACCACTAAACCTTCCCCGAAAAAATTTTTATCGACGACTAATAATATTTACCCCTTTTTTCTGATAAAAGTCAAATATTTATCACCATATTTTTTCTGTTTTATCACTTCAAAATCAGATAAATCCAACTCTGTCACATGCTCCATTATAACAATTGATTTGTCGGTTTTATCACTTTCTTTTATTTTTTGGATTACCTCCTCATATATCCCGCTCATATACGGAGGATCTACATAAATCACATCAAACGATTCCGCACATTTAGGAAACAGTTTTATTGAATCTCCGATAGTCAACTCAGGAGTAACCCCAATCAGTTTATAGTTAGATTTTATAATATCTGCAACGGACCTGTTTTTTTCAAATACTACGACCTTCTCAAACCCTCTGGATAATGCCTCTAACCCCATTATCCCCGAGCCGCCAAACATATCAAGAAAGGACTTGCCCTCAAAATCACCAAGCAGCGAAAACAAAGTATTAAAAACACTCATTCTGACCTTCGACAAAGTCGGTCTGACGATATTTTCGTCAGGTGCTTTTATTTTCCTGCTGTTATACTTCCCTGCCGTTATATTCATAAACTATAAAATATATCCTTTTAAGCCGTTTAATTTATCAAAATCACCCGTTGAAACAACTTCATCAATAGTAGTCTTAATCGTTTCAAGCTCTGATTTTGACGGAGTTTTCAACTCTTTCGGAAGTTTCAGGTCTGTGTTTGATTTTGTATTAACAAACCCTTCGTTCATAACGGCAAATTCTCTGTATACTTCAAGCATTGCCATATCTTCTTCCGAATACTTAAAATCCTGTCCCATATAATATTTTGTATCCTTTGAAAAAGTTCTCATAAACTTCATCAGGAACAACAATTCAACCAAAGACGAATCTTCATCATACTCTTTTCCAAGACAATGATTTCCCGCAATTTCACCCTCAGGAAGTGATTTTAGATACACTGCCCACAAAAGACAACCAAGATAAAACTCTGTATTCTGCTTTAACAACTTTAACATACCCGGGTAGTACTGTTTGAAATAAAATTTCTTTTGGTTCAGGTTTTTAAATTTGTTTATATCGGTATACATATCTTCCAATGAGAAGATTAAACTTACCAAATGTCGTCCGTAACCCGGATCAAATGCGTATTCTGTCATAATTTATCCTTACATATTATCAATTATTGCCTGAGTAAACTCGCTGCATTTTGCACTACCCCCGATATCAGCGGTTTTTATCCCGCTTTCAAGAGTTTTATACAATGCTTTTTCTATTTTTTCCGCCTGAACAGTCTGTCCTATATGTTTAAGCATCTCAACCCCTGAGAGCAACAACGCCATCGGGTTTGCCTTATCCTGACCTTTTATATCAGGTGCTGAGCCGTGCACCGCTTCAAAAACAGCGCAATCTTCACCAATATTTGCACTCTTTGCAACACCCAATCCGCCAATCAAACCTGCAGTCAGGTCTGAAACAATATCACCGTACAGGTTCGGTAACACCAAAACATCAAACTGCGAAGGGTTCTGAACAAGCTGCATACAACAATTATCCACAAGAATTTCTCTGAATTTTATCTGCGGATACTGTTTTGAAACTTCCCTTGCACAGTCTAAAAACAGTCCGTCAGAGAGTTTACAGATATTCGCTTTTGTTACGACACAAACCTCTTTTCTGCCGTATTTAAGTGCATATTCAAAAGCATACTTAGCTATTCTTGTTGAAGCCTCACGAGTAATAATTTTTATACTGTGTGCCGTATTTTCATCAATTTTTTCTTCAACACCGGCATACAAATCTTCCGTATTCTCTCTTACAACAACCAAGTCTACATTATCAAACCTCGTTTTAACAGTCGGAATATTTTTGCACGGTCTGATATTTGCAAAAAGGTTCAGCTCTTTCCTCAGCTGAACATTGACCGAACGAAACCCTTTCCCGATAGGAGTCGTTATCGGCGCTTTGAGTGCAACCTTATTAGCCTTAATAGAATCAATGACTCTTTGCGGAAGCGGAACACCCTCTTTTTCTATAACATCAAGACCTGCAGTTTGGATATCCCAATCTATATCCGCACCTGATTTTTCTATTATTTTAACGACTGACTCTGATATTTCAGGGCCAATTCCGTCACCCTTAATTAAAGTTACTCTTGTCATAAATACTCCCTGTTTTTCTACAATTATAGCACGGATAAATTATTGTTTAGCAGGGGGTGTCTTATATATTTACCCCAAAACAAAAGCGGTAGTTAAACTACCGCTATAAATTTAATTTAGTTGTATTTTAGTTGGTTATTATATAGTAAGGTTATATTATTATGCCTCAGTAATTTGGGTTGGTTGGTTATTAGAGAACAACCAGCTTCCGATATTAGCGATAACACCAACACCTGCACCGATTGCTGCGCCAACGCCTGCTGTTGCCCAAGAGAGAACACCGCCGCCGCATACTGCACCGATTGCTGCACCTGCTGCTGCAAAACCACCGATGTTTGTTGCTCTACCGAGTGCTTTACCGATTGATTTAGTAAGGCTCTTGCCTGAGTAACCTTCGATTCTTTGACCTGTCATATATGCTTCGATTTCTTCTGATGAATTTCTGTGGTGGTTATCTAATGTTAAACCTTGTAAGAATCCGTTTTCAAAATAACCTTCATCATTTGCTCTTGAGTCTAAACCGATTGTTGTTCCGTTGATTTGCTGGTATGCTCTTGTGATTGTTGCTTTGATTGATTGATCCATATTCAATCTGTCCTGATGAGTCATGATTTCTCTGCCGTAGTTTTTGCTGATTGCTTCATAAACTTCATCATAAATCTTACCTGCTTTACCATATTCACCTGTTCTTAATGCTTCTGCTAATTCAGGCATATTCTTTTGAAGAATTTCACCGTAAGAAGCGAGTGAATGTTGGTTACCATTGTTCACAAACTGTAAATCTGTCATACGATCTGAATTGTAAATCATTGCATCGTAATAATTTTGGCCCATTGCCATACCACCGCCTGTGAATGGAACGCATCCGCCAAATGGCGAAAAACCACCCATAGCAGGAGATGAAAATACTGAAGAATCCATGTATGAACTTACAGATCCGCTTGGTATAATACCATTCGTAACAGCGAATGCAGGGTTCAGTGCGAGATTCCCTAAGATACTTGCTGTCATACAAACCTCCTAAAATACTTGTAACTAACCTAAACTAAATTGTTATATCTAACCTTACATCATGATAAAGTTTTTTTTACCCCGATAATTGACTTTTTTATTTACATGTTGTTAACATTTCGTTACAAAAGAAATAATGGTTAAATTTTGTAATAAGTACTTAAACAAATTTTCATTAATAACCTATTAGTTATATAATGGCATAGTGGACACATTAACTAAAACAAAAACACATACCAACATTCAACAACAAACGGGTGCAGAAGCTCTTGTAAACACTCTTATTGACAACGGAGTGAACACAGTTTTCGGTTATCCCGGAACGCCTGTGTTGTCAATTTATGATACCCTGTCAAAAAATTCTGTTATTAAACATTACCTTGCAAGACACGAACAGGGTGCTGTACACATGGCGGAAGGTTACGCTAAAGTCAGTGGTAAATGCGGAGTTGCACTTGTTACATCAGGACCGGGTTTCTCAAACTCAATTACGGGGATTGTAAACGCAAACAGCGATAAAACCCCAATCATAGTTATTGCCGCACAATCAGAAAATATAGGTAAAAACGAGTTTCAGGATATAGATATTGCGGGCGTTTCAAAAACATGCACAAAAAGAACCTTTATTGTTAATAAATCCGAAGAAATCAGCAAAACAATTACTCAGGCAATCGGGGAAGCAACAAAAATTCCGATGGGGGCAGTTGTTGTCGGAATCACACAAAGCGCCTTGGAAACAAAAGCAGAACAAAAAAATTACAGACAAAAACACGAAATAAAGGTTGAAGCACCACACTCATGCGTTCTTAAGGCTATTGATACTCTGAAAAATGCAAAAAGACCGCTTATAATAGTCGGTGGCGGCTGTTCAGATGCGGAAAACGAAGTTAGAGAACTAAATTCGCTTACTCATATCCCGATTGTTAACACACTTATGGCAACAGGGATTGCAGATAATATATCAATGGGTATGATAGGCTCAAACGGGGATAAAACCCTGAACGAACTGATTAAAAAGTCTGATGTCGTTTTGGCACTGGGAACAAAATTTTCAAACAGAACAACAAACTATGAAAATAATTTCATGCCTGACACAAAAATAATCAGTATAAACATCGAAAAAAATACCTCTGAGAATGTGAAACCGGAAAAAGAAATTATCGGGGAAATGGACATTGTTCTGCGTCAAATGATAGGAACAATCAAAGCCAAAAATATCCTCTTTGATATAAAATACGACTGGATATCAAAACTGACAGATATTCATAACGAAACCAATACCGATGAATTTAATGAAAGAAATATTTTAGAAACGATTCACAACTATACAAAAAAATATGCTCCGATAATAACAACAGATGTCGGGGAGCATCAAATAACGGCATCACAAGTATTTAAAACCCATTCATCAAAGAACTTTCTGACATCAGGGGGCTTCGGAACAATGGGTTACGGTTTGCCTGCTGCAATAGGAGCACATATAGCAAAACCAAACTCACTTGTTATAAACATAACAGGTGACGGCTCTTTCCAAATGAATATGCAGGAGCTTGGGACTTGTTCTCAATACAACATACCTGTAAAAATAGTTGTTATGAATAATTCTTCTCTCGGTATGATAAAGACTCAGCAAAAAATTAAAGGATATGAAGAATATCAGTCAAATCTCATTAACCCTGATTTTATAAAACTGGCTGAGGCATACGGCATCACCGGATATACAATAACAAATATGCAGGAGTTAAAACAAGCCCTGAACGAAATGTTTACCTACAAAAAAGCCGTTATCTTAGATATCAAACTGTAATTAAGATTTTTTCTTTCTCTCTGCGGTATCAAACATTGCCATATCATCGTTCAAATCCGCTCGTCGTACTCTGAGTGTTATATCACCGTATGTACGCGGGTCATGAATATAAATATTTCCGGCATCACTTCCAAAAACACTGTATTCATGCTCGGTTTCAATAGTTACAACTTCTTTTGTCACTGTATCAACCGCCTTCAGTATACCGCCTGATATAGCAAATGTATACAGCTTATCAGGGTTATTAAAGTTTTCGGTCTTGTAGTCAACATCCAAATCATTAGAAACGCCATTACCAAGGAATTGCTTGAACAATCTCCATGCGCCATCCCCGACAATATCGTTCACATCATCAAAAATGTTATCGCTTGGTTTAGGGACGATTAAATCTTCATCAGTCATCAATCTTGTACTCAATTCATCCTGAACGGCTTCATCATAATCAGAAAGAAGTACCTGAGAATTATCATAAGCGGAATACGCTCTATCCCGTAAAAATCTGTCCATTGCAATCTCTATTGCCCTGATATTACCGCTACCATCTGCAAGGTGTGTTGCCTTTGCAACTTCATCAAAACTGATATCATACTTAACCTCATCAGAGAAAGATACGGTTACAATCTTCTTTTGAGAATCGACAGACAATAAACTGTCAATATACTCTTTACCCCAAGGTTTCTTCAGCATTGTTTTTAAACCTGCAATTAACCAGCAGTCACCGATTCCGCCCTGACGGAAATTCATGGTTACTTTACCGTCAGGAACTGACACAGGATCATCAGACGGGGAAACATTAGCACGCGAAATCATGCGTTTAAAGTCAATTCTGTACAAATCAGGGGAGTCCAGATGCTTTGAAATATCCGCAAAAATATCATCAGAATAGATTTTCTGGTTTTTCATATCCTCGCGCAGTTTATCCGTAATATAGGTCAAACACTGCTTTTTATCCGCTTCAGACATATTAGAATTTCTTATTATATCAGGCAAAATCTGAGAGGAACGCTTACCCGTGATATCTTCATCAGTCGGATAGAAACCGAATGACTGAACAACAAAAAGGATATCGTCTGAACTTATACTCATTAAATGCTTCTTAAAAGAAACAAAATCATTCTTTATAATATCAGTCATAAGTTCTGTTTTTAACTTATTTTGACTCTCATCATCCTCTGTAGCGCCATCCATAAGGCTAGATAAATATCCAGTAAGTTCAATTTTCTGAATATCGGATAACACATTACTGTTACGGATATCATCAAGTAAATGACGATTTTCTCTCTCAGCATAATCATCAATAAAATCGACAATATTTTTACCTGTAATTCTTACTTTTATGTCTTTGTATAACTTATTTGCATCGGTATTTGAAGCACTAAAATCAGTTTTTAAATCGTCAAGCAGATAATTATCCATAACATCTTCATCTGCATTTACGGAAACATACGGGAAACCGCCTGAATACATATAGCCGATTACATAATTACCACTCGGATCATATATGTGCTCTGAATCTTTTTCGGAATCCGAGAAATAAGTAATAACTTTACCACCCTCAGACAAAAATTCTTCCTTAAACCCTATTTTAGACATATCACCTTTTTCGTAGTGAAGTTTCACAGAAGAGCCGTCAGGGTTAAACTCCTGATTTGCATCAATAATACCGTTAGTTACAGTAACGGCGGAAGCCTTTTTCCCCTTAGCATTATACCTTGTTGCGGTATACTCTGCCTGAGCACCAAACTGTTCTTTTGTAACTTCTTCTATAACTCTGCCCGTTAGGGCATCTTTAACAATAATATTTACCGAACCGTTTTCAGATTTATTAACGGTAAATGTAACTTTTTTACCGGAATACTTCTGTTTTAACCTGTCCACCGAGAACTGGGACATATCAATCTTACCTGCAGAATCCAGTTCCAAATTCTTAAAGAAACTGTGGAAGGCGCGTTTTCGCGGAGTCTGAGGTTGTCCCGAAGCGGCAGCACCATCTGATACAGTAACCGTATCAAGAACAGCCTGCGAATCAGAGTCCGATTTTTCGGCAAAAACCAGTGTTTCTTCAGAAGTTTGTTCCTGAAGTTCCGCTTGTCTTATACCGTCAATCTGACCGTTATTACTGAAGTTTCCTGTTATTTTCGGAGTCAAACACACACTCCTTTCCACAGAATATAACGGCATAAATTATGCCATTCTTTAACATAACGGGGGCGAACTTTACATTAATTTATATATTAACAACCTACACTAAGACCTGCACAAAGATTAATCGATTGTCCTGTTATACCCTTTGCTTCATCAGATATGAGATATTTTACCAACCCTGCAACTTCACACGGTTCAACAAAACGCTTTTGTGGAATACAGTCTACTATTTCTTCTTTTGAAAATTCGCTCTCAGTTACAGACTCATTCCCCAGTTCAGTATCAACCCAACCGGGGTTGATTGTATTAACAGTAATATTGTACTCTGCAAGCTCTAACGCCAATGCCTTTGTCAAACCAATAAGTCCTGATTTTGTTGAAGAATATAGACTGGCATAAGCCTCGCCCATAACACCCGATATTGAACCTATATTTATAATTCTGCCCCATTTTTTAGACTTCATATAAGGAACAGCAGAGGAAACAATTTTTACGGGAGATATAAGATTTGTGTTGTAGATTGATGATATTTGCTCATCAGTCATTTCAGATATTCCGCCATATATATATTCGCCCGCATTATTGATTATAATATCGAACTGATGCTTATTTATAAAATCAAGGAGCGGTTTTATATCCTTTGATAAATCACAAACACAATAGTCTTTAGCACCCAGAGTTTTTAAGAGTGCCTCATTTCTTGCTGTAGGATAAACATCACAAAACGGGGAAAGCGCATCAAAAACAGCCTTTCCTATCCCGCGGGTAGCTCCTGTAACCAATACTTTATTCAACTTCGCACCTCTAGTGAACGATGCCGAAACCTAACAAGAACACACATACTGCAAAAATAACGGTAACAACTGCAGTAATCTTATTGAGGTTCTTTTCAGCACCCTTTTGAGATGTAAATAACTGTGCAGAACCACCTATGCCCGCAATCCCGTCACCTTTAGGTGAGTGTATAA
This sequence comes from uncultured bacterium, assembly GCA_902765215.1. Lineage (GTDB taxonomy): Bacteria > Cyanobacteriota > Vampirovibrionia > Gastranaerophilales > Gastranaerophilaceae > UBA2883. The sequence goes on along the minus strand of CACWZA010000004.1, from coordinate 67,285 downwards.
GTACCAAAATTATTAATAATATTGCTGATATGACTTGGATAGTCCAGATTAATCCTAACATTATGATTTTTTCTCCTTCTTAATAAAGTGGGCACGTTTAGAATTAAGTCTGATATTTTCAAATGTATATAATCTCGCAGGACGTTTTGAACCTGATTTAGAAAATTCATTAAGTTCAATAAGCCCTTCTGTCTGAATAACTTTCTTTCTAAAGTTACGTTTATCTAAACTCTTACCCATAATAAGTTCATAAGCACGCTGCATTTCAGTTAAGGTAAATTTTTCGTTAAGCAACTGATATGCAACAGGGCATAATTCCAATCTTTCTCTCGTTCTCTTCAAAGAATACTGAATAATCTCTTTGTGGTCGAACGCAAGTGCAGGTAACTCATTAACACTGTGCCATTGTACGCCTTCATCAGAAATAACATTAACATCTTCTGCTCTGATAAGTGCAAAGTATGCACATGTAATAACCCTTGCAACAGGGTGTCTCAAAGGATCACCGAAGGTATACAACTGTTCAAGATAAATATTATCAACGTTGGTTTTTTCTTTCAAAACTCTCATTGCAGCATCATCAAGGTTCTCAGACATTCTTACATATCCGCCCGGAATAGCCCATTTACCTTTGAACGGTTCATTCTCTCTTTTTACCAACAGGACCTGCAGACTGTCGTTTTTTAAAGTTAGGATGACAGTATCGACAGTAATCTCGTGTGTTTTTGTCTCTTTAAACATAAAATCTACCTCATATAAATTATATTATAAAAAAATAAAAAAGTGAAAATTGTAACTTTACTTAAAGAAGTGTTTATTTGTGGGTGTGTTTCGTGTATCGTTGTATAGTAAATAGGGAATTGTGAATAATGAATGGCTTGGAAGGATTATCCGTTTCCATTTTCAATTTTCCATTTACGAATCACAACAATAAGAGATGAGGAAGAAAGATGTATAACGTAGCAATTATAGGTGGCGGGCCTGCAGGGATATTTACTGCTTTAGAATTAGTTAAACTGAAACCGGACTGGAAAGTCGTACTCATAGAAAAGGGCAAACGAATTGAAAAGAGAAAATGTCCTTTGAGAGAAGGTTCTCCAAAATGTACAAACTGCCGCCGCTGCGGATTGTTATGCGGCTGGGGCGGAGCAGGTGCGTTCTCCGACGGCAAACTCACACTCACCCCTGATGTCGGAGGTCACCTTATTGATTACATGTCGCGCGATAAGGCAATCGAACTCATCAGATATGCTGACGATTTATACCTAGAGCATGGCGCAACTGACGAGATTTTCGGAACAGACATCAAAACCTTTGAAGAAATCGAACGACAGGCAACACTTGCCGAACTGAAACTCATCCATTCACCTGTAAGACACCTCGGAACGGAAAGAAGTTTAGATGTATTAAAAAGCATGCAAGACTACCTGAACGACAAAATTACTATTATGAATAATATTGCCGCAAAAGAACTAATCGTTGAAAACGAACAGGTAAAAGGTATTCTGCTGGATAACGGGGAAGAAATAAGAGCGGAATATACAGTAGTTGCACCGGGCAGAGAAGGTGCAGACTGGCTCACTAAAGCATTTGCGGAACATAAAATCGGAATGGTCAACAACGCTGTTGACGTCGGGGTAAGGGTTGAATTACCTGCTCCGGTCTTTGAACCGTTAACAAGCAAACTTTACGAATCAAAACTGGTTTACCACTCACCTAAGTTTGGGGATGAAGTCAGAACCTTCTGTATGAACCCTAACGGTGAAGTAGTTCAGGAAAACTACAGCGGAATCGCAACCGTAAACGGTCACAGCTACGCAAACATAAAAACAAAGAACACAAACTTTGCGCTTCTTGTTAGTGAAAAGTTCACAGAACCGTTTAAAGAACCTATCCAATACGGTCAGCATATTGCAAGACTAGCAAATATGCTTGCGGGAGGAATCTTGGTTCAGAGATTCGGCGACCTGCTTGACGGTAAACGCTCAACCCCTGAAAGAATCAAATCAAGTATTATTGAACCGACACTTAAGTGCGCAACTCCGGGAGATTTAAGTCTTGTACTTCCATACAGACAACTGACAAGTATCATAGAAATGCTGTTTGCACTCGATAAGATAGCACCGGGAACAGCTTCAAGATACACACTGCTTTACGGTATTGAGGTTAAGTTCTATTCTGCCAGAGTAAAACTCACGGATGAACTTGAAACCGAAGGGGTTAAAAATCTGTTTGCAATCGGTGACGGGGCAGGTGTAACAAGAGGTCTTTTACAGGCATCCGCATCAGGCGTACATGTTGCCCGTACTATTTGCGCAAGAGGATAAAATATCGGCTTATTTCTCATATAACTATACAATTCCGCTTGTAAGTGGTACAATTACAGTATGAAATTATTCAAGAGTATGTCCGCACAAAAGAGAATGATAATTATAGGGTTCATTTTCAGCACCCTGTTAATTGCACTTGTTTCTCTGCTGGCATTATTCAGCATTAACGATAACCTTAACAAATGCTATAAATATTTCGGAGAAATAATTTCAAAATCGCTTGCAATTGAAAGTGTTGAGATAACAAGAGGTTTGCCTAAATCAACCGTACACAACACCCTGAGAACACACGCAATCTCAATATTAAAAACAAATGAAGATATTGCATTTATTGAATTTCGTGATGAAAATGACAACATCATATATTCAAGTAAAACAGACAAGATGTGCCCTCAAAGGTCTGCAAGAATAAATGTTGCATCATCTATGCTCAGTTACGATGCAGGCGGACAAAAAATAGTCGGAACGGTTTCAATAGGGCTTACGGGAAGCGTTATAGACAGTATTTCATTTATGACAAGACTGTCGCTGATTATAGCATTTTTAATCTGCTGGCTGACAATAGGTTCTATTATAATAACAAACGCAATACTCGCGATGAGAGAATTAAATCTCTTATATGACGGGGTAAAAAGATTATCCTCAGGTGAATTTGGGTATAAACTGGACAGCAAAGACGGCAGCCGTGTAGTAAGGGAACTGTACAAAGCCTTTAACGATATGTCTGACAAACTCCGCTCGTATAATGAAAGCTCTGTTGAATCACTAATGCTTGAGAAAAACAAGTTTGAGGCAATTCTTATGAGTATTGCAAACGGGGTTATTGTGTGTGACAGCAACGACAATGTCCTGCTTGTAAACGAACACGCAAAACACCTGCTTGATGTTACAGATAACGAAATTTTAAGAACAAATATCCGTCAATACTGCGACAACAACGGTATTGATGCCTTCAAAGAAAAAATTGACGAATTTAAAAATACCCCAATAGTTGAAATGAGTGATAAACCGTTAGAGTTTAATATTGATGTATCAGAAAAAATCTTAAAAGCGGTTATTTCGCCTATGTTCCTCCAAAGCGGAGAATATGTCGGTTATATCATTGTCCTCATTGATGTAACAAAAGAAGTTGAAATGGACAGACTGCGTTCTCAGTTCGTATCAAATGTATCGCACGAATTACGCACCCCTGTAACTGTTTTGAGAACATACAGCGACACCCTTGCTAATATGGGTGACGAGTTTGATTATAATACTCAGAAAGAATTTTTGGGCATTATGAACAAAGAAATTATCCGACTTAACGATATGGTTAACGATATACTCGACTTCTCAAGATATGAGGCAAACACGGTAAAACTTGAAAAAGAAATGAGAGATGTTACGGAAGTTGTTCAGGAATGTGTTTCAAGAGCAAAAATTCTTGCAGAGGAAAAACACCTCCAGTTTGTCGTGATGATTGAGCCTAATCTACCTGAGATACCTATTAACTACGAAAGTATAGTAAGAGCACTTATGAACCTGATTACAAATGCTATCAAATATTCTGACGAAAACACAATCGTAAAAGTCAGGGCGGAAAAATTTAGCGACTATATTGTTTTGGCAGTAACTGATCAGGGAACAGGTATCTCGGAAGAAAACCAAAAGAAAGTGTTTGACAGATTCTTCAGAGTAGAAAACAGCGCTCATACAGTAAAAGGGACAGGTTTGGGGCTTCATCTTGTTAAAATAACTGTAGAAAAGCACCACAAGGGCGAAGTATTCGTTCAGTCAAAACTCGGCGAAGGTTCAACCTTCGGGTTTAAACTTCCTACTGCTGAAAAACTTGCAGAACTTGAAAATATGGAAGATGCAAATTTAGTCTAACTATATTGAGAAACAAAATGAATTACACGGAAACTGTAAAAGATATAACATCAGTCGGGAAATTCCATATAAATCTCGGACTGGAAAGAATATCCCAAATTTTAGACCTGCTCGGAAACCCGCAGGATAACTTAAAATGTATTCAGGTCGCAGGCACAAACGGTAAAGGCTCTGTTTGCACGATGCTTGATGCTGTCTTAAAAGAAGCCGGTTACAAAACAGGGCTTTATACAAGTCCGCATATTTTTGAATATACAGAAAGAATTAAAATCAATCAGACAGAAATCTCAAAAGAGGATTTCAGCAAATATTATGAAAACATAGTTACGATTTCCCAAAAGAACAATATAGACCCGACGGAATTTGAAATTTTAACGGCAATAATGTATAAATACTTTGCCGATAACAAGGTTGATATTGCAGTCATAGAAACAGGTTTAGGCGGAAGATTTGATGCAACTAATATACTCAAAAAGAACCTGTGTTCAATCATTACCCATATTGACTTAGACCACACAGACAGACTCGGGGATACAAAAGATAAAATAGCCTTTGAAAAGGCGGGAATAATAAAACCCGACTCACTTGTTATCACAAGCGAAGGATACGAAGCTATTAAAGATAAAGCTGACGAAGTAAACGCACTTTTTATACTGACTGCATCAAATGTTTCGCAAAAATATACGGAAGCATTAACTCTGAAAGGAGAACATCAAAAAGATAATCTGGCACTTGTTCTTACAGCAATAAATTACCTTTTTGACAACATATCGGAAGAAACAATCATTAACGGGTTAAAAAAGGTCAAAAACCCGTGCAGATTTCAATATATAAAAGATAAAAATTTAATTATTGACGGAGCACACAACCCGAACTGTTTTCAGGCACTAAGGGAAAATTTAGACAGATATTTCCCGAGAGAAAAGAAACAGTACGTTTTCGGCTGCCTGAACACAAAAGACTACAAAAAAATAATTGAATATATTACAGAGGATAATTATATAGAAACGCTGTACATTTACCCCTTTAATAACCCTAATGCGTGCAGTTATGAAACCATAAAATCAGCATGCCCTGAAACAATTAAAGTAAAAGAACTAAAAAATCTTGACTCAATTCTTGATAAAGATATACTAACAGTTGTCTGCGGCTCATTTTATATGATAAATGAACTGATAGACAAATCTTTAGTTTTTTAAAAATTTTTTATTCTGTTAGCAAAATATATTTTTTCCGTGTTTTATACTATTAGTGCACGAAAGGTATAGTAATGATAGAAAAATCAAGAATGTTTAATTTAAAAGGCCGACAATTACTTTATACCCAAAGACGAGTGGGAGAAAATCTTCAGGATGTCGAAAAAAGATTGGTTGAACTTCCGAGCGGAGAGGACTTCGCAAAAAGAAAGGGAACTACCCCAATCATAACCGTAACCAAAGCAAATAACGGTTCTGCGTATATTTATAACAATAAAAAAACTTTTGAAAGCGTTACTGCAATTGGAACTCCGAGAAATCCATATACTGTAAGTATCCCGAGCAAAAACGGTGAAACAATTGTGGGTTATGTAAAAGACGGTCAACCGATTGCGTGGACAAGAAATAAAGATGCAAAAAAATTACTGAACAAGATTGCTTCAATAATAAGAAACGGGTTTTAATCTGTAACCTGTAAAAAAGATATATAAAAGGGGCTGACAATGTCAGCCCCTTTATTATTTATCCTTCCTGAGTTTTGGAAGCGATTATATCACCCAATTCCTCAAATATTTTCTCGTTATACCTGAAATCAACGGCACTAAACGGTAAAACAATACCACCGAAAGCTTTTTCAAATTTAGATATAACATTCAAAACCTTGTTTTTCGGAACATAATCAATTTTTGTTGCAATAGTAATAATCGGAAGTTTATGAGCATTTACCCACTCTCTCATTTGAGCATCATTTTTCTGAAGGTCATGCCTTGCATCAACAAGCTGAATCAGGGAACAAATCTGAGCCCTGTTCAACAGGTATTCTTCAAGATGCTTTTGCCATCTGTTCTGAACTTCTTTAGATATTTTTGCATATCCGTACCCCGGTAAATCTGCAATCGTAAACTTATCAGAGAAATTAAAGAAATTGATAAGTCTTGTTTTCCCCGGAGTGTTTGATGTCTTTGCAAGTTTTTTATTATTAGCAAGTGCATTTATGAAAGACGACTTGCCGACATTTGAGCGCCCAAGGAGAGGAAACTCCGGCAAAACATAATCAGGGCATTGAGATAATTTCTCAGCACTAATCAAAAATGTTCCGTTCAAATGTTTCATACTATACCTCTTATCAAACAGAAAAAACAAAGACTAATCGTTAACCTCAATTAAAGTTTCAGTCTTTAACGGCTCTTTTTTAGCCTCAATCTGTTTGCGTTTCTTTTCAGCCCTATATGTAACCATCTTCAAAAGGTTATAAACCTTTTCATTGTTAATAACGGTAATCTGAGCCTTATTCTCTAATAACTCCGCATTTATAGCTGACTTTGCGAACATATTCTCTGCCTTAAGGTGAACAATGCTTACTAAACCGTGCTTCAAAATGCTAATCGGTTTTTTCAAAAACAATTCGAATGTCTGAAATATGTTCATACTTGTCCTAACACACGTAAAGCATGAAATTTGCTACCGTTAAGGCTCTAGCGAACTTCTTTTGGAGAATAGTTTACTGTTGAACCGCTATACGGTTTGTTTTTAGACTTAGCCGTATTTTTTTTGGTAGTATTTACATTCTTTACTGAATTATTATAGTTAGATTTTGTGGTTTGTACAGTTTGTTTAACTGCAGTTGGATTAGACTTTTCTAACTTTGCTTTCATTTTATTTAATCTCTTTGTATATGTGTTTAAGGTCTTAGAATCTTTTGCCTTAGCCACTACAATAGAGTAACAGTTATATGCCTGTGCATATTTCTTCTGTCTTTGATTCAAACGACCCATCAGAATATTTGCATCAAGATTATATGGGTCAGCCTTTAAGGCTTTGTTTAAATATTCTCTTTCAAAGAACATGCTGTTTCTTATTCTGAAATATCTTGCACTCTTAACCTGAGCATTAGCATATTCTCTTGATTTGTTAATATAAGCCAGATTATTTTGAGCAATAACATTTGCACTATCATAACGAAGTAAATCTGATAAAACTGTCTGTGCTTCGTCAAACTGTTTGTTAAATGTAAATATTTCGCCTAAATATAATTTTTGATTTAAAGATCTTGCATTAGAGATAGCAGCATTATATTGCTTTGCAGCAGAGATATAATCACCTAAAGCGGAATAAGCATCACCTTTTACAAGCAAATCATCAATTGTATAAACAGGTCTTGAAAGAACAACATTCAGACTTTCCATTGATTCACCAGGATGATTAATCAGTGATGAAATCTTTGCTTTTGCAAGGTACAACTCCAAGTCACCAGGATTAGCCTGTATTGCTTTATCGAGGAACTTGTATGCCTCTAACAATTTAACATCAGATGAAAAACTTGATTTGTTTGCAGCATCCATAGCCAAACCATAATATGCTGATGCCAAACCTTTTACACCTTCTGTTCTTAAGTTATTGTTCAACTTGTAATAATGAGAAATTGCATCATTATATTTACCTGTTTCGAGATACATATCTGCAACTTTTAACAGAGTTTGTTCTGAATCAGGGTTAATTGATAAAATCGTTTTATAAGCATCAAGTGCCAATTCAAAATCTTTTCTGCTTTCATAAATAGCTGCCAAATTAGCATACGGAGCAAGATTTTCAGGGGAAATTTCTATTGCCTTTTTATAAGCACCTATAGCAGCTGCTTCGTTACCCTGTAATCTTAAAGCATCACCTTTGAGGTTGTATGCATAACTTGAATACCCTTTCCATGCAAGGCACTTATCCAAATAAATCAGACATCTAGCGTAATTACCTCTTTCACACTCTAACTGAGCCATGTGATAATATGCGGAAGATGAATTAGGGTTCATTTCGATTGCTTTCTTAAAGCAATGTTCAGCCTTTTCAGGGTTTTCTTCTGCTAAATATACTGTACCTAAATTATCAACAGCAATCGCATAATCCGGACACAATTTTAAAGATTTTTCAATATTAGCTCTTGCTTCTTCAATATTACCTTTTCTCAATTCAACAACACCCAAAGCATTATAAGCCTTATAATTATTAGGATCTAATTGAATTGCATATTTAAATTCTCTGTGCGCTATGTCAAACAAAGACTCGGTTTTTGTGCGAAATTCCATATTTGAGGATGTAATTCTTTTATAGAAAACAACACCTTGAGCGAAGTGCAGATTAGAGTTCTTAGGTATAATATTTTTGAGCTTGTCGATTTGATCCTGTGCTAATTCAAGTTTTGATTGTAATGCCCATGATACGGCTGCCAAAGCCTGTACTTCATGGTTATCTTTGTATTCCTGCAATGTCTTATAAATAACATCATCAGCCCCTCTGTAATTAGCCTTTTCAATAGAACTGTTAATTTGGGCAATGTTTTTTTGCAAATCTATGGTTGCAGAATAGGTAAATGTACTGCTCATCGCAAGCGACAGTACCAAAGCTCCAACTACTGTTTTCTTTTTCATAAAATACCTCAATACTAATCCTAGAATACTCTATATTTATTGTATAATATGTAATAAGAAAAAACAACTGGGAGCCAAATTAAAATGCCAATAAATACAACTTTTGGTGGACATATAAAAAGCTTCAAAGCATACCTGAGTGTCGAGAAAAACTTCTCAGAGCATACAGTAAAGGCATATCAGTCAGATGTTTTAAGTTTTTTTATCTGGTGTAATTACCTCGCTCCCGAAAAAGTTAATTTTAACAAATTGAGAGAATATTTACATTTTATACAAAAGTTTAACTATAAAAAAACAACTATTGCGAGAAAAATAGCAGCACTCAGAACATTTTTTAAATATCTGCACAAAACTCAATATATTTCAGCAAACCCTGCCGAAAACCTGACAGCACCTAAAAAACCCAAATCGCTGCCAAAGTTTTTGACAGATGACGAAATGATGACACTGCTAGATAATGTAGATATAAATACCCCTTCAGGGCTTAGAAACAAAGCAATACTGGAGCTTCTGTGGGCAACAGGAATGCGTGTTTCAGAGTTGAGCGGGCTCAACTTTGAAGACCTTAACCTTGATGAAAACGAAATAACCGTATTCGGAAAAGGCGCAAAGGAAAGAATTGTTTTAATATCAGAACGGGCAAAGAAGTATTTAACCCAATATATAGATACTGCCCGCCCGCTTATAATGAAGGACAACCCTCAACAGCTGACGGAAAAATCACCTGTATTTGTAAATAAAACCGGATTCAGACTTCAGGATAAGAGCATACGGAACGCAATCAACGATGTTGTAGACAAAATAGATTTACCAAAACATGTCACTCCGCATGTTTTCAGACACAGTTTTGCAACCAGAATGATAGAAAACGGCGCTGATTTACGTGTTGTTCAGGAGCTTCTCGGACACGCAAGCATTTCAAACACTCAAATATACACACACGTTTCATCACAACATTTAAAACAAGAGTACATAAAGGCACACCCTCACGCAATTCAGGAAGATATTGAAACAGACTAGACCAATTCCATATAGGCAGGTTTTGACGAATTTGTGCTTTTCAGCATATTCAGTCTGTTTTTAACATAATCTGCGTGAGATGAGTTTGGTTTAATTTTTAAGAATTTTGTATAGTAGCGTTTTGCGTCATTGTATTTTTTCATGTTGTCAAAACATACTGCTATCCCGAAATATGCACGGTGAAAATCAGGGTTTCGTTTCAAAATATCAAAGAATATTTTACTCGCCTCTAAATATTTCCCTTCGCATATTAACAATGCCGCTTTGTGGCTTGATGCCTTGAGGTACTCGGGATGTTCCTCTATAATTTTGTTATAAATGAGCATTGCCATTTCTTTTTCATCAACCAGCTCATGAGCCAATGCCAACTGGAGTTGAACATCTAACTGTGTTCTGTCAAGCATTACTGACTTTTGAAAACACTTTATAGATTTTTCAGGCATAGATTTTAATAAATAACAAATACCCATTTCATAATATATCTGGTAGTCATTAGGATTTATTTCTGCAGATTTTTCCAAATTCTTAATAGCCTTGTCGTAATCATTCAAAAATTTATAAGACTGACCAAGCCCTAAGTATGCACGATAGTTGTCTCTCTGGAGCATAATAGACTGTAAGTAACACGAAACAGATTCTTTATACTGTCCTGAATTACGCAATCTGTCCGCACGCAAAGCATACTGAGTAAAGTCCTCTTTTGTCATACTGACAATATTGCTGACTTTCGACTCATGTGCTATTGCAGAAACGTAATTAAATCTGTTATTTTTATCCATCTCTCTCCACCAATTTCATTCTACATGACAAGGCATGGATTAATAACCTACAAATGGTTGATATTAATAGTCCATTAGATTTATCTTTCTGTATGTGGTATAAATATATTATGAAAAGATTGGGGATTATTGCAGCAGCTTTATTACTTAGTGCAGGGGTGAATACCTTTACTGACACATTAAACTGCGCTTATGCCGCACAGGAAGTACAACTCGACGGAGTCGAAAAAGAAACCTACAAAACAACCCCAAAGAAAACAAACATTTCGGGTTCACTTCTTATCAACGACAAACAGATGATGGAAGAACTTATAAAACTGCAAAAAGAAAAAGACCTTGCAGATATAGAAATACTTTGGAAGGGAACTATCGAAAACAACAAGGTAATAGAATTTGCCCTGAAAAAACTTGCAACCCCTGAAAGCCAGAGAAGAATACATTCTTCACTTATGGCAAAAACCTTGTCTGCCGTAATTGCGGGGGCATCACTTGTTCCGAGTCTTGTCGGAGGGAATTACGCTATTCAGACGGCATCATATTCAGCAGGCAGACTTGCCCAATCCCTTCTTAACAGAAAAAATATGCCGACAGAAGTACCGCTTACGGATACGGAACTGATTGAACTTGCAGGACTTATTGAAAATCTGCAGGATACAATCATATCAACCTATTATAACTACAAAAACTCTTTAATTATGATTAAAGAAACAAGAGAACGAATTTTATTATATGCAAAGAACTACGATAAAGCACAGAAAAAAGGGGATGTGCTTGATTTGACAATATCTTCATCACTCTATGACAATATGATTGTACAGGAATATGAAGAAGTCCAAAATGCGAAAAAATACCACGCAGAACTCCAAAGACTTGCAGGGAAAGCGGCGGTTGATAAACTGACTCTGTACAGGTATGACTTTGACTCAGCACTTTTTAATAAGGATAAATTAAAATGAAGAAACTGCTCACATTAACAATTATATCCTTAATATTTGCGATGCCGTCTATGGCGCTCACCTACGAGGAGCTGACGACGGTAAAAGAACCTGCTTACAGACTCGGAACAACAGACGAAGTTGAAAACAAGATGGATATTGACCCGAATGTTGTCCGTACAAATGCTCTGCACACAGAAAACAGTATTGATGAAGCAAATCTGACCTATGCAGATTTAAGTATAAAACGCATTTCAAAAGAAATATCCCAGTCACTTCAAATAGATTATGATGAAATACTGGCTGATGTATCCCTCTTATGGCAGGGCGCTGCAACAAAAAGTGACACAATTAAGTTTGCACTCTACAAACTGGCAAACCCCGATGAGGACAAACCAAACCACTCAGCAGTAAAAAAAGTGTTAACAACTATCGCTAATATGTCTACCCTTATTGGGGCAGGAAGCGGTAACCCGCTTTTATATGCAACCTCTTTGATTGGGGGAAATACCCTCGGGATACTTTCTCAGGATACAAAAGCACTCAACTACAAATACACAAAAGTAGGTGATGCGGATATGATTATCCTCGTTAGAAAGATAGACGAATTACAGCAAAAAGTAGTTGAGCTTTATTATGACTATATGACTGCAAGAGAAATCTACAATATGCGCTCAGAAATCGCAAAAAGCAGATATCACGGCTTCCATGGAGTACAAAACGCCTCAAAAGAAGTCATAATCATTACTGATGCATTTTACCGAGAAGCAGTAGATATGCAGAGAAAAGCGAAAAGTAACTATATAGACAAACGATCACAACTGGAACAACTTGTCGGAACAGACACCTTCAAACAGTTTGAAGAAAATGTCAATTCAAGAGACAGATCGGGTGTTGAATCTAATTTGAAATAATAAAAAAAAAGGACTTGATAAAATCAAGTCCTTTTTTATTTCTAATCTTTGTTTACTATGCTTCAGCTTCAACTTCAGTTGCTGCTGCAGTTTCTTCAACTTCTTCTTCGATAGATTCTTTAACAACTTCAGAAGCAGTAACAGTAACATTCAATTCAGTTTTAACCTTAGAAGTTAACTTGATTAACATTACATAATCACCAATTCTGTTGATAGGGTGATTTAAAGAAACTGTTTTCTTATCGATTTCGATATCAAACTTATCTTTGATTTCTTCGCAAAGCTTCTTAGTTGTAATTGTACCGAATAATTTACCGCTTTCACCTGCTTTAGCAGATAATTCCAATTTACCGATTTTTTCGATTTGTTCTGCCTTAGCCAAAGCTTCCTGGTGTAATTTTTCTTGTTTAACTCTGATTCTTGCAAGGTTCTTTTCTCTGTTCTTCAAAGCACCTTCAGTAGCAACTTCAGCCAAATTCTTAGGTACTAAGAAGTTTCTTGCATAACCGTCTTTTACAGTGATAACATCACCTGTTTCACCAAGGTTTTGTACATCTTTCTTTAATATAACTTGCATTTTATATTCTCCTTTTGCTATTTATATCTTCTGCGTAAACTATACTATATCAAACATACCCATTTGTCGAGTGTTTGTAAATTATTGTATAGGGTAACAATAAATTCACCCTTTTGGTATTTACCCCACACTACAATTTTTGGGTAATTAAGGCATAAATATCGTTAAATATAACAAATACCATAAGCGCAATCAGAAGGAGGAAGCTGATATTCGCAATTCTTTCAACAACCTTATCTGACACACGTCTGCCTCTGATTTTCTCAATAATGAGGAATAAAACATGTCCGCCGTCAAGCGCCGGAATAGGTAAGAAATTCACAATCGCCAAATCCATAGATATTATTGCCGATAACAACAACCCGTAAAAAATACCGTTATTGGTTATGATATCACCGCCAACCTTTGTAATAGCGACAATACCGTGCAAATCACCTATAGGAACTTCCCCTGTGAACACCTGTTTCAACCCGACTAACATCAGATATGTATTTTCTGATAAGTATCTGAAACTGCTTCTTACTGCACCAATGAAAGACTCCGTCTTTTTCAGTTTTTCTTTAGATTCTAACTGAACCCCGATAGCACCTGATTTTGACGGGTATATCGGCTTTAATTTCAAATATTTTCCGTTACGGTCAACTACAAAATTCAACGGTCTGACATTATCAGAAATCGCCTCTGCCAAATCACTCAAAGTATAATGACCTGTTGATGCGTAATATCTTGCAATCTGCATATCACCAATCTCATCTCTGAGTCTTATAATATTTGAATTTATTTTATACTGGTTATCCTTATACGGCTTTACCCCAAGTGCAACATTTTTTTCAAGAACAATAGGTTTTTCAGACATAAATTCAGGAAGTCTTATTACAACCCCCGGCGGAATAACCTCGTCTTTTGTAAGCCCCGGATTAAGTTTCTTCAGTCGTGCCAGATTTGTTTTAACTGTTTCAGGATTAACAAGTGAATCGTATGCCTTACTTAACTGAACTGTTGAAAGTAAAGCCGCCGTATTCTTAATTTTTGTACCGTTAACAGATACTATTCTGTCACCAACCTGAAGTCCTGATTTCCAAACAGATGCCTCTTTTGGAGCAACAATTTGAGTAATATTTATATCATAACTTCCGGATGGAAGATAATTCCATACAAGAGCACAAAACAGCACAAGGAAAAAGGCGCATATAACATTTGCAATAACCCCTGCTGAAACCACTATCAATCTCTGCCATATTGGTTTATTTAAAAATCTTTCAGGGGAATCTTCAGGCAAATCACAGTCCGCATCATCCTCCGCAAAAGAAACATAACCGCCTAAAAGCAGTGCGTGAACCATAATCGTAATACCGCCGATTTCCCGCTTATAAAGAGTCGGTCCGAGAGGCAGCCCAAAACCAAACTTATCTACTTTTATCCCAAAAGACAAAGCCGCCGCCAAGTGCCCAAGCTCGTGGACAATAATTAGCAAACTCAATAAAAGTAACATTATAATAATTGACATGTGATAACCTCTCTTAATTTATTCTAACATAAACATATAAAAAGACGGCACACACATGCCGTCTTTATAAACTGGTTCGTATTTTTACTAAATTAAATATTGTGTTGATTGTTAAACTGCTTCTTCTACAATTTCTTCAGCAACATTTTTATTCTTTGAAAAATAATCAATTACAGGTTTGCATTTGTCACCTGCCCAAGCAATACCTTGGTTAATATAATCGCCTGCAACCTTCATTCCGTTTAATACTGATTTAGCATAAGGTTTTGCCCAAGAAACATATTTGCTGTCTTTGAATGATTTTGTTAAATCAGCAACGAAAGCAGGATCAAATTTACCTTTTTTTGCACCGTAAGCCAAGCCTGCAACTACTGCAGCCACTACTGCCAAACCGCCTATAACTTTTGCTGCGGTATGTTTTTTCTTAGGAGCAACTTCAGGTTGTTGAGGTGCTGCCTGTGGTCTTTGATATGCCTGAGGAGCATCTACATTTGGTCTGTCATAAATACCCATTTTTTGACCGAAAGAAACATTGTTTATCATACGAACCTCCAAAAAAATAAATTTAATTACACACATTTATATAAACACTACCTACTTTTAAATTTTGCCTTTATAAATTATTTTTTGCAATTTTTGTTACATAACTTTACACAAAAGGCAATTTTTCAGCAATTATATCCTTTATATATACAAAGGATATTAGGAAAAGGATTTTACTATGGTAGCCGACGGAACAAAAGGTATATCATCAACACCATCAACTCAACAAACCAATCTTGATGATTGGAAAAAAATGGTTGAACAAAGAGGTGCAGAAACCCTGCTTGCCAAAGGAAAATGGGAAGGGGCTAAAACCGTTTGGAATACAACATGGAAAAATATGCAGACAAACTGGAGTAACCTCCTGACTGCAAAAAATACCTTTGGAGTATTTTTCAATAACAAAGTCGGACTTGAAACAAAACAAGAAGATTTAATAAAAGAAATGAATTTTGCCATAAGAGTTGCACAGGATAATGCAAGAAAAGAGGCAAGAGCTCAGGCATTAAGAGAAGGCAAAACAGAAGATGAAGCAAACGAAATTGCTAATAAAGCAGCAAGCACTGCAGGCGATAACGTAAGAAGTGACTTCATGACAAAACTTACAAATGCTTCCTTCAAACTGACAAAACTTATGCCTGCATTTACTGAAAAACAGGACCTTCTTGATGTAGCTCAGCACGAATACAGTAAAAGCAGACTTGATAACAACGGCGCACAATTCGATGTATCTTTCTACGGCAGACAATTTGCAGATGCATCAAAACTTGAACTGCAGGCAGAACAAAATCTTGCAATAGCAGAAACCGTAGTCGGTAAAAATGTAGATACAAATGCCTAAAACTCACCTCTAGCCGTCTTCTATAAGACCGTCTTTTTTGAGTGAGCGAACTGATTTCATTAAAAGCAATAATGGTATTATTATAAATGATGCAACAGCAAAAATTCTGAAGGTATCAATATATGCCCACAGAGCCGATTGCAACTGTAATTGTTTGTATAACAAACCCTGTGCCATATAGTTTGCTGAAGCAGGATCAACTGTCACAGGCTGCAGACTGTGAGCGTAAGCACTAACCCTGTCTACAAACGCCTGATTTGTATCTCGCAGATATCCCACCATCATAAACTGGTGCTTTTGAGAGAATCTTGATATTAAAGTAGTAACAAGTGAAGTACCGACGGCACCGCCAATGTTCTTAAGCATATTTTGTACCCCTGCTGCATTTGTCAATTGTGCATTAGTCAGGGTTATCATTGAAAGGTTAATAATCGGAACCATCGCAAAGGTCAGTCCAACCCCAAACAGGTAATTTGGAAGTGCAATATCAACAAGGGCAATTTGCAGATTCAACTGTCCGAATAACAGACCGCCGCACCCGATAATAAAGAGCCCGACCATAACCATTGTACGTTCGCTTAGCTTATTTGCAAGCAGTGCAGATGCTATAATCCCCGTCATACACCCCGCACCACGAGGCATCATTGATAAACCGCTCAGGAACGATGTATATCCCATTAGTCGCTGGAGCATTGACGGTAATATCGCTGCCGATGCAAGCAGAACTGCCATCAATACGACCTGAATTATCGTACCGAATAAGAAGTTTTTATCCCTCATTATTGATAAATCTACGAGCGGATTATTTTTATTCTTTATCTGAGATATAAAAAATGCAATACACGATATAACAGAAACCGCAGTCATCCAGCATATCCATGCAGAACCAAACCAATCGGCATCATTACCTTTATCCAGTACGACCTGTAAGGTTACTATCCAGAACACCAGGAAAGTGAAACCCCACGAATCAAGTTTAATACCCTCAATTTTTCTTCCATAAGGAGATTCTTCCAAAAACAGTTTTGATATAAACAATGCAAACAAACCAAACGGCAGGTTTACAAAATAAATAAACGGCCACGACCAGTTATCGGTAATCCACCCGCCGACAACAGGGCCCAATATTGGTCCCATAACTATACCAAAACCAAACAATGCCATCGCTCTGCCGCGTTCTTCCTTAGGAAAACTCTCAAGCATTATTGACTGAGATAACGGAAGCAACGCACCGCCGCCAATACCCTGCAAAAACCTTGCTATAATTATTTGAGGCAAGGTTTGAGATAACCCGCACAATACAGATGACAGGGTAAACAAAGCAAGACTGAACATATAATAATTTATTCGCCCGAATCTCTTACACAAAAAATCAACAGACGGAATAATCAGACCACTCGCAATCAGGTAACTTGTCAGTACCCATGTTGATTCATTATGAGCAACTGAAAAAGTCCCCGCCATAAAAGGCAGCGCAACATTTGAAATTGTTTCATCAAGTACAAACATAAACATTGCAAGCATTAAAGGGGCTGAAATCAGCCAAGGATTACCTTTTGGTTTCCAGTTTTCTTTTATTTCCAAAGTTTCTTCACTCATAAATTTCCTCTTTATAGAATTATATCACGGATAAATTATTGATTAGGGGTAAATAAATACATTTACCCCAAAAAAAAGCCACTTGCTTTAACAGGTGGCACTTATTAGGAATAAGAAAAGGAATTATAGGAAATTTAGGAAATTTATAGGAAATTTGTTTTGCGGATATCAGGTTATAACTTAAACCCGATTTTATCCAAATTTGTCCTTTCTTTTTTTCTCGGGGCAGGGGAGCATAAGCCCCCCTCTTCCGAGTTTTGACTTTCGTCGTTTTTGGTAATTGTATTTTTTGAATTTGTTTTAACTTACTTAACTTTACTTTTAAATTGGAACCGTTATATACCCAGTCCTATGAGAACAACTTGAATGTTCTTTCAACGTTGTCTTTAGATACAGTCTTCAAGGTTTCCATTTCTTGCTTGATAGCATTTCTTTCTGCTTCAAGTGCTGCTAAGTCATGGTCGTATTTTCTGTCTTTCATATCAATACGTTTCATATCTGCTTCATACTTAGCTTCTGCTTTTTTCAAGAAGATTTCATCAGTAACTTCCTGAAGACCTGTATTTGTTGCTACACTTGATTCGAAATCAGCGTAATCAATGTCTACTTCGTGTCTGAATGTCCAGCCGCCACCGATTAACTTGTCACCCTGGACAATAGTTACCATACCTGAGTTAATCAAGTTAGTAATAACTGTTTCAACATCCTTACCAACAGGAGGTTTTTCTGCACCGAATGCATCTTTGCATAATCTTGCAAAGTCTAATACAATTTCTTCAACTTCTTCAGCTTCTTCGCCTGCTGCAGGTGCTGCAGGAATATCTACTTCATCTTCTAAGAAATATGCATCAGAAGATAATGATTGATAATAATTACCCGGTTTTTCAGGTTTAAAGCTTGGATATTGTGCATTTGGATATTTCGGTTTTACATAAACCGGAGGCTCGGTTGTACCTGTTGTACCTGTTGTACCTGTTGTGTCGTCACCTGAATCATCGCCGTCTGTTGCAGGTGCCGGTACATAGTCAGATCCCAAATCCTCTGCTTCAACCACAATCGGGGTTTTTGATACATAAATTGATTTGTTATTCTTCAATGTATATGCCGGTGAATTGTCATATACTGTTCCGTTAAAGTTGATTGCATAACCTGCTCCGAGGAAGCCCTCTTCGTAGTTGATGATATCAACATAAGTAACTGAACCGTCTGTGTTCAAAGATTTCACCTGAATCTTTGTCTTTTCTAATGCATCCAAATACTCGTTGTAAACTTGTTTGGATTCATTTGCCATTTGGAGCTTCATTGCCTCTAATCGCGCAGCACCGTATTCAATCTGGTGCATTCTTGCGGTTAAATTCAGAAGTCTCGCTTGTGATGATGCTAAACCCATAGTAACTCCTATCTTTCCTATATACAGATATCCCTAATCTGTATTAAATTTCCATTACCCCATGCATGACGGCAGGTTCATTCAAAACTTTAATAATCTTTCCAACATGTTTACAATTCGTTACAAGCAACCCCAAAACCCCTATAAAATAAGGGTTCTTCATGTACACACATGGTCTTGCCAATATCAGAAAAATATGCAATAATGTCATTACTCCACACGGATGTTAATTTTGTTCCTACATTTTTAATAAACGGGAGATCCGACTCAGCGGTCGTTTGAAGTAGACCCACCAATTACAAAGTAATTGCCAGTGGGAAACGGATGCACCAAGGCGATCACCCACCTGTTGAGTTTCAGCAGGTAACAAAATCGCATTCGTGAGGAGTTTTATTTTTATCCCAACTTTATGCCATAATATAGATATGAAAAAAATATCGATATCTGATATATTTCTAGCGTTCCTTTATTCGGGACTTATACTGCTTGGCGGAGGATATATTATACTTCCTATCCTGCAAACCGAACTTGTCGAAAAACGCAAATGGATTACAGACGAAGAACTTGCAGATTATTACGCAGTAAGCCAGTCACTCCCCGGACTGATTGCAATTAATATATCAATTATAGTTGGTTACAAACTTAGAGGGAAACGAGGAGCAATTGCAGGTGTCTGCGGAATAACCTTCTTTGCCTTCTGGGCGATTGTAATGCTTGCATCAATCATAGCAAACTACACATCTAACCGATATGTTGAAGGTGCTTTTTGGGGGATAGAAATCGCCGTTGTTATACTCATAATATCTGCAATCCGCGAAATGTGGGGAAAAGCAATCAAAGATAAAGGCAGTTTAATTCTGTTTTTTATCGCACTTGGAATTATGCTGGCTACAAACATCTCACCTGCATATATTATTATAAGTTCTATCCTGACAGGAATCCTATGGAAGCTCACAGAAAGGAGTAAGGGCAAATGCTAACCTTTTGGACACTTACTCACATAGTAAAAGAATTCTTTCAGATAGGTCTGTTCTCGTTTGGAGGGGGCTATGGAACATTGCCGTTCCTTTATGATATCAGCCAAAACTACAGCTGGTACACCCCGCAGGAACTTACCCAAATGATTGCAGTTGCCACTATAACCCCGGGCCCTGTGGGAATAAATGTCGCAACTTATGCGGGGATGAAAGCAGGTGGAGTTTTGACAGCACTCATTGCAACAACATCAGAAATACTGCCTGCCCTTATATTAGGAATTGCCGTATCAAAACTGCTAAAAGAGTTTAGTGACAATTTCTATGTTCAGTCAGCACTCTGGGCACTAAAACCGACAAGTTGCGCACTTCTGACATATGTTGCCATAAAACTGTTTCATCAAAACATTCTGACAAACCAAAATATACTAATAGGGGGAATCTTGTTTACGGTACTCCTTACAGTAAGCCTGTTAAAACCAAAAGACCCGCTATGGTACATATCATTCACATCTGTAATTGGGATAATACTTGTAAAAACAGGACTGATATTTTAATTATCTCATCTTACCTTTAGGATCAAGAATATCGCGAACCGTATCACCAACCAGATTAAAACATAATACTGCGATAAATATCAGTGCCCCCGGAGTTAAGAGCCAAGGTCTGTATAATATATTAATATATTCCTGCGCCTCTTTTAACATATTACCCCAGCTCGCATCAGGCTGCTGAATACCAAGACCTAAAAAGCTGAGCCCTGATTCTGATAATATATAAGACGGTACGCTCAAGGTCATTGCAATAATAACATAACTCGTTGTCTGAGGAAGGATATGACGGATAATAACCCTCATTTTTGAAGCCCCTATAGTTTCCACTGCCTGAACGAATTCTTCGTTTTTAATAGATAAAACCATACCCCTGACGACACGGGCAAACCCCGCCCAGCCGATAAGAGCAAGTATTACGACAATCAAGGTAAACCGCTGAATACTCGTCATATTTGCAGGCAAAATCGAAGCAAGAATAATCAGCAAGTAAAAACTCGGAATAGCCATAACCGCTTCCGCAAACCTCATCATAATTATATCAACCCAGCCGCCGAAATAACCCGATATTCCGCCATATAAAAGTCCAATAGGGAACAGTATAAATAAAGCAAGGAACCCTATTGTTAAAGATATTCGTCCGCCAAATAACAGTCTTGAAAAGACATCACGACCGTTTATATCAGTTCCCAAGAGATAGAACCGTCCGCCGTCATCCGTTCCGAACAGGTGGACAGAACACGGAACAAGTCCGAGTATTTTGTACTGCTCGCCTTTGACAAACAGTTTTAAATAATGTTTTTGGCTCCTGTCTAACTGATAAACATTCTGATAAAGTTTCGGCTCAAACACCCTTATATAATTATATGTATAAGGTAAAGACAACTTACCGTCCTCTGTGAGTGTATAAACAGGTGACGGAGGAGCATAAGCCTGATTTCTGTCAGAGAAATCCTTTGAATAAGGAGCAATAAAGTTTGCACAGGCAATACAAAGATACATTATTATTAATATAATAAGTGCCTTTCCTGCAAATTTATCTTTTAAAATTTCCTTAAACAATTCTCTAACTCCTTACCCTAGGGTCAGTTATAATCAATAAAATATCCGCAAGTAAATTCCCTGCCACAAGCATAATTGAACCAATCATCAACGATGCCATAACAAGGTTAATATCTGACTTCATAACGGCTTCCAGTATCAACCTGCCCAAACCCGGGTACTGGAACACATATTCAGTCAGCGCCGCACCACTCAACAACCCCGCAAACTCAAACCCCAACAAGGTAATCATAGGATTTATTGCGTTACGAAGTGCGTGCTTAAATATTATTTTAGTTTCACTCAAACCTTTAGCACGGGCGAACTTTATATAGTCGCTGTCAAGAACATCGAGCATATTTGCCCTCATCTGTCTTTGCAAACCTGCTAAAGATAATGTGAATAATACCGTTACAGGTAAAACCAAATGTTTTGAAATATCAATAATTTTGCCGCCAAAATACATATCGCTGAAATCGTAACTTGTTAACCCGCCAACAGGGAACAAACCCGATTTTACTGCAAATATCAAAAGCAATATCGCAAAGAAGAAGGAAGGTATCGCCATTCCGACACTCGACAATATGGTGAGTATCCTGTCCAGTTTACTCTTATTATATATTGCACCAAGAATACCCAATGGTATCCCGACCATCCATGTCATAAATATGACAATCAAAGTCAGAACAAGGGTATTAGGAATTCGTTCCGCAAGTTTTACGGAAACTTTTTCCCCGCTCGATGTAACACCTAAATCGCCCTGAACAAAAGATTTTGCCCATAAACCGTACTGAACAATTATTGGTTTATCAAGACCAAGCCTTGCTTTTTCTTTTTGGAGGGTTTCCTGTGAAATAGACGGGTTAAGTCTTAACTCTGCCAAAGGATCAACAGGCGATAATCGTATAATAAAGAAGCTTATTAACGATACTATAACCAAAAGCGGTATAGTCTGGATGATTCGTTTTAGTATGAATTTCCACATCTTCATTACTTTTTACCCTCCTCAACATACAGTTCTTCCAGATTATATGTCAAACCTGATAATGTTGACGGATAAAGATTTTTAATCTTCCGCCTGATTGCATATATTCTTATCGGAGAATATAAATATATTATCGGAGCCTGATCGTAGACAATCTGCTGATATTCATAATAATATTTTTTTCTGTCCCCAAAATTCAGGCATAAAGCAGCCTTTTCAAAAATTTCATCAATGCGTTTTTCCCAAGGATAAATATTATTATTCTTCATATCATTTGGTGATTTTTGATTAAACAAATGAAGCGGCCCGTTTGAATTCCAGACATTTTTACCGTTATGAGGTTCAACAGGTGAACCCGTAAGCCCCAATATGATAGTATCCCAATCAAAAGAGTTTGTTATTTTATTAACAAGCGAATTAAACTCTATCGGCTTAAAATTAACCTGAATACCGATATCAGCAAGGTCTTGTTTTACCATAACCCCAAGCGCTTCTCTTTCAGTATTGCCTGCGTTTGTGGATAAATCTATCTCAACACGATTACCGTATTTATCGTAGAGTTTCCCTTTTTTAAGCACAAAACCGCTTTTTGCAAGATAAGATTTTGCAATATTCAAATCTCTGTCGTGACCTTTTATGTTCTCGTTATAAAATATCCCGTTAGGACTTTCCGCCGTATAAAGAGGGGTTGCCATTCCGTTTGCAATATTCTGAACCATACTTTTTCTGTCAATTGCATAATCAATGGCTTTTCTGAAATTAACATCCTGAAACCATCTTTGTTTCACAGGGTTAACATAATATTTGCCCGTTTCCTTATTCTTTCTGTTATTAAGGTTTATAGCAATAAACATAGTGCCGTTATCCGCACCGAGGTTATAAATAACATAGTTTGATTTTGCTTCTTTTGCCTTATATCTTGCGACATCACTTCCTTTAAGCGAAATGTCATCAAGCTCGTTTGCCTCAAATTTCAGTATCTGGTTATTAATATCCCCTACGATTAAATAAATAAGCTTATCGATATACGGGAGTTTTTGCCCGTCTTTATTTATATAGTAATAGTTAGGGTTCTTAACAAAGACTACCCTTTGCGCAGGAATATATTCTTTCAGTCTGTAAGCACCGCTTGTTACAATGGTTTTTGGGTCAGTGTTTGTTGCAAGAAATCTGTCAAAATTCTTCTGCCAATCCTTTTTTGCGGAAAAATAATGTTTTGGTGCTATTGGAGCAGATAACATTCTCAAAAACGGCGCAAACTGTTTCTTAATAACAAATTCAATCGTATAGTTATCAATTTTTCTAATCTTCGGTAATTCACCGTCAATAAGCATACTATCACGGACAGAGGTGTTTCCCAATCCTGCAAAGATAATATCCTTCCATGTGAACATAACATCATCGGCGGTAATCGGAACCCCATCTGACCATTTTATCCCTTTTCTTAAATGAATAATATATCTGTTTCCTTTTATCTCAACCGATTTTGCAAGTTTTGGCGCAACCTCGCCCGTCATAGGGTTTGTTGTAAACAGTCCGTCATACATAACATCCGACATAGCAGATGATGTTGCATCGGTAGAAGTGAACGGGTTAAAGGTTTTAGGGCCTTCTCCTATGGTTGATGTCACAAATTCACCGCCGAACTTACCAACAGGCAGTTGAGATTCCATATAATCTACCCCGTCAATAGTCTTTGTCTTTGGCACAGGGTAATTCATATCTAACATAACAGCATCAGGATTTGGCTTAACCATAGAACTGTCTATTGTTAAGTCATTATCAGGATTATCCTTTCTGATACATATCCCCAAAACCAAAAGAATTATCGTGACAGTTAATATTATTCTCAAAGCTCGCTTCATACTATATAGAATAGCATAAATTTTAAATTTTTAATAACTAATCACCTAAGCAATGTTTAAGATTAATTACATAATTTTTGTAAAAAAAAGTACACAAAGTGGCAAAAATAAATATTTAGGTGTTTTATAAGAAGCGTAGAAGCTTAAGGAATTATTCCATATGAAAATATCTCCCATCACTTATAGTCAAAGAATACCGATGAAAGCAGGTGTTCAGGCAGAACAAAAACAACCTCTGAAGAAAGATTATCCTTTCAAATACTCACCTGCACTTGTAGGGACTTTGAACGGTATCTGCTGGGCAGGGATAGGGTTCGCTTTTGATCAGGGTTACAAAGCATTGTTCAAAGCAAAAGGAAACCTCAAAACATCAATAATTCTCAACGGACTTATCGGTTTAGGTATGGGGGCTTATGCTTACCATCAGGCAAAAAAATTAGAAAAGAGCGGAGAGGTTAAAAACTGGGCTGATACTGCTAAGTTTAACAACAAAAAATCTTAATAAATATGTAAATTATTTTGCATGCTTGTTTAAATTTTAGTCGGATTATGAGATACTAATATTGTTGCTGTGTGATATTTTAGTCGTAACAGCGATAATTTATAAGAAGAAAGATTAGAGGATATAAAATGATAAAAGTTGCAGTTTGCGGTGCAAACGGAAAAATGGGGAGAGAAGTTGTCAGTGCGGTTAAATCAGCAGAAGATATGGAATTGACCGCAAGAATAGACATTATGTGCGGAGAATTTAATTCTATTGAAAAAGCACACGAAGAAAGAGAAATTGATATTTTAGTTGATTTTACACAACCGAAATCAATCTATGAAAACGCAAAATACTGCCTGAATAACAAAATCAACATGGTTATCGGTACAACAGGTATGAAAGATGAGCAAATTCAGGAATTAGAAGAACTTTCAAAAAAGAATAAAACTGCTTGTTTTATTGCTCCAAACTTTTCAACAGGTGCAGTACTTATGATGATGTTTGCAAAATCAGCAGCAAAATATTTCAACAATGCAGAAATTATTGAGTTACACCATAACCAAAAGAAAGATGCTCCGTCAGGAACAGCAATCAGAACTGCAAAGATGATGGCAGAAAGCAACGAAAATTTTGCAAAAGGTAACTGCACCGAAATCGAAACAATTGAAGGGGCAAGAGGCGGAACATCATATAACAACATACATATTCACTCAGTGAGAATGCCCGGATTTATGGCATCACAAGAGGTTATCTTTGGTGCAACAGGACAAACTTTAAGAATCAGACACGATTCAACAACAAGAGATTGTTACATGCCGGGGGTACTTCTGGCAATCAGATATGTATACGATAAAGGCGGATTTGTATACGGATTAGACAACATTTTATAAGAAAATAAAGGAAACTAAAAATGAGAAAACCAAACATAGCAATATTGGGCGCAACAGGAGTTGTCGGCAGAGAAATTACAAGCATTACAACAGAACTTGGGGTAGAATTTGAATCAATAAAATTCTTATCAAGCGCAAAAAGCGCAGGAACAAAACTTCAGTTTCAGGGTAAAGAATACACAGTAGAAGAAGCAACCCCTGAAAGTTTTGACGGTGTGGATATTGTTATGGCATCAGCAGGCGGCGGAACAAGTAAACACTTCGCGCCTGAAATTGTAAAAAGAGGCGGGGTTATAATTGATAACTCAAGCGCTTTCCGTATGGAAAAAGATGTACCTTTGGTTATTGCAGGGGTTAATGATGACGACTTAAGAAACCATAAGGGTATTATTGCTAACCCTAACTGCTCAACATCTCAACTTATGTTAGTACTTAAACCGCTGCACGAAAAAGCAAAAATAAAAAGACTTATTGTTTCAACCTATCAGGCAGTAAGCGGAGCAGGTCTGAAAGCAATGAACGAACTTACCGCTAACACAGAAGCACACATGGCAGGGAAAGATTTTACAAACGAGGCCTTTAAGAAACCTATTGCCTTCAATGTTATCCCTCAAATTGATGTGTTTACCGAAAACGGTTATACAAAAGAAGAAATGAAGGTTACAAACGAAACGAAGAAAATTCTTCACCTTGATGAAAACACTCCTATTTCATGTACTGCAGTAAGAGTACCTGTTTACAGAGGGCACTCAGAAGCGGTTGATATAGAGTTTGAAAATAAGATTACTCCTGAAGAAGTAAGAAGCATATTAAAAGATAGCTTCGGAGTAACTGTTATTGATGATATCGATAACTATGAGTACCCTACAACAAGAGATGCAGACGGCAAAGACCCTGTATATGTAGGCAGAATAAGAAAGAATATCGCATTTGATAACGGTATTTCATTATGGTGTGTTGCTGACAATTTGAGAATAGGTGCAGCATTAAATACTGTAAGAATTTGTAAAAAAGTTATAGAAATGGGATTGTTTGGTAGCAAATAATCTTATTTAGAGTTTTTAGAGTATACAGCAAAAGGGAAAACAATGAGAATCAACAACATACAAAGAGGCGAAATCGTCACTACAAGCAGAAAACCTGCTTTTCAGAGCAAAACAACACAAACGGTGAAAACAGTAAAAACTGTAGAACCGCTTTTACCACAAAGCATAATTGATCACTTTGGTTTAAATATGGATGCCGCTGTAAAACGCACGGGTGAACCGAGCTACACACCTGCACCGTTATCTGTGGGCGAAAAGTTATCAAAGTTCTTCCACAACCTGCAGGTTGACTGGAGTACGCATGTGGATCCGAATAAACCAAAATCAAGATTTTAATCATAAAAAAAACGAGTGTAATCACTCGTTTTTTTATTTAAATCTATTATTTACCCCCCCACTAGACATTACCTGTTGATGAGTTTCTGTCATCTTCAAGTTGTTTCAGCTGTTTAGCATCGACTTTTTCATCCTGTGCGTAATTATTGATATTGTTAGATAAATCAATTTCAACATTAACATCAGCATCAACCATATCAACATCAGACTTGGTGTATTCATGAGATTTGCCGTCTTCTAACTTAACAGAAACCGTACCTTTCATTATATTAATATAGAACACTCTGCCCAATCCGTCAGGAGTCATAACGGAAGAACCAACAGGAGGCATACCCTTTGCCGCATTGATATAATTCGAATACTCATAAGTCAGACAGCATAACAGTCTGCCGCAGGTACCTGATATTTTAGTCGGTGATATCGGCATACCTTGATCTCTTGCAAGTTTTACATTAATCGGTTCAAATTTCCGCTTAAAGGTATTGCAACAGAATGGCTGACCGCAAGGCCCTGCGCCTTCCATTATAGAGGTTTCATCACGAACCCCGATATGACGCAAATCAATTCTTACCCGTTTAAAGGTCTGGGTTAAATCTTTTAATAACTCTCTGAAATCGACTCTTTCGGGCGCTGTATAATAAAATGTTATTTTTCGCTTATCAAAAGTCAGACGGCATTGAGTCAAATTCATTGCGAGTTTGTGTTTCTCTACAAGTGCTTTACACTTAAAGAACGACTCAACTTCCTCTTTTTTAATATCTTCTAAAGTCTGCAAATCGCGTTGTGACATCACTCTGATAAAGTCAAACGGCTGAGGCTTATTCTTTGCATTTTCCCATATTTTAGAGATTTCTTCATTTACGAGAACAACCTTAAGTGCTTCTTCGCCCTTTTCAGTACGCGCCAAAATCATCTGACCGTGCTCTAACTTTATATGGTCAGGAACATTCAGCGGATTAAAACTATTCTTTAAATAATATACTGCGTACTTCAATATTTAGCCCTCTTGAGTAATATTATACCCCAAATATTTATCCCTAGTATCTGTCCTCACTCTTTAACTTTCTGTTCATCAGCTTAGACAACACCTGTTCAGGGGTGATATCCGTATAAACAGCCTCATAAATAGCAGAAGAAACAGGAACTTCCTCGCCCAGCTTTTTCGCCAAATCGCACACTGCCTTAGAAGTTTTAACCCCTTCTGCAACAGAGCCCAATTCAGCCAGAATATCGTCAATCTTTTTACCTTTACCGAGCATTGAACCTACGGTATAGTTTCGTGACATCGGGCTTGAACAGGTTGCAATTAAATCGCCCATGCCGGAAAGTCCGTAAAGTGTAGACGGGTTAGCGCCGAGTTTAACACTGACTCTCACAATCTCAGCCATACCACGGGCAAGCAAAGTACCCATACAGTTATCGCCCAAGTCCATAGCATGAGCAAATCCTGATGCGATAGCAATAACATTCTTTAAGCTTCCGCCGAGTTCAACCCCGATAACATCAGGGTTAGTATACAGTCTGAATCTGCCTGCTACATTTAATGCCTGCTGTACGAATTTTGCAGTTTCTTCATCCTCACAGGCAACCGATGCCGCAGTAGGTTTTCCCATCAAAACCTCTTTTGCAAGAGTCGGGCCGGATAATATAGCCAGTTTTTGATTAGGTAACACATCTCTTATTACCTCTGACATTCTTTTCAAAGTTCCCAATTCAATACCCTTAGAAGCATTTACTATAATCTGGTCATCTTTTATACCTGCCGACTTTAACTGTTCGCAGACTGGTCTTACCCCGCCTGTTGCAACAACAGATAAGATAATATCAGCACCTTTTATTGCCTCAGACATATTATCCGTAATCTCAACTTTATCTTTTAACTGAACCTCTAACGGTTTTGAACAGTGTTTGTTTTTAATCAAATCTTCACTTAAATCCGAAGTTCTGCCCCAAACACATACTTCATCAAAATTATCGGTTAACAACCACGCAAGCGTTAACCCCCAACATCCCGGTCCCAATACTGTTAACTTCATACTGTTGCCTCTCCTAAAACTCTCCTCAATACCCCGTGGTATCTCTTTAATTCCGCATTAGCATCTTCTATACTAATGTTTTTAACTATTGATACGATTGCAGGTTTAATTTTCCAGTCACTATGCTGTAACATCTCAAAGGATTTCGCAATACTAACCCCTGCAATCTCAGAAACAATTCTTATCGCTCTGTCTTTTAATTTTTCGTTTGTTGCCTTCAAATCAATCATAAAGTTTTCATAAGTCTTACCTATCTTAATCATTGAACCTGTTGAAAGCATATTCAGAACCATTTTTTGAGCAGTACCCGCTTTCAGTCTGCTTGAACCTGCAATAACCTCAGGCCCTACTTCTACGCAGATGAGAGTTCCAACCTCATCAACGATTTTACCCTCTGAATTACAAGTCAAACCTATTGTTTTGCAGCCAATTTCATCAGCATAAGCCAAAACCCCGAGCAAATATTTAGGGTTTCCGCTTGCAGAAATTACTACTGCAACATCTTTTTCCGTAAGAATATGAGCATCTTCATACCCCGCATCATAATTATCTTCTGCCCCTTCAACGGCAAATCTCATTGCATCATAACCGCCTGCAATAACCCCCTGCACCATATCAGGTTCAACGCTAAAGGTCGGAGGACATTCTGAAGCATCAAGAATACCGAGTCTGCCTGATGTACCCGCACCGAAATAGATAAGATGTCCGCCTGCCAAAAACTGTTTAGATATGACATCTATCGCTTTTGCAATATTTTCAGACTCATACTCAATAGCCTTTGCAACAATCTTATCTTCTTCATTCATCTTATGAACAATATCGATAGTCGGCAGCAAGTCTATATCTTTTGTATTTTCATTACGATATTCTGTAATTATTTCAGACATAAAAACCTCCTGATTGCAGATAACTAAAACTTTAAGTTTCCCTGTATCCCTCTTAACCTAACGACTTCATCAGGTTAGCCATTTCGATAGCAGATTTAGCGGCATCTGCGCCTTTATTACCTGCTTTTGTGCCTGCTCTTTCTATTGCCTGTTCAATATTATCAGTTGTCAAAACTCCAAAGATAACAGGAACTTCAGTTTCAAGAGAAACAGAAGCAACACCTTTGCTGACTTCGGCACAAACATAATCATAATGAGAGGTTGACCCTTTAATAACCGCACCTAAGGTAATAATAGCGGCGTAGTTACCTGATTTTGCACATTTTTTAGCAACAACAGGAATTTCAAATGCCCCAGGAACTCTTACTATATCGATATCTTCGTTATCGACACCATGTCTTTGAAGTTCATCGATTGCACCTTCTAATAATTTGCCCCCGATAAAATCATTAAATCTTGCTAAAATAATACAAAATCTTTCGCCTTGTGTAGTCAGTAAACCCTCTATAGTTTTCATAATAAACCTTTCCTTATAAACACGTAATTATCCGTATAATTATTCTATACCACCGAAAGACAATTTACAAGCAAATGAAACGGTATATTACGAAAAAATATACAAGCGGAAGATAATATAAAAACTATGCTCAAATATTAAACTTTAACCTTACTGTACTGAGGGTTAACGGCAAGCCATCTGAACGCCTGTTCAGTCGGCTCAGGCAGGTCTATTACATAAGTTCCGCCATATCTGCCTCTTGTAAATCTCAAAATACCGTCTTTAGCAAGGTTGTTTAATGCCTTTCTTATAATGTTAGGGCTAACATCCAACATTTGTGAGAATGCTGAAATAGAAGGCAGTTTTGAACCGATATCATAATCATCAGTTATAATATTTTTAATTTTGTTTTGAATCTTTTGGTAATGATAGAAGGCTGTTTCTTTTGCAGGAGCAAAGATAGACATTTCCCTTCTCGGCTCGAATGCGGAATTTAATGAGGTATTGATAACCGTTGTTCCATACGCACCGCGGCGAGGAAGTAACATATTTTCCTTAACAAGTATCTGAACAGCATTGTGGATAGTTTTCATGCTCACATTGAATAACTTTGACAATTCTTCGTGAGAAGATAACTTATCCCCGATTTTAAAGTTTTCACAAATATATTTCTTCAAATCATCTTTCACCTTAGAAACAAGAGTTGTTTCATCGGCATCAGTATCAATTGTAAAATCGCTGTTTTTAATTATCAATTCTTTTTTAGAGTTATATTCAAGTATGCCGTCAGAAATCAGAGAAACAATTGCGTTTCTGACTGTATTAAGCGCCATATCTATCTCTCTGCCCAACTGACGAGATACAGGCAATTTATCACCATTAACCATATTATTGTTTTTGATATATGCTTTGATTCGTTCTTCTGCTATATCTTTTTTAGATGTTCTTTTTCTTATATTTGATTCAGAATCTGTTCTGTCTTTTATAATTGAACCGATACACTGTTTTGAGAAAATATAATCTTTATCTTCCAGTATTCTCAAAACATTTTGAATAGTTCCCAGACTAACCCCGAGTGCGTAGGCAAGTTCTGCCTTTGTAGGGAGCAGTTGACCTGCAGCAAACAAGTTATCTTTTATCCCACCATCAATGGTTTCCATAAGCCAGTCAGATATAACTTCTGTCTTATTTACATTCTTCAAATCAGGTAATGATATCTTAAATAATTCTATATTGATTCGTTCAAGTTCGTTCTTTTTGTAGTTGATATACTTCATAATTTCTCCATTTTGCACGCTAATATATAATTAACAGCTCACTAACCAAATATGCATTAAACATATCTTAATTTATAGTGTACCATGAATAGAAAAACAAACATACTATGTAAAGAGGATTTTTACAAATGTTTATAATACATTCTAATTACTCAGCATGTAAAAAGGTTGACAACTCCCGAAAAAAAGTGTAGCTTATAAAGAGCACATTACTAATTTAATATTTAATACCATAAAGAGTGTACGAGGGACAGGCCCTGTGACTACACAGCAACCAAAGCTATTGCTTAACGGTGCTAATGCCTGACGGTAACAAACCGACGATGGGTAGTATTAAATTTGAGATAATATCCCGTCAAACTATGGTAATAAAATTTTGCCGTAAAAAATTTTTCGCACACGCTTTTGGTATTGAACAAAGAAAGCGAGGCAGAAAATGAATTTATTAACAAAAACAAAGGCAGAATTACTTAAAATGACCGTACCGGAAAGAGAGTGCTACAATATCGGAGAACTTTTCCCTACAATCTTTGACTGTGAGGGTGCGTACAATAACGGAATACTAAAAGCAAAATTCTTACATTTGGGTAACTTTGAAATAAAAAACAATAATTTACCTAAAATCAAATGTCCCGTTTGCGGTAAAGAAGAAGCACTTATCCCTTATTTTTGCGGAGCATCAGTTCTGTCGGGAAGTCATGTTATAAAATTCTATTGCGATGAATGCGGAGAACATATTGCGACAAACGACAACAAAGACTATTTCCAAACAATAAAGGATTTTGTCCTTAATAAACACAAAACAAATAAGAACTACACGACAACGGTTATATAATCAGCGATTAAAAAAACTAAGAAACCTTCTTAAGTCTGTAGCTTTTATCCTCTTTTTCAGGGTGCATTTTGTCCTGCTTCATTTTTATTGCAAGGAAAATCTGATCACCCAAAATCTTTGCGCCCTGTCTTTTTTCCTGTATATCAGGCTTTTTCTCAGGGTTATTGATTTTGAGTTTTTCTTTTTTTCTTTCCTGTATACGACGACACTCTGCAGTAGAAACCGTCAAATACTTGTCGGATACATAATTATCCTGTTTTGCTTTCTCTAACTCAATTTTTCTTAAATGCGCTTTGTCTGTTGCTTTATCCCCTGTCGGTGTGTAGCCGTACGCCAACAAACGCTTAATAATTTCTTTTTCCTCCGAATCGATACCCGATACCGCAGGACAATATGAAAAAGAAGAATTTGGGGTAATGCAATTTATAGACATAATTAATACCTTAGACTAAAAACACACATTTTATCTATAATATTAGTTCACTAATTTACGACTTTTTTAACACCGAAACAAAAAATCATTCATATTTGTTTACATATGCTATAATATTTTCAGATTATTTAAGAACTTTATGGAGAGCAGTATGAAAAAACTTTTACTAATAACTTTAATCCTGATAGGGTTTATACAGACAACAATCGCATCACAGATATCTTACGACAAAAGTGATTTTGCACCTGTATACACGGTCATAGATGATGCGGCTTATGATATCCGCTATTATTCATCAAACAACTTCACAGGAAACAGAATAAATGGCTACAAGGCACCGATAGCATATATGACAAAAGAATCTTTAAAAGCACTCTGCAGCGCAGCAGCTGACTTAAGAAAACAGGGTTACAGACTGCTCATCTGGGATACATACAGACCACAAAAGGCAGTAGACAACTTCGTTGTCTGGATAAATAATCCTAATGATGACGGAGACAAGAGTTTTTATCCTGATTTAAAGAAATCTGATTTGCTGAAAGGTCACTATATTGAAGCAAAGTCTTCTCACACAAGAGGATCAACCGTTGACTTAACCCTTATAAAAACTGACGGTTCATTTGTTGATATGGGCGGAACCTTCGATTTATTCAGCGAAATTTCACATCCTGACTACAAGAAACTGACCCGCGAACAAAAAAAGAACCGCAAAATTTTAAGAAATGCAATGATAAAAGCAGGATTTAAAGGTTTGGACTCAGAATGGTGGCACTTTACCCTTAAAAATGAACCTTATCCCGATACATATTTTGACTTTGATGTTGAATAAATTCATTATTTCTTTGCTGAAAATTTTTGTGTATTTTTAAGAAAAATTCATCTTAAAAATACTTAATAAAGCGGTAAAAATTTTTATGAGCAGTTTTATATCTAATACGGATATCAACTACTTAAAAAGTCATGACAGAATACATAACAAATTACACCCAGCAAAAGTACGATAAAAGCAAAAGTACCTTTAATCAGTTCCCCGCAACAAGGAACATTCAGAAGAATTTGAGGTTGATTTCCGATTTGAAAAATAAAGAGAACACCCCGACTAAAAACACGAGCGACAAGGTAGCTATGTCATCCATAGCCGGCGGGTTACTGCTTTTATTCTTCTCATTAGGCGGACACAAAAACGCTAAAAACGGACTGGAAAGACTTAAGGGAGTATTTGAAAAGAAACTGGACAAAGATATTTTATCCGAACAAAATAAAAAACTCCCGTTTTACGAATATGCAATCCGAAAGATTAACTCTTTTATCCAAAAAACAGAGAGTGTGAACAATGTAACCTCGCTAAAAGATATCCTGTTCATGAAGCTTATGTACAAATCTACACCGACTAAGAAAATTCACAGCGGTATATCCAATATTTTCGAAAAATTATCAATAAATACTGTCAAAAAATCTTACAAAAAAACACAAAAAAGATTTAATGATATGTACGAAAATTTTGATAAATTAGACAATTATATCTTAAAGAATAACCCGTCTGAAACGGTTGAATTCAAGGGTAAACAATTAACAAAGGCCGAGCTTGTAAAAAAAGCAAAAAGTTACAGAGAGAGCGTAAAAATGGTAGTTGATGCCTTTATTAATGAAAACACCCAGCAAGAGCGATATAAGTACATTAAAAATGCAACCTCTAAACTGTATTCAAACTTCTGGAACGAATCATTTAAGGGTTTCTGGTCTAAGGATAACAAATTCAAACGAAAACAAATGTGGCAGACATTTATTGCTTCAGAACAAGTCAAAGGAAACAAAACAGATTTGGCTGAAAATGTTGCATTTGCAAGAAACATGCTTTCCTATACAGACAAAGAAAGAATGAATTTTATTTCCGGCTATGTCAAAAACCTCAGCAGCATTATTATGCCTGATGATAAAAAAGGTGTTGAGATTATGAAAAGGATTGAATGGTTTGCAAACGATCCTTCAGCACTAGACAAAAGTAAAGAAGCATTTTTTAAAGAAATAGACAAACTTGAACAACACACAATAAAGACAAGTACAAATGAAAATATTGCAAGAACTCAGGTTAATGATAAAAATGTCAACATAAGAC
Source organism: uncultured bacterium (assembly GCA_902765215.1). Lineage (GTDB taxonomy): Bacteria > Cyanobacteriota > Vampirovibrionia > Gastranaerophilales > Gastranaerophilaceae > UBA2883. The sequence goes on along the minus strand of CACWZA010000004.1, from coordinate 32,108 downwards.
TACTTAGAAATATTCTGAAAGAAGACGGAACAGGTGAACTTCAGGATATGTTAGACATTTATCACTCTATATCGCCGTTTGAACTTGCAAAATCAGGTGCTTTGAAATCTGCACAAAACGCAGTAAGTTCATTTGACAATTCAGTAAACCTTGAAATCGGAGAGTTCTTTGACAAGGCAAGAGATTTAGAACTCGGCTGCGCCCCGACGGATATTTTAACAATTTTGATGTCCTGCGGAATGATTACCTATGGTCTTAATAAGGCAAAAGAAAAGAACGAAAGAACATCTGTTCTTTTAAAATCAGGAATCCCTATTGTCGGTGCTATGGCAACATCGCTAATTTCTGCGACAAAACTTGTATCCGGCGGAAAATCGTTAGCACTCGGGTTTGTATCAGGTATCGTACTGAACCAGTTAGGACAGATAACGGATAACTACCGCAAGGCACACTTAACCAAAAAGAAATAATTTTTGTATTTTGTTGGGCAAAGACTCTCTGCCCAATTTTAAAAGGATAACAAAAAAGACTCCCGATTTCTCGAAAGTCTTTTGAAATGGTGGGCAGAGGTAAGGACTCCGTTTGCGTCACAGTTCTGCATAACAGAAAAGTAGACAGAATAAGCAAATGGAGGAAAAACCACCGCAAAAATCTCTGATTTTTGTTGTGATTCGGAGACTCTCTGCCCAATTTTGAAAGGATAACAAAAAAGACCCCCGATTTCTCGAAAGTCTTTTAAAATGGTGGGCAGAGGTAAGGACTCCGTTTGCGTTCAGCAAAAGGTGACTAAATGTCACGTTTTGCGTCACAGTTCTGCGTAACAGAAAAGCAGACAGAATAAGCAAATGGAGGAAGAACCACCGCAAAGAAAATATACACTTTTTCGTTAATCACCTGCGTGATACTTTGCGTGTGGATCGAAGACTCTCTGCCCAATTTTGAAAGGATAACAAAAAAGACCCCCGATTTCTCGAAAGTCTTTTAAAATTGGGCAGAGGTGGATTGTCTTGAATTTGCTCCACGCTCACAGAGTGCCGTTTTCGGTACTTTGTACCTGTCAACGTCATCTGTTCGCTATCCGAATTTAGCTTCGCTCAATACGTACGCAAATCCGCTCGAACCAGACCAAACTCCGTTTGGTTGGTTCTCATCCACCAAACATATTTAAAGTAAAAAGAGAATACCATAAAGGTATTCTCTTTTTACTAAAATGGTGGGCAGAGGTGGATTCGAACCACCGTACCCTCGCGGGAACAGATTTACAGTCTGTCGCCTTTAGCCACTCGGCCATCTACCCATATTTGGTTATCAAAAAAATTTGCCCTTGACGAGATTTGAACTCGTGACCTCTCCCTTACCAAGGGAGTGCTCTGCCCCTGAGCCACAAGGGCGGAGATTACACATAAAACTGAGTTACATGTAAAAAAGCCGGTAATAGGAATCGAACCTACAACCTACGGTTTACAAAACCGTTGCTCTACCGTTGAGCTATACCGGCAACAATAATATATTATTAAGAACACACTTTATTGTCAAGACAATTTTTTAATTGTTTTTGATTTCAGTGTTTTCTTTTTCGAAGGAATCGAGTTCTTTTTTTGCTTCCAGTTCAAGCTCTCTTGCCTTCATAATCGACTTAGCAATCAAATCAGCCTGTCTTTCAGTTCTGATACGGTGCATAACGGCATCCATTTCTTCTCTTGAAAGATCGTTCCCTGATTTAAACTCAATGAAGAACCCTTTTTTCTTAAACGCAAAATAACTTACAACAACAATCCCCCAAAGCAGAGTACCCTGAAGCATTCCTATTGTCGGCACAACATCGGTTGCATGAGCCAAAAAGTTCCAGCCCATCTTAAAAACCATGCCGGGGAAAGCTACAAAACCTGCTATCAAACATATAATAGCTCCGATTAGAAATATTATCCCCTGTATACCGTTGATTTGAATTACATTTAATTTATTCTTCATTATAAAATCCTTACCTAATTATACGGATATGTAAAACCTTTTGATTATATGATGAAACAACCTTACCCCATCATATTTAAAAATTCATCTTCTGATAATATTTTTACACCAAGAGCGGTTGCTTTGTCAAATTTTGAACCTGCATTTTCACCTGCGACAACAAATGATGTTTTCTTTGACACAGATGACGATGTCTTACCGCCTCTTTCTTTTATTTTATCACTTGCTTCATCTCTTGTCATCGATTGTAAAGTTCCTGTTAAGACAAAAGTCAGCCCGGCAAAATCATCAGAGAGCTTTTGGCTTGATTCTGACGGAATTACTCCGAGTTCTGCCAGTTCTGATAACAACTTGTCTGAATCATCAGAATGGAAAAATTCATAAATACTTTGTGCAATCTTTTCGCCTATTCCTTCAATATTTGAAAGGGTTTCAATATCAGCATTTCTGATATTAGACAAAGTATTTAATTCATTAACAAGTATATCCGCAGTTTCTTTCCCGACATGCCTGATAGAAAGCGCTGTAATAAACTTCGCAAGCGGTCTGTTCTTGCTTGCCTGTATTGATGAAAACATATTATATGCAGATTTTTCTTTAACCAAATCAAGCATCATAAAATCCTGTTGTGAAAGTTTGTAGAAATCTGCAGGGGTTTTCACCATGTTCATATTATATAACTGCTCTATGACAGAAGGCCCGATATTATCAATATCCATAGCTTCCTTTGATACCCAATATTCAAGTTTTGCCTTTGCGACTGCAGGGCAATAACGATTAGAACAGTAGGCAACGACCTCACCTTCTCTGTACTCTAACGGTGAATGACAGACAGGGCATTCCGTAGGCGGAATGTATTTAGGACGCTTATAATGTTCCTCATCGTCAACAACTTTAATAACTTTCGGGATAATTTCTGCCGCTTTTTTAATAAAAACAGAATCCCCTATTCTCACATCAAGCCTTTCTATTTCATCAAAGTTGTGAAGGCTTGCTCTTGCGACCGTACTTCCTGCAAGTAGGACAGGGGTAAGGTTTGCAACAGGAGTTATTGCACCCGTTTTTCCGACCCCGATTTCAATATCTTCCAAGGTTGTTGAAATTTCCTCTGGCGGGAACTTGAACGCAGTTGCCCATTTTGGAGCACGCGCAGTAAACCCAAGTTCATTTTGTGCCGCAAAACTGTTTATCTTAATTACAACTCCGTCTGTTGCATAATCGAGCTCAAAGCGTTTTGTTTCCCAGTCTTTACAGAACTGTATTGCACCTTCAATATCTTTTACAAGTCTTATGTTAGGGTTAGTTTTAAACCCGAGTTTTTTAATATACTGAATACTATCCCAATGGGTTTTAATCGTGTTATTTCCGTCAGGCAGAATAACCGTATATGTAAACATGGACAAATCGCGTTTTGCGGTAATTGTACTGTCTAACTGTCTGAGAGAACCTGCTGCCGCGTTTCTCGGGTTAGCAAAGATTTTGTCGTTATTCTTCATACTTTCTTCGTTCAGCTTATTAAAAGAAGAAATAGGCATATAAATTTCGCCTCTAACATCTATATTCACATTCTCAAATAACTTTAACGGAACAGCTTTTACTGTTTTGAGGTTTTGGGTAATATTCTCACCTATAATACCGTTACCGCGTGTTACACCTGTTGTAAAAAGCCCGTTTGTGTATGAGAGTGCAATTGCAAGCCCGTCAATTTTTAGCTCACAAACGAGTTCCAAATCTGTCTTACCGTACTCTTTTTGAGCCCGTTCATACCATTTGCGCAAATCTTCCGCATTGTATGAGTTATCCAGACTATAAAGACGGTATTTGTGTCTGTATTCTTCAAACCCCGTAGAGATTGAGCCAACTCTCTGAGTAGGGCTATCCGGGGAACGTAGTTCGGGGTTATTGTTTTCCAGCTCTTTTAACTCAGCAAACAACATATCGTACTCATAATCGCTTATTGTAGGATTATCAAGCACATAGTAGTTGTAATTATGTTTGTTCAACTCCTCTTTTAAAAATTCAACACGTTCCTTAAGCATGGTTATATTATAGCATAAGAATTAATTAAATACTTCCAAACTTAACGAGGTTAACTTTTCTCATTCTGATATTTTCAGGAGTAACTTCCAAAAGTTCATCATCACCGATGTATTCCATACAGTCTTCGAGCGAGAGCTCTTTATGAGCCTGCAAAGTAACCATAACATCAGCGGTAGAACTTCTCATATTGGTTAATTTTTTGGTCTTACAGATATTTACAGCAATATCCTGTGCCTTGTTACCTTCCCCGATTATCATACCTCTGTATACTTTAGTATGCGGAGTGATAAAGAACACCCCTCTGTCCTCGTATTGAGCGAGTGCATAAGGTACTGCTTCCCCTGTTTCGTGAGCAAGGATAGAACCTGAACGCTGTTTAGGAATATCACCAACCATCTCTTTATACTCATCAAAGGTATGGTACATAATACCTTCACCACGGGTAATTCTGATAAACTCAGTTCTGAACCCTATTAAACCCCGTGCCGGAATAGAGAATTTCATCTTTGTTCTGCCATTGTCGTTCTGCATTTCAAGCATTGTTGCCTTTCTGCCTGAAAGTCTGTCGATACAAGTACCTGCAGTTTCTTCAGGAGTATCGATAATAAGATTTTCAAACGGTTCATACTGAACCCCGTCAACAGTTTTATATATAACTTCAGGTTTTGATACCTGAAACTCATAACCCTCACGGCGCATAGTTTCGATTAAGATACCAAGGTGAAGCTCACCACGACCGCTAACCTTAAAACAGTCTGTACTGTCAGTATCTTCAACCCTTAAACTTACATTCTTTTCTAACTCGTTATAAAGTCGTTTTCTTAACTGACGACTTGTTACGAATTTACCTTCTGTTCCCGCAAACGGGCTGTCGTTAACAGAAAAGTTCATTTGAAGTGTCGGTTCATCAACCTTGATTAAAGGAAGCGGATTTTCATTTCCTATTTCGCAAATGGTTTCACCAATCTGAATGTCAGGAAAACCTGCGATACCTACTATATCACCTGATTCAGCTTCATCACATTCTTCACGCCCCAAATCTTTGAACTCGTACAATTTTGCAATCTTGCCTCTTTCAATTGAGCCGTCAGCCTTACAGAGAGAAACCTGTTGCTGAGATTTAATTGTACCGTTTATAATTCTGCCCGTAACGATTCTGCCGACATACTCGTTGTAATCGAGTGTTGTTGCCTGAAACTGTAAAGGTAAACTGTCATCACCCGTAGGTGCTGATATATTTTCTAAGATACAATCCAAAAGCGGAGTTATGTCTTTAGGTTCATCATCAATCTCATTGATTGCATAACCGTTAAGACTGCTTGCATAGATATACGGGAAGTCGATTAAATCTTCTCTGTCAGTTAATTCCGTGAATAAATCAAATACTTTATCCAAAGTCATATCAACATCTGCAGCAGGTTTATCGATTTTGTTTATAACAACAATGATTCTTAAACCTAATTCCAACGCCTTAGATAATACAAATCTTGTCTGAGGCATTGGGCCTTCTGCCGCATCAACGATTAACAATGCACCGTCAACCATACCCAATACACGCTCAACTTCACCGCCGAAATCTGCGTGGCCCGGGGTGTCTACAACATTGATTTTTACCCCTTTATAATTGATGGAAATGTTTTTAGAAAGAATCGTTATTCCTCTTTCTTTTTCCAAATCGTTACTGTCTAATACTCTTTCCTGTACCTGTTGATTATCTCTGAATACTCCGCTTTGTTTGAGCATACAGTCAACAAGCGTAGTTTTACCATGGTCAACGTGAGCAATAATTGCTATATTTCTGATATTTTCTTTATTCATGACTTTACCTTACATTTCAAATTAAGGAATTTATAATTTAGTTGTTTCAATATTCCCTAGTGTTTATCCTTTTCTATTTTATTCGCTAAAGGGAAATTTTCAAGACAGGGGTAAATATATAAAATGCCCCTCACCCGAATATCTAATAATTTGCAAGCAAATCATAAGATATTCGACCTCTCCCGCGGAGAGGTTAGGGTTTTTCATTTACCCCTAAACAATTATTTACTTATTTTTTGTATTTACCGCTGTTTTTGATATAATCAAATTACATAGACAAAGAGGGAAATATAAATGAAAGAAATTTTACAAAAGAGTGCGGCTGAACAAAGCAGAATGATTGCAAACAAAGATATTACCGCAACAGAGCTTACACAGGCTGCATTGGACAGAATTAAAGATGTCGATGACAAATTAGGTGCTTTCAACTCAACAACAGGCGAAATTGCACTTGAAACAGCAAAAAAAGTTGATAATATGGTAGCAAACGGTGAAAAATTACCGCTCTTAGCCGGTGTACCGCTTGCACTGAAAGATAATATGAACCTTATCGGTTCAAGAACAACCGCATCAAGCAAGATACTGGAAAACTTTGTTTCTCCGTACAATGCAACGGTTACACAAAAATTGTTAGACAACTGTATCCCTATCGTTGGGAAAGCAAACCTTGACGAATTTGCAATGGGTTCTTCAAACGAAAACTCTGCTTTCAAAAAGGTTCATAACCCTTGGGATTTAAACAAAGTTCCTGGCGGTTCTTCAGGCGGATCTGCAGCAAGTGTTGCATCTTGTGAAGCAACATTAGCACTCGGCTCTGACACAGGCGGAAGTATCAGACTTCCTGCAAGTTTCTGCGGTGTTGTCGGTATGAAACCAACCTACGGCAGAGTATCAAGATATGGTCTGATTGCGTTTGCATCTTCACTTGACCAGATTGGACCTTTCTCAAGAACTGTTGAAGATTCAGCACTCCTGCTTGAAGTTATATCAGGTCACGATCCTCACGATTCAACATCTTTGGATATCCCTGTTGAACACTTTGCAGGACACTTAAACGACGACATCAAAGGTAAGAAAATCGGGGTTATCTCTGATTTGATGACTGATGCCGTATCAGAAGATGTAAGAAAAGCAGTTGAACACGCTGTTGAAGTATACAAATCTCTCGGCGCAGAAGTTGTTGAAGTATCATTACCGAAACTTAAATATTCTATCGGTATTTATTACATTCTTGCTACTGCTGAATGCAGTTCTAACCTTGCAAGATTTGACGGTGTAAGATACGGTCACAGGACTGCTAACCCTGAAAACTTAATCGACCTTTACTGCAAATCAAGAGCAGAAGGTTTCGGCGATGAGGTTAAGAGAAGAATAATGCTCGGTACCTACGCATTAAGTTCAGGTTATTATGACGCATACTACAAGAAAGCACAACAAATGAGAAGATTGGTTGCTGACGAATTTAACGCAGTATTCCAAAAGGTTGATGCACTTATTTCACCGACCTGCCCTAACACAGCATTTGAATTGGGTGCAAGAACAGCTGATCCTTTAGCAATGTACTTAACAGATATTGCAACAATTTGTGCTAACCTTGTCGGTATCCCTGCAATGAGCGTTCCTGCAGGTTTTGATTCTGACGGTATGCCAATCGGGTTACAAATTATGACTCCGCAACTTAAAGAATCAGAACTGTTTAACTTTGGCTACAAATTTGAACAGGAAAATGATTTCTATAAACAAATTGCCAAAGATGTTGCTCTTTGCGGAGTGTAAAGGTATAAGTTTATAATCAGAAAAGCAGTATTACAAAAATACTGCTTTTTTTATTGTTAAAAATCTGCTAAAATCGGGTATTATATAATTAGATTAGTTTAGAAATAAAAATATATGACAGATAAGAAAATACAGTTTTCCGAAGTAGACTATCGTACAGTTACGGATTATCAGACGCCGAATGATGGGTGTGCGAAAGAAGTAAAAAAATATGATATGTTTCCGTCAGCAGGCGGTAACAGTTGCAGTGATGATTTGGTAATATCACCACAGCCTCAGAATGATACCCAACCTGCGCAAACAGTAACCCAAAGTACACAGGATAAAAAGACATACGATGAGGGGATGCTGAAATACTGGCTTGATAAAATTCCCAAAATGTCGCTGAAAAATTCTGAAACAGGGGTTGATTATATTACTCCTGAAATAAGAGAGTTGTTTTCTGTTGACAGACCTGAGATAAACCTTAATGATTTGGTTGATGAAAACAACAATGTTAAAAAAGGATATGAGTTATTTGATTTAAATCAGGACGGCAAACTTGACGATTACGAAACGAGCTATTTTGTATCGGGTGGTGCGCTGTTAAAAACCGATAACAAAACCTTATCGCTTGAGAATTTTGTGTCCGATGTCTACAGACTGGACAAATTTGACAATAAATATGATGACAGAACGACTTCCGAGAACAGAAAAGCCATACATCGTTTTGCAGTTTTATCAAACGAACTGATGGACGAATTGAAGGACTTCCCGGAAGGTATGCGTGATTTATACGCATCAAGATTGGCAACCCTGACAGATTTAACCTTAAATAACGGGTTTATGACGGGCGGATCGATTGAAGGGAACTCTCTGGCAATGAACAACTTTTCAAATGCCAATTATTTTAAAGCCGTATTACTGCACGAATTAACCCACAGCGTACTTGATGAAAACAAAGATATAAAAGAAGAAGCTATAACACAGGAAGTTCAGACCCATTTTATGGAAAGCCGATATTATGCCTATAAAAGAGGGGATAACAGGTATGCTGATTTCAGTCGTGATTTCCCGAAATTTGTGTCAGAACAGTACGAACTGATTGAAAAATCAAACCCTGATATTACAAAACTGGATATTGCAAAGGCCGTATTTATGGTTAACCGTTTTGACGAATATTCAGGAAGATATGCACAAAAGGATAAAGATAAATATATCTATAACGCCCAATATGCGGACATTGGCGGTTATTTTAAAGAGCCGTCAAACAAAAAAGAAATTTATGCAATGGGTATTCAAAAAGCATTATCAAACGCAACCCTTAAAGACGAAAACGGGAAAGAACTCATAACTGACGAGATAAAGAACTTGTTTTCACCTGACCGTCCGATAGTTACATATCACGATTTGGTTGATAGTGACGGAAAAATCAAACCGGGGCTGGAATTATTTGATTTAGACGGTGACGGCAGATTGTATTTGGAAAAAGACCTGTTCAGTTATATAACTTACAACGATATCCCGAGAATGATACAAATGCTTGATGAATGGGGCAGCCTGAGCAGTAAAAACAAAATGAGATCAAAAGGAGTAAAAGCGGCTGACGGAATATCAACCACGGAATCACGCAGAATTATCGCCGAAAACCTGTATAATACCGACTATTCACAGGGGACTTTTAATTTTCACAGAACAGACAGACCACGCCCTGACAAGATGTACTAATTTGTAAATCTATGTAAAAAATTCAAATAAAAATAACAAAAAATATCCTTAAGAAACGTATATATAGCATAGTTTTTTAAGGATATATCCATGAAAATAGACCGTCTTTCGCAAATCACTGTAACCAACAACTACAAGCATAACGACAGAACAAAAAATTCGGGAGTTTCGGATGCTATCAATCTGAACAATTTAAACAGCCTGAATTATGCAAACCGTTCACTTGTGTCGTTTAAAAGCAGCGGCTATTATCAAACACTGAGAGATAACTATTTTAATCTTCCTGTCGATAAAAAAACAGGCGAACCGTTTCAGGCAGATATTTATCAAAAAGCGGCAGCAGAGAACCTGTACAAAGGCAACGATGTAATCGTTACTGCACCGACAGGAACAGGGAAAACAGCAATTGCCCATTACATAATAAACAAGAATTTAGACGAAGGCAAAAAGACATTCTATACAACTCCGCTAAAAGCGTTGAGTAACGACAAAGTTAGAGAGTTCAGAAAAATATACGGCGATTCTAATGTCGGACTAATCACGGGTGACAAGAAAATCAACAAAGATGCACCTATCCTGATTATGACAACCGAAGTATACAGAAACATGGTTGTAAAAGACAACATGAAAGAAAAAAATCCTCTGCTTGATGACTTAAAAACAGTCGTTTTTGACGAACTCCACTACCTCGGCGACACCGATAGAGGCGGGGTTTGGGAACAGGCAATAATGTTTACCGATCCGAAAGTTCAGGTACTTTCCCTCTCAGGTACAATGGCAAACCCTGAAAAAATAGCAGACTGGATGGGTTCGGTTAAGGGTGATAAATACATTGAAAAAATTACACCGCAACAAGGATACAGAGCAAACGACAAAGGGGTACACACCGTATTAGTGAATGTACCGCCGTCAAACAGGCATGTTCCGTTGGAATTTCATGTCGAAATGGTTGACGGACACCGTTCAAAAGGCGGCGGAAAAGGCGGAGGAAGTAAAGCAGAACGCGCAAGAGCAAGAAAAATGGCACGACAGTTAGAACTCTCTGATTCTGCCCAACCTGCGAAACACAGTTATAACTATATGGTAGATAAGCTCAACAAAGAGGATAAACTCCCTGCTATCTTCTTTATCTTCAGTAAAAAAGAAGGTAAAGCCGTTATGCGCCATTTATCAGACTACGGCGATAAACTCACAACCGATAAAGAAACAAAACAAATCGAAAGAACAATAAGAAGCTACAAAGAACAGGGTAAATATTTAGGCGAATCTCTGAATTACGAAGCTCTGAAAAAAGGTTATGCAATCCACAATGCCGGAATGTTACCTGAACAAAAAGAATTAATTGAAGAACTTTTCCAAAAGAAACTGGTAAAAGTTGTTATCTCAACAGAAACTCTGTCAGCAGGGATAAACATGCCTGCTCGTTCAACGGTCATTTGTAACCTCAGAAAACCAACAGAAACTCCTGACGGTGATGACCATAAACGATACATCAATCCTAACGAATTTCACCAAATGGCAGGCAGAGCAGGCCGCAGAGGGATTGATACAACAGGCTATTGTTATGTAATGGCGACAAACAAGAGCCAAAAAGCAAAGTTTGAACAACTCATCAAAACACCGTCCTGCGATATAAACAGTCATTTCAATATTGATTATTCATTTGTAGCGACGGCTAACGATGCTTATCGTGATAAAAGCAGAGGTAAACTGGAAAGCATCTTCAAACGCTCACTATATGCCTATGATGAAAACCCTGATATTAAAGCACGCACCGCAAGAGATATGGCTAACGAATTTGTTGCAAAAGAAAGACTTCTGAAAGATTACGGCTATATTGATAAAGAAAACAACCTGACAACAAAAGGATACTTACTTACCCAACTGAACGGTTATGAACAAATACCTGTTATAGAAAGTATTGCAAGCGGTGAACTCTTTGGGTTAAGCCCTGTTCAGCTGGCAGGTTATGTTGCAGGACTGGCAAACCTTGAAAGCGTGCCAAAATCAGATTTACCTGATAAACCTGAAATGTTTGATTTAGACGACGATATGGTAGCAGATTTAGTCTACGACTTCGATTCAAAGGCATTTGAATACAATATGGATATTTACGAAAGACAAGGCCGTGAACTGAAACAGAATAAAAACGCAATAAAACATGTCTATGCGTGGGCAGATTTGAACAACAAATCGGATGATTCAACAAATAACTGGAAAGAGTTGTATTCAGGCGATATGAAGAAATCCATCCGCGACGAAGGAACACTTTTCCGTGAAATAATGATGACAACCGATCTTCTGAAACAAATGGACGAAATCGCCAAAACAGGTATGGAAATCGCAAAGAAAGAAAGCGAAAAGAAATATTACTCCAACCTCTCAGACACAATTCAGGCATCATTAGATTTAATCAACAGAGAGCCGACACTCGCTTAATTAAATAAAATCCGTAAAAATTCTTATTACATACTACCTCTTTTTCAATAAATATTCTATAATGTTAATATTCAAAAAAGGGGGCAAGATATGAAGAAGTTTTTAGTGTTATTCGTGTGTTTAGGGCTTATATTAACGGGGTTATCCGTGAGTGCCTGCCATTTTAAAAACAATAAGAAAAAGACGGCCGTTGTAAAAACTATTCCGTTTGAGATTATTCCGACAATAGATTCCCCATCAGAAGCGAAAAACACCGTCTGGGTGGGCACCTTCCAGCTTGTCTGGAACGACTTAATCGATGAGGTTGTTAAACACCCCGTTGAATTTGCTCAAAAATCACCTATGGCTGACCTGCTCAACAAAAGAGAGTTCACAACAGACGATTTGTTAGACAGCTCCTACTATAAAAAAGCTGCGCTTGCCTCACCTGAAATAAAAAAAGAGATAGAAAAAGCAATAAAAGAAAAATTTAACGAAACCAGCGATATACTCGGAATGTTCAACTGGACACCCGCAAAAGGGAAATATATCCTGTATGCTATGCTCAAAAAAGATTTTGAATACATAAAACCGTTTGATAAACTTGATGATGCGGAATTTAGCGGAAGCAAAGGGATGGTTAAGTATTTCGGGATAAACAAAAAATCATCAAGTGCACTTCGCTATACAGTCAGAGTGCTGTTTTATAACGGCCCGGATGATTATGCAATCGCCCTGCGTTCAAAACAAGGTGATGATGTTTACCTCTACAGAACAGACGATGAGAAAACACTTAACCTGCTCTATGACGATATGATGCGTAAATCGGACAAGTTTATGGGCATAAGAACCTTTGGGAAACTGGACGAGTTTAAAGCCCCGATAATCGATTTTAAAAAAGAATGCGAGTTCACAGAGTTGTGCAACAAACCGATAAAAAACTCTGATTTTATAATCTCTAAAGCAATAGAAACAGTCCAGTTTAAAATGGACGAAACAGGAGTAAAACTGAAATCAGAAGCAGGGATAATGGTCGGTTGTACCTGTTGCCCAACCTTCAGAGAAGAACCGCGCTACTTCTATTTTGATAAGAGGTATGTAATTTTCTTACAGGAAAAATCAAAACCTTACTTTGCAATGAAGATAGAAGATGCAAAAGCATTACAATAGGGGTAAAGTGGTAAAGGGGTAAATACAATTCACTCCATCAAAAAAGAGAGGGTATTATCCTCTCCTCTTTGGGCGATACTGGGCTCGAACCAGTGACACCTTGAATGTCGTTCAAGTACTCTACCAACTGAGCTAATCGCCCTGACTATTTCATTTTATCATCAAAAAAATTTTTTAACCATAAAAGTTTTCAATTATTAATAAATACATCATTTAATGAATGTAATCGCGCATTATGTCCGCTAAAATAGATGTATTATGAAAAGATTTATTTTATTTTTAGGATTGGTATTATTTTTTGCAACACCGTCGTATGCCATAAAGATAGGGTTGTTGCAGGATCAGGCAAAGGTTTTGGTATCCGTTTCTGATGAAGCACAAATGATAGATGTCAAGACAAACAAACAGGTCTGCGTTATCCGCAAAATGCTGATGTATGAGATAACACCGCTTGATGATGACAAAATGGTTGTCCGCTCAAATTGGGGACAATGCACCGTATACACAAACGATGCAGTTATAAAGCCAATCGACCCAAATGCCTGCGTATACGCTAAAGACAACTGGTACAGAGGCATTTTGAGAATAATGAATAAAGAAAAAACTCTTACTATTATAAACGATGTGTGTCTGGAAAACTACCTTCAGGGGGTTGTTCCGGCAGAAATGCCGTCATCGTGGAAGAAAGAAGCACTGAAGGCCCAGACAATAGCCGCAAGAACATACGCTGTTGCAAATATGGGTAAACACTCAAAAGAAGGGTTTGACCTTGCAGATACTGTAATGGATCAGGTATATGAGGGAATAAAGGCGGAAACTGAAGCCACAAATACCGCAATCAACGAAACACGCGGGATAATCATGCTCTATGATAAAAAACCTATATCTGCTATGTACTCATCATGCGCAGGCGGGAAAACAGTATCGGCACTCGACTCTTTCGGGAACGATATTCCGTATCTCAAATCCGTTCCGTCTTATGACGACAATCAGCCAAAGGCCGGGCATGGGGTTGGCATGACACAGCATGGCGCTAAAAATTTGGCTGAAATGGGCAACTCTGCATACCAAATACTGGCACATTTTTACAATAATATACAATTTGTAAGACTAAATCCAATATACTACAAGTAGTGCAAACCCTTGCTATACGGCACTTTTATTTTTTCGACATGCCTGCATGCCCTATAAATGTAAAGATTTTTGCCCATAACTACTTGCAAATAAAAGAATAATGTGTATAATGAAAAATGTAGAGAGTTTAGTGTTTATTGCTAACACTACTGTAAAGTAGAAAAGGAGATTATTATGAACAAAGACGAATTAGTAAAAGAAATTGCTAAAAAAGCTGGTGTTTCTCAAAAAGCAGCTTCTGATATTTTATCAGCTACATTAGAAACAATTGAAAAAACAGTTTCAAAAGGCAAAAAAGTTACTTTAGTAGGCTTCGGTACTTTTGAAGCTCGTAAGAGAGCAGCTAGAACCGGTAGAAATCCTCAAACAGGTGCTGTATTGAAGATTGCTGCTAAGACAGTTCCTGCATTCTCAGCTGGTAAAAAATTCAAAGAATTAGTTAAGTAATTCGTTTTAAGAGTTTTTTAAAACAGGGTTGTTCATCCGAACAGCCCTGTTTTTTGTTGTCTGCTTGCTATGAACAGTAACCTCTCCGCGGGAGAGGTCGAATATCTTATGATTTGCCTGCAAATTATTAGATATTCGGGTGAGGGGCAAATGTACATTTAAGTCACTCCCCACCCCAACCACCTCTCACAAACGATACTTAATCGTTTGCTCGGCAGAGTCCAACTCGGGGAGGGATCTGTTGTTATTAAGTTTACGAAATATACAAAAGCGGGAGGGGAGTAATTATAGTAAAATAACCCCCCCCCCTTAATCCCCACTGCGGTAGGGGGGAATTAATATAAATAAAATATTATTTTCCCCCTCACTCGCAGATAGGTCACAATTTTATATTTACCCCTTGACTTCCTTAAAAAAATAAGTAATACAAATAGAGGATATTCTGTCCTATTTATTAAAGCGTGTAGTACAAAGGTCGTTTTAACTAATTGAGGAAGGTGAATCAATAAATGTTTTCAGAAATGATACAGAGCTTGCTTAACTCAGGCGGGCAGGCAAATACAGTTAAACGATATCAGCAGATGAACAACTATATCAATGGTGTTCCTGCAAAAGCTGATATGGAAGCGATTAACAAGCTTAACGGTCAACTTCCTGACAAAAACAGTATTCAGTCTTTTGATAAAGTACTTCAATCGACTGCAAAAGCACAATTTGGCAGTTTGTTAAAGAACCGCGGCATTACGAGTGTTGATGCACAGTTATACACAAACCCGAATGTGAACATCTCAAAAAGACCTACAAGAGATCAAATTATGTCTATGATTGAGGACACTTCGGCTAAATACGGAGTAGATTCAAAACTGGTTAAGGCACTTGTACAACAGGAATCAGGGTTCAACCCGAACGCTAAATCTAAGGTTGGGGCATTGGGGCTTATGCAGTTGATGCCGTCGACTGCAAAAGGGCTCGGGGTAAAGGATGCTATGGACCCACAACAAAATATTGAAGGCGGGGTTAAGTACCTCAAATCTATGCTTGACAGATTCCACGGGAACACAATTTTAGCACTTGCAGCATACAATGCAGGCCCTAACGCAGTCAGCAAGTACGACGGTGTACCGCCTTATAAAGAAACTCAAAACTATGTAAAATCTATTTTGAAGAATTATTTATAATTTTTGAGTGTGTAAAAAGAGGGGATTAATGCATGGAAACATGCATGGTTATCGTGTTTTCTTGTAAAATATTGTAACAATATAGCAAATCTAAAATTGATGCAGCGTTATATATATTAGGGTTAGATAATATATGAATATTCGTAGTGTGTCAAATTTTACAAATCGTTTTGCTGTGCCGGATCTAAGGCACAGAATATTTGACTTGCTCCCTAACATAACCGTAAATAATGAAAGAGCTGTATGTAATATAGGAAGAGTGCTGAGCAGACCTGACGTTGGCCGTGCCATAATGGGTGCGACCGCTATCCTAACCCAACCATTAATCGACTATTATAACCCTAAAGTTGACAGAGATACGGCAGAAGTTTCTACCTGCAGAACAATAGGTAAGATACTTGCAGGTACAACCGTCGGTTGTATGGTGCGTTCTGCTTGTTATTACGGAGTCAGGGCAATGACGAAAGTTAACCCTAACGCTCCGACATGGCGCAAACTTCTAATGCCGCCTGACATTATTGTACAACACCTTAATGCTCATCATGCTGACTGGATAAAGAACTACAACAGTTTGTTAGCAACCCTTATCGGTATGGGTATTATGTTGTTTACAAACGTTATGTTAGATGTTCCTTTAACAAATATAATATCTAAGTCCTTATTAAAGCTGATTGGTAAATCTAACCCGAACCAACCGCAAAATGTTCCGCCAGCTAATGGTGTGGACACAGAGAGTGCAAATGATGTGAAAGTGCGTGAGCCATACGATGTTAAAGAAAAATTCCGCAAGGTATTCTTTGACGACTTTGCTGACCGTAATACATGGAGGGCCGGCAGATGAGTTTAATGGCAGGATACAAACAATCACTATCAAAATTGGCAGGTATGTCAATTAACAAGATGGACGACATCATCATCTTCACAACAGTAGCCGGATGGATGGCATCTTCTGCTGCTCAGGTATACGGTATTGCAACCAACAAAAACTATACACACGAGCAAAAGAAATACATGATTAACCAGGAAGTATTTGACGCACTTACAAACATAGGCTTATACTTCGGTATCACAAAATCACTGACCTGGTTATCAACCCAAATGGTTAAGAGTGCAAAACTTGCTCCTAAATCTATTGTAGATTATATGAACAGAAAAGGAATCATTCAAAACAGAGGAAGCTTTGGTTTTGATGTATCACAGGCAAGAGATTTTGAAAAAGAAGGTTTGATGGGCACCTTCAAGGCATTCAAGTCTTTCGCAAATGTAACTGCAGCAACAATCGGTGGTGTAATATCAAGCAACATCATCACACCGATAGTAAGAAACAGCATTGCTGCACACAGACAAAACAAATACAAAGCACGCAATCTTGCAAATATGAATAACCTTCAACAGCAACAGCCTGTAACAGAAAAACCTGCTACACCTAAAAAGCCTGTTCAGACATTCCCGCCTGCACGCACTTTTGAAACTTTTAAATCAAGAACAATGAGCATATAAAATAAATTGGTTGACATAAGTTTTTGTTTATAATATCATTTTCTTGCCGAAGTATTAGGGCGTTTAGCTCAGGGGTAAATATATCTCAGGTTAAACGATAAATGCAAGGGCGTTTAGCTCAGTTGGTAGAGCGTCTCCCTTACAAGGAGAGGGTCAGAAGTTCGAGTCTTCTAACGCCCACCATAATAAAAACAAGAGTTTTAGACTCTTGTTTTTTTATTATGTGAGCAATTTTGCTCACATTTTGCTCACTCCTTATTTCTTTGAGAAAATTTTTCATTTAGTACCTCCATTGCTATTTTTTTCATATCTCCATTGTTTCTAGCATATATATCTAGTGTTGTTTGAGACTTTTTATGTCCTACTTGTGCTTGAACAAATTTAATACTCAACTTACTTGAAAGAGTCAAATTTATATAGGAACTACGCAAATCGTGTATCCTCACTCTTTTGGTAATCCCTGAATGAACCAATAGTGGATACCACACTCTGTTCCTTAAATTAGAAAGATTCTGATAATTGCCAGCATTATTAGGGAACAAAAGTTTTGAACCTGTTGGTAAGTTTTCAATGTGCATTCGTAACACATCTGATAAATCATCAAATATTGCGACATCTCTAATGTCTTTTGTCTTTGTGTGTGGCAGTAGTATATCTTTTGAGTATTGTTTGTCAATATGAATATAATTATTGCCCTCCTCAAAATGAACATCATCAATTGTTAAGGCACTTAATTCTCCGATTCTTGTTCCAGTTGCAATCCCTGTGTATATCAGAGCATAATATTTGGGGTACAAGTCTTTGCAATTATTTAGTACCTCAATTATCTCATTTTCCTCCAATGAATAATGAGGTTTGTTTTCCACAGGAATATTTGAAACAACTTTAAATTTATTTTCTCTGATTAGCCCATTTTTATAACTATAACTAGCTACTGCTTTAATCTTTTTCAATGCCTGATTTGCAACATTTGGAGTATGTTCTTTTGCTATATTGTTGATAAATCTTTCTAACTCAATTGAGCTAAATTTTTCATATTTAACACCAAAGAGTTTACTTATGTGTTTATCCATATACGCCTCAGTATCTTTTATGGTGGTATATGAATGTCTTTCTTTTACAGAGTCCATATATGCATTGCACATTTGCCCAATAGTTATGTTGAGGGAGTATGAGTTTACCTTATCATACTTATATAAATCTTTTTTGGCAGCCTCTTTTGTATCATATAGCTTAGAGGTATGTTGCCCACTTGTATCACGATAAGTAATTCGATACTTTGTATCAACTTTACCACTTGCACGCTTTATTTTAACTTTACTTATCCCAGCCATTATCATTCACCTCCTTTAATACTTCTAATTTTGCTGAGTTTCTTTTCTTTAACTTTTCTACTGAACTCAAGAACTTCGCTTTCGCTCAATTTCCATGTGCCTCTATCATATACAGGTATCTGTCCTTTAAGAATCGAATACTTATAAAGGTAGTCATAGTTGTAACCATGTTTAGTGCACAGTTGTTTGAACGACAAAAGGTCTTGAGGTTCTTCTTCTGTAATAGACATATTGTCCAGTGGCTCACTATCAGACAATGTATTCTGTTTATAAGCCATTTCATCAATTTTTTGAACTGACATATTTTCCCTCCTTTTATTTACTTTTTTGTCCGCATTTGCGACTATAAAGAGATAATAAACCATTCAAAATAGTTTGTCAACTATTGCGACTAAACATTAAAAGATATTTACATATATTGCGGACAAGAAAAGTTGTGATATAATATATGTATGAATAATCCAAAAGAAATAAATGTCGATTCAATGCTCATTGCCATTGCTTCAATAATAAGAGAAAGAAAAGAGCACTTGCACATGACTGTAGATGACATCGTTAAAAAATCAGGCGTTAGTAAAGGTGTTATTTCAGACCTAATGACTAATCGTGGTCGTGTTCCTTCTCTTACTAATTTTATTAAAATTGCTCTGGCATTGGAATTGCCAGAGGATATATTTACAAGTCTAATTCAGGGGAGCATTGAAAAAGCACATATAAAAAATAACTGTACTAGTGAGGATGTTCAACAAGTATTATTGCGCTACGGCTTAAAAAAAGAACACATTCCATATTTTATGGCACAACTAGACGCTATTATTCAAACTCAATGCAGTAGCTCTTATAAAAAAATGGGGTTATTCCCAGCGCCTCCAATTGATGACTAGGACATGCAAGTTTTGAAAAATCATGAAATTTTCCGAGCCTGTTTTAGAACAGTTTAGACAGAATCACTTTGAGGGGTTCTATCGCTCTTTTTTTGCCACTTCATATTTATGCAAAACAGTTCACATATAATCATGAAGTCAGTGAATCGTATGCGTGGACTAACTCCGTTTATTTTTACGACATAATCACTCAATTCAATAGGCTTATCGTTACATGTATATATAATCTCCCAGTTAAATCTGTTTAGTATGCTGGATATCTCTTCCATACTAAATGACGACCGTCTGTATTTCATGTGTTGTTTTTTTAATATCTTTAAATATTCATCATTATCAGACGGCAGGTCATTAACTAACGCTGGTAACACTGCTGGGAATTTTATTTTTTCAATGCTCATCAGGTTAGTTATTTCTTTGTTCAGTCTTTTTTCGTATTTTGATAAGTTTTCAATATCTTTCGCCATACCTATATAATATCTTATCGTTTAGAATTTTACAACTTTCATGTTGGAAAGTATTAAGAATTGTAAAATATTCCAACTTACATGTTGTAATTCCAACTTCAATGTTGTAACATGAAATTGTGGTCAGATATAAAGCAAACGAAAGGAGAAATTATTATGTCAGCTACAGTTATTACTACAAGCGTTAATTTAGAAGAAAACGCACAAATTATTAAATCTTTGGAATCAAAAATCGCAGAACTCAAAGAACTCAAAGAAGAAAAAATCGCAGAAGTTAAAGACATTATGAACCAAGCTAATGTGTTGGAACTAAAAGCAGGAGCTTTTACCTTCAAATTACATGAAATCACTCGTAATAATGTTGATACTAAGACTCTGAAAACAAAGTATGCAGACTTGTACAAATCATTGCTAAAAGTTTCAAGTTACTTAAAATTCGAGGTAGTGTAGGGGTTATCCCCTGCACTCCTCGAAGGAGGTCAGCTATGAGTCAAAGTATAGAAACAATATTAAAGTATATGCCTAGGAGTCAGGCTATCTATTTTATTGAAGGCTTAGAAGGTGAAGAAAGCTCTTATTTCCAAGAAGTTGCTAACAATATCAGTAAAGTAATAGAAAACGCTCCAGCACTATATGAAACAGACGGAAAAGGTGAAGAAGTAAAACCTGTACTTCATTATTTCTGGGGTAATGTTGATATTTATGTAACTGAAATCGACAGAGAAAATCAGGAACACTTTGGATATACCAGTCTTGGACTAGGTTATTTTGAGGCTGGGTATATCGACCTTAGCTATATATTTGAGTCTATCCCACTGCTTAACCTAGATTTTTATTTCACACCTAAAACAATAGCAGAGTATAGAAAAATATATGAGGGTTAGGCATACAAAGAAAACGACCATATTTATTGCATAATTCCCTACAATAATAACGGCTGTATTTCTTTATATAGATACATACAATAAAAGTTAAGATAATAGGTTTTCATTGAAAAGAGGCAATTTTATGACTACACATGCATTTCTGAGGGTAAGTACATTAGACCAAGATACCGAGAAGAACAAAATTGATATCCTACAATTTGCGAATACAAAGAAATTAGGCAATGTGGAATTTACTGAAGAGCATTGCTCTGGTCGAATAAGTTATAAAGAACGCAAGCTCGGAACATTGCTTGATTCTATGATATCAGGAGATATTCTTATAGTACCTGAGTTGTCTCGTATAGCTCGGTCAATAACCCAAATATTAGAAGTAATCAAGATGACAAAAGACAAAGGAATAGTCTTGTATTCCCTAAAAGAAAATTTCTGTAACAATGATGATTCTATATCTAGCACCGTTACCAGTACAATATTTGCACTTGTTGCACAAATAGAACGAGACTTGATAAGCCTCAGAACCCGTGAGGCATTACACGCACGACAAGCACAGGGAGTTAGATTAGGTCGTCCTAAAGGCAAGGGTAAGTCTAGGCTTGATGTTCACAAAGACGACATCCTTAAAATGCTCTCGTATGGTGTTCCTAAAACCATGATAGCTAAACAGTATAATACATCTGTAGGTAATCTGTATAATTACATCAAAAAACTCCCAGAAATTAAATAAAGTTTATTTATAAAATGACCACTATTTTGTATTATAACCAAGCCTTTTTTATGGCTTGGTTTTTCTTAAAAACAAAACAAATCTTTGACCTCCTCCCCTATCTCACTGACTTCGTCTGCAGAAAATTAAGTTTTTGGGGATTATCTATCTTACTTTACTGTTTATTTGTTCAGAAAGTGTTAGACCTTTTTCGTCTTTTTCTGTTGCCATCAAGAATAAACATTTACCATTACTGGTTTTCTCCCAGAGTTGTCCTATTGTATTTTTATTCTTTGAATCATCATTAGTAACTAAATGCTTACCTTTGTACTCAATAGCAAAGACTCTACCATCTTTTAGTAATGCTACAAAATCAGGGTAAAAATTCGCATTAGCCATAGGTAAGAAGAAAGAGTATGAATGTCTTTCAATATTTCTAACCCAGTACTCTACTTCTGGAAGGTTATCTATGATTCTTGCACATTCAACTTCTTCTTTATTCATATCTCCCACTTGAGCAAAATAATGTTTATTAAATTCTGTTCCTCTATATGGAGTCGGAGGGTCATATTTTTTACCAGTAAAATCTATGCTGTAATTAAAATCAGTTTTAACTCTGTCTGTAGGAGCTTTGAACAAAACTCTTTGCATTCCATCTTGTTCTGCCTCATATTTATACTCAGCTATCTTATCTCTAATAGCGTCTTTCAGAATGAACTTTGTTCTAAGCAAATCATTAAATGCTATACCTCTGTCAATACATAAGTTTTCTATAAGTTGTCTAATAAATTGTACTTGTATTTGTTGAGCTATTGAACTGTTTGGAATCTGCTGAGTAACCCATATTGCCAGCTTAGGATAAGTCCAGTCAGTTTGAGTTTCTCCAAAGTTTAGAGCAATTGTTTCTTGAATATATCTATCTTCAATATGGTTTCCTTTAATATCTATTGATATTGAAGCACCAGTACTTCTAATCCTAAATTCACCTTCTGAAAGTTTTGCTGGACAGTTAAGTAACCATTTACCACTTGGGTCAATAAAGTATTCATCATAATCTTTTGTCCAGTCATCATCAACAAATAATTGTAATTGTGGAACTCTGAATGGTTTACGGTCTTCTGATGGATATCTTCTGTTATACACAATTTGGTTTCTTAGTTGCACTTTAAGAGTTATTTCTACAGATTTCCTTTCTTCTTTAGGAGTTGCTTGTATTATCTTCTCAGTGAGTTCTGGAGTAATTTCAACACCTTCTTTTACTGAAACGACTTTATCTATTGCTGTTTCTTTAACTTCAAGTTTAGTCTGTTCCTCGGGTGTAAATACATTCAAATCAAAGTTAGAGACATTAAAAGTAAGAGGTTTTTTGTCTTCATTTCCACCTAACAAAATAGGTAACCTACCTTGAATGGTGTCAGGAATTTCAGTCTCTTCAAATCCCATTTCAACAAGTCTGTCTTTGAGTTGAGCAACACCTTCTTGCCATGTTGTATTAGATACGAAAGCATAGGCTTTGTTCAATTCTTCTTGCTCACGAGTTTTAGCATAAGGCATTCTCAAGACTCTTCCTAATAACTGTTCAATATCTTTTGTTGAATGTCTCTGAGCTACTGAGCAGAATACATAAGCAAAAGAGCAATCCCATCCCTCTTTCAATGCCTCAACCGTTATTACATATTCAATAGGATATTTAGGGTCAAACAAATCAATGCCATCTAATTCTCTCTGGTCTCCTGTAGCAATAGCTATTTTGTTTTCATCAATATTCTCTTGTTCAACAAGATACTTCTTAATTACATCTACTGTAACAGTTTTATCTTTGCTTTCTGCTTGAATCAATAAAATAGGTCTGATATAGCTACTGTCTTTTTCTGCTATTTCAGCTAATCCATTTCTTGCTAGTACGCTGGCACTTAATGACTGTTCCCAAGTTTGGTGAACTGTTAGAATAATAGGTAACTTAATCATTTCTTCTACTTTAAGTTCCATAGCACATACATGATGAAGTATGTTTGAATTGCTTGCTGGTGTTGCAGTATATTCAATTATACAAGACGGATTAACTCTTTGTAGCATTTCATAAGCTAACTTTGTTGAATTATTATGAGCCTCATCAGCTATAATAATAGGTCTGTGAATATTCAATAAGTTAGCAAAGGAATACTTAACTTTTCCCTTATCTTCACCCTCTTCAATGCGTTCCAAACTTTCAATATTCTGCAAGTTAGAAATCTTCCTGAAGTGGGGTTCTAAGTTTTCATTATGTGCATAAATCCTTCTTGCATTGGTATCAGTAATTTTGAAGGTCTGGAATGTTGAAACAAACACACAACACTTACCTTCTATATCCTGAGCTCTAACATTAGCATAATCTTCAATATCATAGACAAGGATGTTACCACCAAAAGCCTTTTCAAGCACTTCTCTGTTAGGATGTCTAGGATTCATCAAAGTATCTATAGTCTGTGTTTTAATAGTATTTGTAGGACAAAACCACAACACCATAGGAGTTTCGGTTTCAAGGTATGTGTGAGCAACTAAAGGTATTGTGTTTGAAGCAAGATATGTTTTCCCTCCACCAGTAGGGAGTCTTAAACATATATAAGGTACATTTTCTAATCCTTTAATTTTATTATAAGCAGAGCCTTCTTTAACTTCATGATATGCACCTTCTGCACCTTTGTATCTTACTTGTTCTAAGTAAGCCCTAAGTGTATCTAATGTCTTTTTCTGATATTCTTTTAGTTCAAACATTACTCCAGTTCCTTTGCTATTTTAGTTCTGAAATTATATATTAACTTAGCTGGTTCATTACTTGATGGGACTTGTGGTAAAAAATACTTAAACTCATCTCTCAGTTTTCTAGGGACAAGCATTAACGAATCCTCAAGCAATGTAGAAGTTTCTTTTACATCATCCTTAGTTAAGAATGTTTTTTGTTTTATGATAAGCAATAATTTTGAGAGATATTTATCTAGTTTTTTCAATGCTTCTCTTTGTTCTTGCCACTTAATATTAGCTCTTTCTTTGTGTATTCCAGCAAAGTAACCTATGACACTTCCAATTATTCCACCTGCAAAGAAAATAACTGGTAATACTATTTTTTCAATTATTTCTATCTTTTCTTGTGGTGTCATATCCTACCTTGCTTTCACATCATACGGAGTCTGCTTGAATACAATATTGTTAGCTTTTAGCTTTTCTGTATTCATTCTTGTAGCCTCACCATATATAACTTTTTTACCATTATATTGAGGCAAAGTATCAAAGACTTTTTGGGTCAATACATTGCCACCATCAGGTTTCTTGTCTCCTAATATCCCATTGAATAATAGGTAGTATGCTACTCCGTTATGTATTCCCAGCAATGGAGACTTTTCATAATCAGTTAGTGATGTCTTAGTCTCAGTAAACCATATATGGCTTGCTAAGGTTCTAAAATCAACTTCTTTGTTGATACTACCGTCCTCATCAAATATTGTTTCACCTAAGTCATAGAAGGTGTAACCACCACCACCCTTCCAATGAACTGCCTTAGATATTCCACCTTGTTCACCATCAATAACGGCTTTCATTCTAGGTACACAATGAGTTATTGCGTGCTCTCCCATCTCAATACCTATGTACCTTCTACCCATTTTCTGAGCGACAGCACAAGTTGTTCCTGAGCCTAAGAAGGAATCAAGCACTAAATCACCTTCATTTGTTGCAAGTGATAGTATTCTTTCAACTAATGCTTCTGGTTTCTTTCCATTTGGAAATCTAACCTGTCCCTCTTTTGTTAAATTATTTAGGTGCTGTGTAAAATCCCAGTAAGTACCTTGTAAGTCTTTCTTGTATAGAACGCCATCTATAGTAGTTCCTATAGAGCTCAGCCATGCAAAAAGTCTACACTTATCCCCTTTGTAAAATTGTTCTGAAATAACCCCCTTGTTTTTACCACTCTTAGGTACATACTCTATCGAAATTAAATCTTCTTTAATACCGTATTGATGTTTGGCTTCATAAACTCTTGTTCTAATAGAGGTTTGAGCGTCTTTTGCTTCAAATATCCTATTATGATATTTGTAATATACCTCTTTTTCAGTAATATTTTCATCTTTCATTATTTGGTTAATGGATTTAATAACAGGTGAAAGTCTCTTATATATCTTTATTTCATCACCATTGCCATCTTTAGTGGAAGCGACATATTCTTTTTTTCCTTCATCAACTAGAACTGATGTATAATGCCATGTCTTTCCAGTATTCTTATAAGTTTGAACAACATCATACATCTCTGTATATTCATACACAGGATTGAATAATGGCAATGTTTCATAATTCTTTGCATAGACTAATATGTACTCTAAGTTTTTCTTCAAGCGTTTATCTTCTCCACCCCCACTTGCACCTGCCATCTGCTTCATCTTGACACTAACTTGATTAACAAAGTTATTTCTACCCATAATTTCATCTAGTAAAACTTTCATATAAGCCATTTCATCATCATCAATTTGAACAAAAAGAACACCATTTTCAGCTAATAGTTCCCTTAATAATTCTAATCTAGGATATATTAACGATAGCCATGTGGAATGAGCCAAATTATCATCATAATATTCAAAAGCATTACCAGTATTATAAGGAGGGTCTATATAAATACACTTAGCTTGCCCTTTGTAGTATGGTAACAAGGCTTGTAATGCCTCAAGGTTATCACCTTTAATAATCATATTCTCTGACTGTTCACCATAGGATAACTCAGAATTAGCCTTTAGTATTCTGTATGGTAATTTCTTTGTAACCTTTGTCGCTTCACCCTTATTCAACCATTCCAGTATCGGCACTATTCAACTCCTTATATCTTAAAATCATCCATTGAAGCCTTTGCAAGACCATCTAATAATTCCTTATGCTTTTTGTATTCATCAAAATCAGATATTTTAACTGCAAGCTCTTTCCATCTAGGAGTGTATGAATACTCTAATCCAGCATTATCTAATAACTGAAATTTTTCTTGGTTTTCACTTGTTTTGAAAACAAAGTACAAATAATTTTTCTTTGGCTTAAACAGTACAAAATTATTAGCAATACCGTCTTTAGTTAATCCGATATAAAATTTGTTGTATTTTAATTCATATCCTTCAGCATACTCTTTTACACAGTTAAATATTTCATCAACCTGTTTCATTATTTTAGAAGTACTCTTGTTTTCCCAATAGTTTCTATCAGTAACTTCATATTGTTCTTCTTCATCAGTACCTAAAGTTACTCTATCTATGACTTTAGTAAATGCTAATGAAACATCTTCACCCATTTTATAAGCAGATACTTGGAGAGCAATTAAAGGTATAGCACCATTAAATAAAGAAATTACATTCATAAATCTACCAGTAATTTCTTCTGCTACGATTACTGCACAATGGTCATACTGAGGATATCTTTTCTTCTCTGTATCCCAGTATTCAATAGTTCTTATTATATGACTAGGGTCTGTGGCACCAAGTTGAACTTCGACTTCATATCTTGTTCCGTTATCATCTGCCAGTAAAATATCTAATCTTCCACCAGCTGGCTGAATCTTTTCTCTCTGTATAGGAGTTAATTCTCCTAATCCTAATACACTTGGGTCATTAAAAATAAAATTCTGAATTAAATCCTCTTTAATAGTAGGATTATTCTTTAATGATACTTTCTCCATTTTTACTAAATTAGCCATATAACACCTCACTTATAATAGTTATTATATTTGAAAAATAACAAAGTTACCATTTCATTAAGTTTATCTTATAATAACCCTATGCCAGAATCGGACGCATTAAATATTACTTAGATAATCTATGACATTTACATTTCGGGTTTTGACATCTTCCCTTTTTATCAAGTTCAAGAATATCGTCTGTAACATATTCCACATCAAACTTGTACTTTTTACCTAATCTTTTAACTCTGTTATAGTACACCATCTGTTTTTCGGGGTTATCTAATATTAAGACTACCATAGGCTTTTTTCCAGTCATTAGTCCATAGTGAAGAGCTTGTCCAATACTTTCGTGCCACTTGTTTGCAAAGTCAAATTCTACTGCGTGAGTTTTTGTAAGGCAGTCCACCCTAGTCAAATCACTATTTTCATATTCCATAACACCATTATGTGCTTTGCTCCATGCCTGTTGGTAACTTTCCTCATTGTGCTTGTGGTGTACATGTTTATATCCCAAATTGCAAGTTTCATATTCAAAAGGTGTTGCTGTTGCCACCAATGAAACAAGCAATAATGCTAATAGTATAAGTACCGTTTTTTTCATTATATCTGGTTTACCTCTACACAAAATGTACCATGATGTGATAAATACGGCAAATATATTAACACATAATATTGCCGTACTTATCGTGTTGCTGTTCATAAAAATCCATCAAAATAGAATAGAGGTAGGTGTGATGAACAGCAAGAAATCAAATGGAATAAACAACACATTCGGCAACAAACTAAGAGAACTTAGAAAAGCTAAAGGTTATACTCAACAAGCATTAGCAGAAAAGGCTGATATAGACGAAAAACATCTGAGCAGAGTTGAAAATGGTAAATACTTTCCTACATATGTAACACTGAATAAATTACTTAATGCACTGGGAGTATCAGTAGAAGAAGTTGGACTTAATCTAGAACAAATCAGCATTAACAATAATCCTTTAATGGCAAAAGCACTTCATATATTAAACTCAGCAAAAGATGATGAAGAATTAAGGTGTTATCTGGATGCATTAAAAACAACACAAAAAGCACTTGAAGTTAATAAATAAAACATCTAATTAGAGCCTGCTCAGAGGCTCAGCTAGACTACTTTTATTTCAAGTAGGTACAAGACATCCTAAATTCGTGAGTCTTTTCTATAAGACCCACAATATTTGAAAATTACAATACCCCATTACTTATCACAGTGAGGGTTAAAGAAATCATTTTATCAACTATCGTCCAGTATAGGTACTTCATATATCAGCATGAAGTCCTTTAAGTCAGAGATATATAGGTCATGACTTGCAATAGTATCTATCGTGATACAGTATTCAGTCGAATCAACGTCAGTACTGTCAGGAGTTGTTGCAACTAACTCCTCCGTTGGTTCTTCCGTAATATCCATATCTTCATCAGAAAATATTGCACCATATAACTCTGCATATAGTTCTGAATCAGGTACAATTTTACGAACTAGCCTGTTCATTGTAGTTACACTATCTTTGTAACCTAATTCATTCATTAAAGCAGTAAAATACTTGCTATTGCTATCCTCGAGTTGTAGTTTGCAAGCATATTTACCCATAGTAGAAATCTTATTTTCATCAGCAATTTTGTCTAGTGTATCTTTTGCCGTGAACACATATTTGCGTAGCTTTTCTCTGAAAACTTCTCTCAATACACTATAAAAAGTACCTTTATCCAATGCCTCAAGCATTATGGGGAGTGAAAGTTTATCTTCTGCATTTTCAAGGCGTTTAATCACTGGAGTCAGTTTGTCTTTCTGCACCAGTTCTACTTCAATTCTCAGCATATTTACAGTACTCATATCTATACTATGAGTTTCATGGTTATAAGAATCTCCCAGTAATTCCATTTCTTTATTTGTAAGAGGTTCATATAACTTACAAATCGGGTTGTCGTGTCTTTTGCAATACTCTGCACCTTTGTCATAAAATTTTATTCTGAAATGTGGGGTTTCTTCTGATTCTATACTCTGAGTAAAATGTAAGTACAAACTTACTGATACATTAGCTTCAACCGTTACCCCTGTAATATAAGGGTTATCTATATTTGAGAGCATACCCATATAATCTTCAATAGGGTTTTTGAGTATGTAGTCTTCTGCTATATGAATAATTGAAGGACTAACCACATCCCTCATTTTTTCTGGGAATACTTTCCGTAATGCCTTAGCTAATCTTTTCTCAGATACAATTTGTAAGTTATGTCCGTTATCATTTTGACGTTCTATATCAACTAACTTTGCTGGGTTGAAGGTATTAAAAACATAGCCAGCCTTACTAAACGTCTGTGCCGAAGGAAACAACTCCTTTAAGCAAGTACTTGTAGCCTCTCTGTCTTCTT
Source organism: uncultured bacterium (assembly GCA_902765215.1). Lineage (GTDB taxonomy): Bacteria > Cyanobacteriota > Vampirovibrionia > Gastranaerophilales > Gastranaerophilaceae > UBA2883. The sequence continues at coordinate 2,594 of CACWZA010000004.1, read as the reverse complement.
GTAAGACATAACTTTTATCATATATAAGTCTTAATTTGTCTAAAATAGTATCCCCAAGCATTTCAATAAATCCTATATGTTAGTTCACGATATAAGTAGTGTAATGCTGGAGTACCTTGATAATTAAAATGTTTAACAGTATTTATCATTTTTCTTATTGTAGCCTGTTGCTTACTCCCTAATGGCTTTAATATTTGAGATATTTCTGAATCAGCCATATTAACTCCACATATCACATATCTATAATAATTAACAGCTCCTCTCTCTAAAGGTATTTGTTCTTTCAGGCACATTAAAGGTCTTAATAGCCTTTCATGTTCTAAACTCATAAAAACAGTCTGCCTAAGAAGGTCTTCAGCAACACACCCTTTAAGTGAAGTCTTACTACCAAGACCTGTAATCTTACCCGAATCAACCAATTTCCGAGCCTTTTTATTACACTGTGCTAAGTCATTTTGGAACTCTTTTGTATGTGAAAGAATAATAGCCAGAATCTTATAAGACATCACCTCTATGTAGTTTTCATCGGTGTTTAGAGAAAATAAGGAAGGGTTACATGCCTGTTCTGTTATGTCTTGAATACTTTGTAGTCCAACAATATCAACCTTCAACAGTAACCTTTTTTCGCTACCTGAAATGCGTACTGATACTAGCCTTTTACCATATTTGTCTTGTCTATACATAGGACAGTTGTAATTTTTTTCGTAATTTGAAAAAGTACCTTTTTCTGTAGTAAAAATAAACTCTACTTCGGACTTATCTTTATTTTTCTTTATAGTCAGAAAACTTCCAGTAGAAGTCAGTTGCATTAGTTCATGGATAATCTCTAGAGCATACATATTCGAAGTAATCTCTGTTTTATATGTAAATCCTGATATAATCGGATTTAGCATTGTTACACAGTCAAAAAAGAATTTCTGAACATCCGTTATATGAGCTTGTAAAAGTCTATATAGTTTATCAATAATTATCAGATATGTGGCACTTAACTGGAACGTCCATGCACCAGCTCCGTTATCAGTTTCATCAACATAGCTATTATACTTTTCTAGGTACATTTTTGACATTATAGAGTTGTACTTAGTATTTGTATCTGAAATATTATAATAAGTCTCTGGTTGTTTGGGTTGTAACTTGAAATAGTTATGTATAACACTCTTAGGCTTGAGTATGCCGTTAGTACGCTCATCAAATTCTTTTATTACGTGTTTTGCGTGATACATAAAACAGTACCCAAAGTCATCATACAATACAAGGTGTCTGTTTAAGACCTCAGATAATTCCTTGAAGGTATCTTCATTATTAAATAACTTTCTTATATCATCATGTAGGTAAAAATAATCAACATTCTCTCTACTACCTATTGTTAAAATCATATTATCTAACTCTCTATAGATATCTTCGTTGTTATTCACTACATAGGAATCAATAATCTTCTTCATATAACTCTTTCCAACAGTAACACTATTTATTAGTGTCTTACTGTTCTCAAATGTTAGTATGTTCATTGTTTCCTCCTTCTTCTTTCTCTAAGTAACCATGTTGGGAACTATTATCTATGCACAATAAAATGCTTAGTTTATCCATCAATGCCTGCCGTACTAACGCACTGAGGTTATATATCCCCTTGTTTTTTATCTGCGAGAAGAGTTGTTGTAACTCTTCATTTAACCGTATAGTAATTCTCTCTGTCATACTTACTCCTTATAATCATCTCTGTTTACTTCTACTACTTGTTCCAACATAGAATCTTCTTGAAATTGTTCTATGTCCATGAGGTATGGAAGTGAATACCCCAATGCCTCATTCAATATCCCGTGTAGTGATACTTTAGCTTTGAATGACACCCATAACATTTTCCAGTAAAGTAATCTAGGTATAAGAACATTAAAAGATATGTGTATACAAGGATATACTTCTCTTATGTCTTTGGGTTTAATATTCCTACAGTTTTCTTTGATAAAGCTCTCAAGCGTATCTACTACAAATTTGTTTGTTTCAACTATACGGGATTCCCATCCATAATGTGCAAGTAACCGTCCTGTACACGATGGAAGATTAAACGTAATCCCTTTATATTTAATTTTTTCAATAATGCTATTCATCATTTTTCTCCACTATTTTGTATCTTTTAATATCTGTTCTATAATTTAATCGGTTGTCAGATTTGTCTGACAAAGTACATTGAATTTAAAATTATAAAATTGCTCACATTTTGCTCACAGTTTTTTATAAATTGCATAAAATCTAGAAGGAGTGTAAAGCACAACAAAGTGTGCAGATACCACTGTTAGCAATGGTTTTTACAGATTTATAAATTGTGTCAAATGTATAAAAAACTATGAACCAAGTTCTTACAAGGAGAGGGTCAGAAGTTCGAGTCTTCTAACGCCCACCATTAAAGAAAGAGGTCATTAAGACCTCTTTTTTGCTATTTTTGTTTTCCCAAGTTCAAAAAATTATTTAATTTGGTGCGAAACATCGCACCCTACTAACTGCTTTAGTTTGTCAGCTTGACAAATAAAGGGTTAAGGAATATAATTAGATTCAGTATTATACAAGGAGTTAATAAATATGCGGCAAGGTATTCTTAA
>CACWZA010000003.1 GCA_902765215.1 uncultured bacterium | reverse complement strand
ATTGAATAATAAATAATATATGGGCTGCTAGCTCAGGTGGTTAGAGCGCACCCCTGATAAGGGTGAGGTCGGTGGTTCGAGTCCACTGCGGCCCACCATATTAAAAAAGAGGACATTGAGTCCTCTTTTTTATTGTATAATTTATTGTATGAAATCACTAAAATCATTACGGTTGCATATATCAATTTTTGGCAGGACAAATGTCGGAAAATCGTCATTTCTTAACGCTGTTACAGGTCAGGCCGTTTCCATTGTGTCTGACGAAAAAGGCACAACAACTGATGTTGTTGAAAAATCTGCAGAACTTTTTCCTGTCGGTGCTGTAACTTTTCTTGATACGGCAGGGCTTGATGATGATACAAAGTTAGGCGGTTTGAGAAAAGAAAAAACGCTCTCTGTTCTGAACAGAACCGATGTAGGACTTGTAATCACAGATGCAAAAGGACTTACTGAATACGAGTTATCGGTTATAGAAAGTTTTAAAGAACTCAATATCCCCTATCTTGTTATTGTGAACAAGTCGGATATTGAAAATATATCAGAACAAAACCTGTCCAAGATAAAAGAATACACAAAAAATATTCTTCAAATTTCTGCACTTGAAACAGAGAATCTGACAGATGAGTTTGTGTCAGCGTTAGTAAAAATAGTTCCTGATGATTTTGTGAACCCGCCTTCAATATTAGGTGACAAACTTGAAAAATCTGATATAGTTGTTCTTGTAACCCCGATAGATAAGGAAGCGCCAAAGGGCAGACTGATACTTCCGCAGGTTCAGACAATAAGGGATATTTTAGATAACGAATGTATCTCTGTTGTTACACAGGTGCCGAATCTTGAAACCGTATTAAATTCTTTAAAGGTTAAACCTAAACTTGTCGTAACCGATTCACAAGCATTCAAAGAAGTTGATAAAATCGTGCCGCAGGATATTCCGCTCACATCATTTTCTATCCTTTTTGCAAGACTAAAAGGTGATTTAACGAGTTTTGTCAAAGGCGCAGACGGGGTTAAGTCCCTGAAACCTCACGACAAAGTATTAATCTTGGAAAGTTGCACTCACCACGCAATTGATGACGATATTGCAAGGGTTAAGATTCCGAAACTCTTACAGAAAAAATGCGGGTTTGAACTCGATTTTGAATATAAAACGGGACATGACTTTCCTGATATATCAGATTATAAACTGATTATCCACTGCGGGGCATGTATGACTAACAGAAAAGAAGTGCTTTCCCGTATTATGATTGCTCAGCATAAAAATATCCCAATAACCAATTACGGGATAATAATATCCTATTGTCTCGGCATTTTGGACAGAGCCATCAAAGTATTCGGTGAGTAGTATAAATTTACCCCTATGCAAGATATTTTTGAATCTTGTCTTTGTCAAAGACTTCTATGCTGTCTTTTGAGTGGATAAATATCATACACGATATCAGCGATTTAAAGGTTTGGAAGTCAGGATATGACAGTCTTTCTCTTAAATCGGTCATATTGTTTGCCAAAAACTCTGTTATAACTGTCTTTTCGTTGTAAACGAGTTCCGATAGGTAATCAAGTGCGTGTTTTGATTTTACCCCTTCGATATAAATCATATCAGGTGACTGAAACTCTATGAATCTGAGTGCTTTATCGAGGTTGAATCCGACATTCTCGTTTAGTTCGCACTGATGGATATTTTTTAAATCGTATTTTGAAATTGATTCTATTGTCATTATATTGCGTGAATATTTTGCAGATTCAAGCAACAAAGAATAAATAACATGAGTTTTACCGCTCAGTTGTGCTCCGCAGACGAGTATTATCCCCGGCTGTTCCAGTTCTTTCACAAGCAGTTGTTTCTGTCGTTCGTCATGGATTATTTGTGAGAGTTCCATTGGCGGTTTGTATATTTTTAATGCAATTCTTTCCCCGATAATTGTAGGGAAGGCTGATATACTCGCAATCAGCGTAATCTCATCAACTTTGAAACATAATTTCCCTAACTGCGGAACTTCGCTTACCGCAGGGTCAAGGTTTGAAAGCATTTTTAGTTTAGAAACAAATGATGAAACTAATATGTGAGGGATAACCCCTTTGTTTTCAAAATTGTTCTGATCTTTAAATACAAGGTTCAACCCTTCGTTTGATTGTTCAAAATAGAGTTCGTGAACATCTTCTATAATTGCCTGTTTAAGTATTGCACGAATGATTTTTTGTATATGTTCTTCGCTCAAATCTTCGCTGTGGAGTTCGTCAGTCCAGTTGAACTCGGAATCTTTGACAGAGGTATAAATCTTATCAACAGTTGCAGGTGTGTTATAGTATTCATCAATCTTTGCAATAATACTTGCTTCTGATGATATAACAGGTTCTATTGAGCATTCTGCAGATTCAATAATCTTATCAATAACGAATAAATCAAGCGGATCAGCCATCGCGACAGTAAGCACATCTTCTATCTTAAACAGCGGAATAACATTATATTTTCTTGCATCTGCAAAGTTAATGTATTTCAGACATTTTGTATCAAGTGAATAGTCGTCAAGGTTAACATACGGGATGTGCAGTTTCTTTTCCAAAAATTTAAGCAGAGTTGCTTCGTCCAAAACATTAGAAGTAATTAGTGCCTGCCCGATATTCACGCCCTCAGCTGCTGCGAGCTTCTGTGCTTTATCGAGTACATCATACTCAACAAGACCATCACGCACTAATTCATATTTTAATTTTTCTAAGGTTTTGTTTGTTATTGTTTCCATCTCTGTGACCTTAAAATAAAACTATTTTAAATACTCGTTCACTTTTCCAATGACAAAATCCAAGTCAAACGGTTTTGTGATATATTCGTTTGCGCCCGTTTCTTCACCGATTAGTTTGTCTTCTTCCTGTGAGCGGGCAGTAAGCATAATAATCGGGATATCTTTGTATTTGCTGTCAAATTTCAGCAAACGGCTGATTTTGTAACCGTTCATTTTTGGCATCATTATGTCCAGTATTATAAGATCAGGCATGAGCTCCTTTGCGGATTTCAGCCCGTCTTCTCCGTTCAATGCGGTGTAACACTCATAACCCTCAGCCTCAAGTACAAACTTCAGACTGTCAACTATATCCTGTTCATCATCAACAATAAGAACTTTTTTCATTAAATACCCCTTTAGCCTCACACGACATTATTATATCATGTTTTTCAAGTTATACAAAAATGTTAAGACCAATAATTATGTTTCCGAAACAGGAAGCACAAAGTAGAAGGATGACCCCTTATTTATAACACTGTCACACCATATAGCACCGTTGTGTGCAGTGATTAACTGTTTTGCAATTGCAAGTCCGAGCCCCGAACCCCCGACTTCTCTAGAAAGAGAGTTCTCTATTTGCTCAAATTTGTCAAATACATGTATCAAATCTTCTTTCTCTATCCCGATGCCCTGATCGGAAACGCATATCTGAACATACTCGCCGTCCAGTTTTTCTATCTGCGGTGCAAAACAGTCTTCTGTTGTAATATCTTCCGCATTAACCATTTTTGCGGTTATGCTTATTGTTCCTTTGTCTGCTGTGAACTTAATCGCATTAGATACAAGGTTTGTAAGTACCTGTTCTATTCTGTCCATATCCGCATAAACATTCTTGAGGTCGCCTGCCGTTCTGACATTAAGTTTTAAATCTTTTTGCAGTGCAATCTGCGAAAGACTTTGGGTTACATCTTCTATAACAGGGGTAACCGAGCCGACTTCAAAATTGTAGTCCATTTTCCCTGCCTCAATCTTTGACATATCAAGCAGGTCATTGATAATTCTTGACAGTTTTCTTACATTCCTTTTTGCCATATTAAGGAATTTTGTCATTGATTCTGTTGTTTCGCCGGTTTTACCGCTCGATACAATATCAAGTGAATTTTTTATTGATGTTAACGGGGTTTTCAATTCGTGTGATACTATCGAGATAAACTCTGATTTGAGTCTTTCCAGTCTTGCAAGTTCTTTGTTCTTTTGGGCTATTTCCTGATAGAGAATAGCACTCTTTAACGGCAGTGTTACCTGATTTACAAGTGTCTGGAAACACTTTGAATCGTCTGATGAAAAATCTTTTTCTCTAAAGATTTCAGAGTAACCGTAACATTTGTCGTCAATCGTTATGTAAGACAAAAGTTTGTGGTAATTAAGTATTTCAAAATCATATTCGTTTATTGAGTATTTAATAGTTTGTTCCACTTCAATGTCGTCAATCGTAAACATTTCTGTTATGTCAATGCCTGAGTTTTTGTAGTTCAGCACCGCTCTGAGTTTCAGTGCTTCTACAAGTCTTGGGGAAAGCTTGTAGTTTGAATTTATAAGCAAAACAGGTGTCTTGTCGTCTTTGAACGAAAGTGTGCAGGATATGTTTGAGTTCAGTGATTTGTCTATCCCTTCGTTCATAATATCAACAAGCTTGTTACGGCTAAGGCTTCCCGCAAGTTGTGAGCTTGTGTTATAAAGAACATTCAGTTGATAAAGACTGTTTGCAAGCTCCTGATTTGATTTGGCAAGTTTTATTAATGATTTTCGTGCTTTTAACCCCGCATCTAAGGTTGATTTGAGTACAACAGGGTTAATCGGGAACTGGACAAACTGGTGTGCATCTGCAATTATGTCCTGAGGTACTTCTTTTTCCCCGATAAGCAGCATCTTTATTGTCTGAAAATCTTTGATTATTCTGTAGGCAGGTTTGATGTCGGCATTAGAATTTGTGTCTGTAATGACAACATCAGGTGATTCTACCTTCATAATATCCAGTATGGTTGTAGTATCAGTTGACACAACAAATTCGTGATTTAGTAATGTCGTTTGCACAACTGTGCTGACATCAATATTGTCAGTTATTAATAAAACCTTAGCCATATTATTATCGTATCAAGAATTTTGGATTGGGCAAATTGTAAATTATTGTTTAGGGGGGGGTAAATATAAAAAAAATTATCTGCTTGTCGGCAACTTCTCCCAGATGTAGAAGGGTTAACATTGTTAATTTTTTGATATACCCTCGCCCTTGAGTAAGGGAAAGGGTTAGGGTGAGTGTTTCAATTAATTCATACCTCACCCGCCTTTTAGGCACCCTCTCCTATTCTTTAGGAGAGGGGAAAATATTAAATAAGCAATAATTTACCAAACTTAATAAACATTTTTAACCCTCTTGAAAATAAATTTTTAGCAAGTAGAATAGTAAAAGTCGAAAATATAATTCAAGTTTGGAATCTTGAAAAGAAAGAAGGTAACAATGAAAGACGGAATTCATCCAGAATATAAAAAAACTGTTATCAAATGTGTATGCGGTAACGAAATCGAAACAGGTTCTGTAGCAGAAAACATTACAGTTGAAATTTGCAACAACTGTCACCCATTCTACACAGGACAACAAAAAATCCTCGACTCTGAAGGTAGAGTTGAAAGATTCAACAAACGTTACGGCAAAAAGAACTAATAGTTTTCAAACGTTAAGATTTTACAAGCAAAAAGACTTCATATATATTTTGAGGTCTTTTTGTTTCCTAATAGTAATAGGTATTGTGGTTTAATTATGAGTATCCAATCAATAGCACATTTTAGCAAATCAATAGGAAGTATCAAAAAAGGCTATCGCAAAGTTAAGTTCACAGAGGAACAAAAAGGGTTTCTTCGTGAATATAAGTCTTATACAAACTATTCCGAAACAAAACCAATCAGCTGGGGGGTAAAGAAGGCGATTGATGTTGCTGCGGGCGTTTTGGGCTCCATTTTGACCGCTCCTGTTATGCTTTTTGCCGCACTTGCTATTAAAGCTGAATCTAAAGGCCCTGTTATTTTTAAGCAAAAAAGAATCGGAAAAGACGGCAAACCGTTTGATATTTATAAGTTCAGAACAATGTATGACGATAAAGCAAACGAGGGTTATAATGTCACAGGTAAGAGTGATGCGCGTGTTACAAAAGTTGGAAAAGTGTTGAGAAAATTCAGCATAGATGAGTTTCCACAATTCTATAATATATTAAAAGGTGATATGTCTTTGATCGGACCTCGTCCTGTGCCTATGTATGAGCATATTAATGCGAACGGTTGTCCTGAGTTTGTCGGAAGGTACGCAGTTAAGCCGGGGGCAAAACTTGTGTACGGGAATAAAATATTCACTGATCCTCAATCAAGGATTGATGCTGAGAAAGATTATATAAAGAATTGGAATTTAAAGAAAGATATTAAAGCATTTTATTATATTGTGCGTGATATCGTTATGGGTAAAAATTATTAAATTCTTGTATTATCTTTGAGTATAGTATAGAATATTAAAAACAAATTTAAATGTTAGGGAGAGAGATATGTTAGAAAATAAACCACAAGTCAAATTGATTGCAAAGCCTGAAAACTTACTGAAAACTATATATACGGCGTGCAGAACATGTTACAGTGCTGACAGTCCTATTAATATATATGACAGTACAGACGACGAAGAAAAAATGTTAAAACTCATCAACAGAGTTATTTCGTCAGGGCACTATTCAACTATTGAGCATATTCAGGTTAGTTTTGCAATCTCAAATGTATCAAGAGCTTGTACTCACCAGCTCGTAAGACACAGACACATGTCCTTCTCTCAAAAATCTCAGAGATATGTTAAGGAAAAGGGACAATTTGATTATATTATCCCTCCGACAATTGAGCGCGATCCTGAGCTTAAAGCGAAGTTTGAGGACTTTATGTCTGAAATTTCAGCGAAATATTTAGAATTTACGGAAGCAGGTGTTCCTGCAGAAGATGCAAGATTTGTTCTTCCTAACGCAGCGGCAAGTTCTATTGTTGCAAGTTTGAATTTGCGTGAGTTAATTCACCTTGCAAACCTCAGACTTTGTACAAGAGCGCAGTATGAAATCAGGATGATGACTAAGGCTATGTGTGATGCGATTATTGCTGAAGAGCCTTGGCTTAAAGATTATCTTGTTCCGAAATGTGTAAGACTCGGATATTGTGATGAAGATAAATCCTGCGGAAGAATGCCGAAGAAAGAGGTTTTTCTCGGAATTGAATCAGGAGTTGGGGTTTAAGTGATTTCTTTTGACTACCTTACACTGAACGCTTTTTTTGAAGAAAACAAAGACTTTTTTAAGGGTGCCCGATTACAGAAAATTCAACAGCCTACAAGGCGTGATTTTTTGCTGACAATAAGAGGGTATGAGACAAGAAAACTTTACATAAATATTGACCCTCAGGTTTATCATGTCTGCTTTGTTTCTGATGAAACTTATTCAAAGCGGAATATAACTATCCCCCAAAAGCCTCCGATGTTTTGCATGCTTTTGCGTAAACATTTAGAGGGCTTTCGTATAGTTGAAGTTAAAGTTCCGCCTTATGAGAGAATTTTTGAGATATATTTTGAGTCTTATAACGAACTTAATGAAAAAATTAAACTCTGTCTGGCTGTCGAGCTTATGGGTAAGTATTCTAATGTTATTTTGTATAATTGTGATACAAATTTGATTATAGGTTGTGCTCATAATGTCGGTGCAGAAAAGAGCAGGGACAGAGAACTTTCGGGAACCCTCCCTTATGTATACCCGCCTCAGCAAAGTAAGGCTGATATATTAAGATATTTCGGGGTGCTGAATTATGATTCTCTGAATGATGATTTTATGGGGTTTTCTAAAGCATTTCAGCAGCAGTTGAAACGCAATACGGTTTCTCTTGAAAAGATAAAAGACTATATTTCGTTAAATTCAAAAATATCCCCTGCGCTTAACGATAAAGAATTCTCTGTCTATTCTGAGCTTTTGGATAGCCCGACAGTTTCAGATTCTGTAAATGATATGATAGATAATTATTTTTCTTCGTGGCAGGAAAAAATAATTATGCGAGCATTAAGGTTAAAACTTAAAAATATAGTTTATCCGCTTTATAAAAAACAGAAAACGCTGATATCAAAACTGTCCGCTCAGCTGGATAAAAAGGATAATGCTTCAAAATATAAAAAATATGCAGATTTGATTGTTGCAAACCTCTATAATAACGAGGATTATGTATCTTCCGTAACGGTGCATGACTGGGAATCAGGTGAGGATATTGTTATTCCGCTGGATAAAGATTCAACTTTAAAAGAAAATTCTCAGAGATATTATATGCTTTATTCAAAATCGAAGAGTGCAGTTGAAAAACTTGTGTCGTTGAGAGCGGAAGCGCATGAGTTGTGTGATTATTATGACGGAATACTTTATGCAATCGAGAGTGCGTCCTCGCTTTTATCTCTGTATGAAATTTTATATGAGTGCGAAGATGCAGGTATAGTGAAGAAACAGGAAAATCGCCCTAAAACCAAAGATGTAAATATTGAAGAAACGGATATTAACGGGTTTAAGGTTTATATCGGAAAGAATAATAAGCAAAATGATTTGATAGTGTCAAAATTATCATCATCTGATGATTTGTGGTTCCACACTCACAACTGCCCGGGTTCTCATATACTCTTAAAAGTGACTGATAATAAAACCCCTGATGACGGAACAATATTAGAGTGCTGCAAACTTGCTAAAAAACATTCATCGGCCTCTGAAAGTACAAAAATCGGTGTGATTTATACCAAGCGAAAATATTTAAAGAAACCCCCGAAGTCGAATTTGGGTTATGTAACCTACAAAAACGAGCAGGAAGTTATTGTATAACTTTCTTGATATTATTGGGTTTTACCCCAATTGTTAACTTTTGTAAACTAAATAAAATAAAAAAGTCAATTCTGAAAAAGCAAAAAACTTTATATAAATGTAAGGTTAAAAGGTTAGATAATTAAAAGGTTAGTTTTAAACATTTAGTTAGGTTGATTAAAGAACAAGGTTAACAAGATTAGTTAAACAGCGTGTTCAGGTAAAAGATCAAGGATAACTGGGTTTAAAAGATCTTTTGAAAAATATTCATACGAAAGGTTAGTTTAGTTTTAATATACAAGGTTAAAGAAAAGGTAGGTTTATTATGGGTTTCGTAATGTTTTTAGCGAGAAAAATTCAGCTCGAACACAAACAAAGTAACATTCAGGTTCAATTGAATGAAATTACAAGAAAACTTGATGATTACACAAGTTTTGCATCAGTTTTATCACAAGATTCAATCAGTTTATCAGATGTCGCATCAATTCCATCATCACTCTTCGGAGCAGGGTTAAACGAGTTAGGTATGATGCACGGTCAGGCAATGCAAATCGCCAACACTCAGTTCGGTCAGGCAATGTCAACAGGTCTGTTCGGTCAGGCAAATAACCAGTTCGTAATTCAACTGACACAACAAAAACTGTATGAAAACGCAAGACATCAACTTCAAAAACAATTACAGGCAAGATTGAATGAAGAAGAAAAACAACTTCAGTCAAGAAAGACAAGATTAGAAGTTCAAAGCGAAGTAGTTAACAAAGAATTAGAAGCAATGGATCGTCAGATTGCTCAAGGTATTAAAAACCAAATCTCAACTTTCGGTATCCAAGCATAACAAAATCGCTTAATAAACCAACCATTCTTTATCTGTAATTAAACTAAGTGTATATAACCAAACCAAACTAAAAACTAAGCAAATCAATCTACTTAATAACCAATAATAAACTAAATTCCTTAGCCTCTTAAAAGAGGCTTTTTTTTTGCGTTATAATTCCGTCGCAGGTTTTGTCAAAACTGTCTGTCGGAATTGACTCCAATACTAACTCGTCGGGGATTGTTATAATAAAAACGGTTTTTGTTTTTTTTGAAATAAGTCTGTCATAAAACCCTTTGCCGTAACCTATCCTGTTTTTGTTATTATCGGCTGCAAGTGCGGGGGTAAATACTAAATCTATTTCCGCTAGTGAAACAGGAGCCGTTATCGGCTCTTCTATTTTTAAATCAGAGGCATGGAGAAGGTCGCCTTTTTTATACGGGCAGATATCAAGTTCTGAACCGTTCACTCTTGGCAGGAAAAAGTTCTTATCGTCCTCAATGAGCGGTAATAGATTGATTTCGTTTTTGAGCGGATAAAAAATCATAACATTTTTTGCATGTCTATAAAGTTCTGTTTCTCTTATTTGAGACACGATTTCTTCGCTGATTTTCTTTATATCAAGCGAGTTTCTGACTTTTTTAGCCCATTGTCTTATTTCTAATTTATTATTCATAGTGTTTAATATATAATAAAGGGGTATTTTGGTAAAGGGATATACACTAAAAATCGTTATATGAATCAGGAAGATATTCAACTATGGCAGAGCTTATAAACCCGAAATGGGATGAACACGGATATATTCAGGTTTATACGGGGAACGGTAAGGGAAAAACCACCGCTTCTCTCGGGCTTGCTATGCGTGCTTTGGGCCGAAACTGGAAAGTGCTTTTGATAATGTTCACCAAAGGCGGGGATAACTATGGCGAGTTGAAATCTTTCAGAAACTTGTCAGGACAGATTCAGGAAAACCTCACTATTATGCAGGCAGGATTAGACAGAATTGTTTATTCTTCAAATATTACAAACGAGGATAAAAAGGCTATAAATGAGGGCTGGGATGTTGCAAAACGCGCAATAGAAAATGATGAATACAAATTGATTATTCTTGATGAAATCAATATAGCAATAGCACTAGGACTTGTTGATGTTGATGAAGTAGTCGAGGTTCTGAAGAATAAGCCTGATGATATGGAAATAGTTTTGACCGGTCGTGATGCTAACCCTAAAATTATTGAGATGGCGCACCTTGTTTCAAAAATTGAGCCGGTAAAACACTATTGGGATATAGGTGTATCAGCCAGACGAGGGATTGAATATTAATACTTTACTCCTACTATTTTGTGATTAGTTTTTGGATTTCAATATCCAAAACCTGTTTAATAGTGTTTTTTGAAAGAAATAATTATCATAAAAATGGGTGTGTTTTGTCGTAAAGCCCGTAATAATAAGAGGTTTTAAAATGAGAAAATTTGTGATAATTATGTTTCTTTGTTTATTTATTATATGCAGAGTTTCTGCCGCTGAAAAAGTAACGGATACTTTGTCAAAGATGGAAAACTCTGTTTTGGGGATTACTTATCAGGATCAGAAAACGGAAACCAGACTGTCAAGGTTAGAAGAATATGTTTATGGTTCAAAAAAGTCAGGTAACAATACTGACAGATTAAAACACTTGGCAAAAGATTTGAATGCTGATGTTATCGGGCAGGAAATTCCGCCTTGCGTGGATACACTCGCTCAGGCTGAAGAATACAAAGAGGACAGCAGTGTTGATTATCCCGCGGTTGAGGAGGTTGAGAAACATTTAAGCATTAAGCCCGTTCCGAATCAATCACTTCATTCCCGTTTGGTAGCTATAGAAAAACGCCTGTTTAATAGTGTTTATGACACAGATGATTTTTACACAAGAGTAGAACGAATAAAAGGCAAAGTTTATAAAAACTATGTTCCCGATACTATTGCAGAATGTGATGACGATGAATATGAGATTCCCGAATATCGTGCTGATGACGATGCGTGGAGTGATTGGGGTATCGACAGACTTAAGCGCAATTCAACCCGTTCATCAGGTGGTTTCGGTATAAATTCAAGATTGTCAAAATTAGAGAGAAGATTATTCCATGATACATTTGAAGATGAAGATAATAGTGACAGATTGGCTCGTCTTGAAGATAGTGTTTTTGATACCGAATTTTATGGAGATAGTGAGATAGAGCGTCTTGACAGATTAGAGGGCGCCGCAAAAGGGCAAAAGAGTGCGGACAGATATGACAGCAACAAATTTCAGCAGGGCTTAAATACCGCCCTTCAGATTGGTGCTATGATTCTTATGGTGCTTGCTTGTATTCTCTAAATTATGCGTAAGCAACAGTCGGATCTCTTTGGACTAAGAAATCTGCTGTGTTAATTGGCAAACCGTAATTTTTAGATGTAATTTCGGTTGCTGCTTTTCTTTGAACAGGTGTAACAGGTGTTCCGTCTTCATTTAATCTGTAAGGTGGAAAGCCGTTGTCCCCAAGTGTTAAATCAAGCAATCTTGCTATTCGTTCTGCGATACCCATAAAATATATCCGTCCTATAATCTATCTCTTGTATATATAAAGTATATATAATTAAGATTATTGCTTTTTCAAGCAATAAATATTAAGAAATATTAATTTACGGGTATAAAATTGGGTTAATACATAGATATAATTTTATCTATCCCTGATTTTGCGATTTTGAAAAGTTCGTCCATTTGTGATTTTTCAAAAGGTTCCCCTTCTGAAGTGGTCTGAAAATCTACAATTTTACCGCTTTTAGTCAGGACAACATTAGAGTCTACTCTGGCATGAGAATCTTCTTCGTAGTCTAAATCAAGAAGGATAGTGTCATCATGTAAGCCGATTGAGATTGCTCCGATTGGTTCTATTATAGGGTTTTCTTTTAAATCGCCTGTTTTGATAAGTTTTTCAACGGCATCTTTCAGCGCCAGGAAGCCGCCGCAGATGCTTGCTGTTCTTGTTCCGCCGTCTGCCTGTATTACATCGGCATCGATTGTTATAGTCAGGTTAGGCATTTTTGATAAATCAACGCAGGCTCTCAGACTTCTTCCGATAAGTCTTTGTATTTCGTGGGTTCTGCCCGAAACTTTTGTTCTTTCTCTCTGGCATCTTGTATTTGTTGCAGAAGGGAGCAGGGAATATTCAGCTGTTACCCAGCCTCTGTTGTCGTCTTCATCCATCCATTTTGGTTTTTTGTGGTCAACCGAAGCGGTTGTTATAACCTTTGTGTCGCCAAATTCCACAAGGACTGAGCCTAGTGCGTGTTTAGTAAAATCTTTTGTGAATTTTATAGGTCTTAATTCATTATTTCCTCTGTTGTTTTTTCTCATATTATGCCTCTATTTCTGTTGATAACCGTCTTCGTAGTCCCACATATATATTTGTCCGCAGTATTTACACACCGCGAACTGGTTCATGAAGATTAAATCAGGGACAAATGTATAACCGTCAACGGTTATTTCGATTTCGTTTTTGTCGTTGTAGGCGTTTTTGAATGATTTGCTCCCCTTGTAATCGGGAGAAAACATCAACTCAAATTTATCCACTGATTTACAATTCTTACATACAAACATCTATTTTTTCTTCTTCGGATTTTTGTGCGTTCCGGCGCGTTCTAATATTCTGTCATCAATCTTTTTCATTGCTCCCGCATCGTTATGGAAATTTTTATACCAAAGGCACATACAAATAACTCTTAGCGGTAATAATAGCTGAATTACTATAATGATTATAACTGTCTGAATTAAAAATAATGCAACTTGTGTCGGTGATAATTGCGGTATTCCCGCAGCGGAAAGAACCATATTTATCCAATCCAGTGATGCCTCTGTTATGTACGGCTGAATAATATCTTTAAGTGAGCTTATGGCTTTCACTGATGTAAGGAAGGTCAGTATTATCTGAGGAAGAATAACATAGGTCAGTCCTCCGACGAGTACTATCATTGTTAATGTTTGTTTGAAGTTTCCGCGAACATAAGAAGAACTTCTTTTAAAACAGTCCGCAGGGGAAAGTTCAGGCTCAAATAAAAAGATTTGGAATATAAATGCATAGTATACCATCAGAACCCAGACAAACCCTGCAAAGATTACGGTTGCAGATAACAAAAGTAATCCTGCAAACAGTATGCAAAGTCCTATGTAGGATAACCATCTTCGCTCAACCATCATTGTGTGAGCCGGAAAGTCGTAGACTCGTTCTGATTTGAGCATATTTTCCGTCATAGAGTTAACGGCAGCATAGGCTACCATATAGTCCCAGAGAGCCTTTACCCAGACAAATATTACAGGAATGAAAATTACTCCGAGTGCGATATTCATGTATGACGGCGTTCTCAGAACAGGGAAATTTGCAAGTATGACGGTGTTGTATTCGTTAAACAGATACAAAATTACTATTGTCATAATAAACCCTGCAAGCTGTCCGAAAACAGGGAATAACATATACCACAGGAAACGGTCTATGTTTGTAAAATACAGACCTATACCCTGAAGAAATATTTCAAATATTGTACTGTTTTTTTTCGCCATAATTCACTTTTAATAAATACAGAAAAATTTATTTCTTTATTTACCCCTTTATTGTATAATTTTATTACCATAAAATCTAATTGTAAATAAAGAATCATAATTATGACTGAACATATTGAAGAAATAAAAGCACAAATAAGAAGTTTTAAGGAAGATGAATATTTTGGTTTTGTAAATTTGCATATTCATTCAAAATATTCTGACGGGAATGCCGAGTTTGAGGACATTATCAGACAGGCAAGAGATTACGGCTTCAGAAAAATTGCTATTTGCGACCATAATACTGTTGAAGGTCACAAAAAGTACCACGATCCTATTCTTATGACAGGGGTTGAGTTTGATTGTTGGTACGGATATGTGTTTATGCATCTTTTGGCGTATGGTATTGATGTTGACAGTCCTGTTATAAGCAGATTTATGGCAAAATCAAAAAGAGGTACGGATACTGACATAGTAAGAATTTTTGCAAGACGAAATGTAAAGAAACTGATAGAAGCAATTCATCAGGCAGGAGGGATTGCTGTTCTTGCTCACCCTGCCTGCTGCTGGGCGATTGATTTGGAAAAATTTGTCCAAAAGCTTATATCAATCGGGTTAGATGGCATGGAAGTATACTATCCGTATCAACGACACAGAAAGTTCTTTAGATTTCATACTTCAGAGACAGTCAGGGCAATTGCCGATAAGTATAATATGATAAAAACAGGCGGAACAGATTGTCATATAAGAAATATCTTATAATGGATTGTAAATATTTGCCTTAAAACTGGCAAAAAATCTGATTGTGAGGTTTTATATAAATATAGACTGAAGTGATTTTTATGTATAGCTATAACAATTCTTATCTGGATAATTTTAGAAATAATGTCAGAACAGGCGGTATAGGACCAATCAAACCACCTGCGGCTTCTGATGAAAAGGTGTCCGACAAAACGGTTGAGCAAACAAAAATGCCAAATGTTACACCTGATTACAATGTTTCTGTTCCTGTCGGGTATACAAAGACAGGTGTTAAAACCTTGTCTAACGGGCAGGAAATTCATTGTTACAAATTAAATAACGGTCAAAAAGTCTATATTGCTCCGAAAGAGAGTGCTCAAACTGTATTAAATACATACGTTAATACCGGTGCTTTGAATGAAAAGGATGATGAAAGAGGCATCAGCCATTTCTGCGAGCACATGGCATTTAACGGTACAAAAGGTACAAACGGCTATATGAAATTGGGCAAAGGTGATGTGTTCCGCAAGGTTAGTGAAATGGGCGGATATACAAACGCATCAACGAATTTTGCCGAAACAAACTATACAATTTCAATCCCTCAGTTTAAGAAGGAAGACTTTGAAACAATTGTAAAAATGCAGTCTGCAATGATGAATAATCTTGAAATGTCTGATGAAATGACCGAAAAGGAACACGGGCCTGTTACATCAGAGATAAATATGTATTCTGATATTGCTGATACAATTGCTATGAATACTGCTGCAAGAAATCTGTTCGATATTAAGACAACTTCCCCTGATATTGTTGCGGGAACTGTTGAAAATATCCTGAATGTTGACAGTAAAAAGGTTATGGATTACTACAAAAACAACTATTACCCTGCAAATATGACTACGGTTGTTACGGGTGATGTAGATCCTGATGAAGCAATTGAACTTATAGCAAAGAATTTTAAAGGTGAGAACCCTAAAAATCCTGACCGCAGACTTGAAGAATTAACACCAATTCAGAGTCCTGTGAGAAAAGATATTATTTCACAGAAAGCTGTAGGAACGACGGGTGTACTTTGTTTTGCCGGCCCTGCAAACAATGATTCAAAAGCAAATATAGAGCTTCTTGCATTAAATCACTTCTTATTTAATAAAAAACATTCCAAAACGACAGAAGCGCTTGAACCTTATAATGTTGAGGTTAGTGCGGGAAGTGAAAAATTCAGAACAGAACCGACCGACAGTTCTTTGTTGTCATTGACTTATACTACGACAGAGGACAATTCTGAATTAGCACTTAAATCTGTATACGACATCATTTCAAACTTTAAAGCACCAAGCGACGAAGAAATGGAAACCTTAAAGACTGCTTTAAAAATGAAATTTGAAAAACGATACGATGATGTTGAGTCTTTGAATTATATGATCGGGCAAAATTCTCTTACTGATTCTGATGATGAATATGAGAATGCTTTAAAAATTATTGACGGTATAACTGCTGATGATTTGGTTAATGCCTGCAAAAAATATTATGATTTAAACAAAGTATCAATTGCGGTTATTCACCCTGAACAAGTCACTTCAGAAGAAATAAACACTAACCATTTCAAGGCAAAATCAGTCAGCTTTACAGGGACTCATTCCTCAGATAAAGTAACGAAAAAGCCTTTACATACGGAAAAAGTTCAGTCCTTTAAGCTGGATAATAACTGTGATGTTGCACTTATTAATACAAATAACAGTATCGCTTCATATTCAGCATATATATCATCAAACATCCCTGCTCATACAAAACCGGGTGTTTCTGATGTTTTGGAACAGATGCTGATTAAAGGGTCTGATGAGGTTGTAAGCCTCGTTGACAAGAACAATATTTCTGCCTTTTCGGGGGTTACGAACGGACACATGTACTATGAGGCAGAATTGCCAGCAAAGAATCTTCCTATCTCAATGAGGATAATGAAGAATGCTTTGTTGAACCCTGATTTATCAGTTGAAGCTTTTGAAAAAGCAAAGAAAGATTTAAAGACTGAGTTACTGACTCAGCAGCCGAGTGCGTTTGATAACGCAAAAGGAACCTTGTTCCCTAATTCCCCTCGCGGTTATTCAAGACAGGATATTTTGAATAATATTGATAAGGTTACGATTGAGGAAGTAATGGGCTTGCACCAATATCTTGTTGAGAATGGTGCGTTCACATTTGCGGCAAGTGTTCCGATGGACAAATACCCTGAGATTAAAAATGTTATTACTCATGAGTTATCAGAGTTGCCTAAGTTCAAGGAAAACAGTCCTAAAAACTTCAGAGATTATACTCCGGTAAGAGCAAGCAAGGTTATTCAGGAAGTTGCAAATACTGCTCAGGCAGATGTTGTTCAGGCATATAAATTCAATATGCGTAACACTCCTAAGGATAAGGCAACATATTCCGTTCTGAACTATGTTCTCGGCAGAGGGGATGATACAGGCTTATTTAATAACCTCAGAGAAAAAGAAAAACTGGCATACAGCGTTGAATCAAACCTTATGATGTCATCATATAACAGCGGATTGTTGTTGTGTGGTATCTTAACTACGACAGACAGTCCTGATTTAAAGAGTTATGACAATGTGAAAAAATCTATAGAAGGTTTCCACAGGCAGATTGGGAAAATCGTGAGCGGTGATTTTTCAAGTAAAGAGTTTGAATCCGCAAAACTTGGCTTCAAACGCCAGTTGCTTGAAGCAGGCGAATCTCAGACAAATCATGTGTTAAGACTGTCTGAAGGTTTGACTTCAGAAAACGGAATTGAAGAATTAAACTCAATCTATGCGGCTATTGATTCTTTAACTAAAGAAGATCTTCAAAACGCTGCAAAAGAAATTTTCTCGACAAAACCGATATACTCTGTAAGAGCATCAAAAGCTACTTTAGATGCTAACAAAGAGTTCCTTTCATCGTTGGAAGGTTAACTTTTAAAGGTTTCGTCCTCAGATAATATATCTATAAGAGAGCCTTTTTTGCCGTATTCAAACCCGAAGGCGTGAGCGACTTTTTCGCTTGTTAAAAAGTCATAGTGTATATTGTATGCTTTAGGTTCGACTTCAATTCCGAGTTCCTGCATTTTGTCTGCCATAAGCATATCTTTTTCTTTATCTAAAATATTTGAGTAATTAAGTCCTTCATACGCACAGAAAGGTATTTTCATTTTTTCGCCTTCTTTAAGGTAAATGAGCCCGAAGGTTCTGCAGATTATTCCCCTGTATTCGTACACTGAGCAGACATCGTCTATAAGAAAAGGACACGGGTAAGTAAAAGGTGTTTTTGTGCTTTTTGCCTTATCCTTTTTGATTTTCCCGATTTTTGTCAGGATAGTTTTCTTTTTATCATCGTCTAATTTATTAAATCCAAGCTTTAAAAGTTCGACCTCGATTTCCGAAAACGGGTAATCGCCGTTTGAACAGCATTTTGAACATCCGAGTTTGCATTTTATATATGGGGCTTGAGAGTTAAAATAGTTATTCAGGCTTCCCATTAAGTATTCTAAAAATTCCAAATATTTATCGAGCATAGTTATACTATATCAAATTTATTTGATGTTGTAAAAATTTTTTTTGCAATATAATATCTGTGAGATTATTGTTCGAACATAAAATGAGGGGTGTAAAATGAAAGAGTTTTTAGAAAAATTAGAAAAGTTTCAAATCTTGGCACTTGCTTTAGTATTGGCATTAGGACTTGTGATAGCAACAAAGATTGTATCTTCTGCGCTTCCAAGTGACGGGATTGTTGTTACGGGTTCTGCATCAAAAATTGTTCAGTCTGATAACGGTGTGTTAACTTTCGATATTATGACAAAGCAAAAAACAAGAAAAATTGCTTACGATGTTGTCCAAAAACAAATTCCGACAGTAAAAGCATATTTGGTATCAAAGGGAATTGATGAAAAGAATATCGAAATAAAAACTGCTCACGGATATAATTCTTATAAGATGCTGCCAAACGGAAATTCTTCAAACGAAGTTGATTATTATAATCTTTATCAGCCTGTTTCGGTAAAATCTGATGATGTTCAAAAAATAAAAGAACTTTCACTTGATATTACAAATTTGATGAATAAGGGTATAGATATTGATGTTAATGCTCCAGAATATTACTATTCAAAGATTTCTGATTTAAAGGTTGAATTATTAAAAGATGCGACAAAAGATGCTAAACAGAGAGCATCTGCTATGTTGAAGGCAACAAGAAACAGAACGGGTAAGATTCAGTCTGTTAAGATGGGTGTATTCCAGATTACAGCGGCTAATTCTACCGATGTTTCTGACGGTGGTATCTATGATACGGGTTCAATAGAGAAAAAGGTTACCGCTGTTGCAAATGTAGTCTTTAAAATCAAGTAATCAAAAAAAAATACTAATATAAAGAACGACCTTGGGATTGCGCCAAGGTCGTTTTCATTATGTTATCTGTTCTGGGTATATCTTTGTTTGATAAATAACCCATCTTTACTTATCAATATTTAGCAGCAAGTTGTTGCCATCATGAGATTTTTTTTTAGCAATTCAGCTTTATCAGTTGCTTCCCATGGAACGACTAAATCAGTTCTTCCCATATGTCCGTATGAAGCAAGTCTTTGATAGAACTTGCCGCCGTTTTTAGCAGGCAGGTTTCTCAAATCAAATTGTCTGATAATAGCCATAGGGCTAAGTTCAAAGTTTTCTGTAACGATTTTGCTTATTTCGTCATCAGAAATCTTACCTGTACCGAAGGTATCAACAAATACAGAGATAGGTTCAGCAACACCGATAGCGTATGCTAATTCTATTTCGCACTTGTCAGCCAAGCCTGCAGCAACAATGTTCTTTGCAACATATCTTGCAGCATAAGCAGCAGAACGGTCAACCTTCGTTGGATCCTTACCGCTGAATGCTCCGCCGCCGTGACGAGAGTATCCGCCGTAGGTATCAACAATAATCTTACGGCCTGTTAAGCCTGCATCACCCTGAGGCCCGCCGATTACGAAACGACCTGATGGGTTGATTAAGATTTTTGTTTCTGAATCAGGTTTGATTGATTCTGTTTCAAATACATAGTCTATAACATATTTCTTTAAGTCGCGGCTGATGATTGCCTGAACTTCAGAATTGTTTTTAATACCGTCAATTTCAGGGTTATGTTGAGTTGAAAGCAATACTGTGTGTATTCTTGCAGGTTTGTCGTCAACATATTCAACAGTTACCTGAGATTTTCCGTCCGGTCTTAAGTAGTTTAAAATACCGTCTTTTCTTACTTGTGCAAGTCTGAAAGACAATTTGTGAGCCAAGCTTATTGGTAAAGGCATAAGCTCAGGGGTTTCGTTACATGCGTAACCAAACATAATGCCTTGGTCGCCTGCACCCAATTCTTCAGTTTCTTTTACTGATACATCAGCGTTTTCAGAACGAGTTTCCAATGCCTTGTTTACACCGCCTGCGATATCTGTTGATTGTTCATCAATACTTGTTAATACCGCACAAGTGTTGCAATCGAAGCCGCCGCTTGTTTCACCGACATATCCGATATTTTTGATAGTATCTCTAACTACCTGTGGAATATCTACATAGCAATCAGCGGTGATTTCACCTGATACAAGTGCCATACCTGTTGTTACTGTGGTTTCAGCCGCTACTCTTGCCTGAGTATCTTTTGTCAAAAATTCGTCCAAAATAGCATCAGAAATCTGGTCACATACTTTATCGGGGTGTCCTTCTGTTACTGATTCAGACGTAAATAAGAATCTTCTTGATTTCATTGTTGTTGTCTCCTTAATTTATATTTTCGACCGGTAAGGTTTTTAATTCCAACCCGGTACACCTCCATTAGTACTATTGTATTACTAACACTATTTAATTACAAATATATTAACCACAATGTTAAGAGTTGTGTCTTTTTTTACTTCGTTTATTGAAAGTTTGATAACTTCTTGCCTAAAATAAATATTTTTATTATAATAAGCATAGCTAAATATATTAAATAAGAGGGACATTACATTGAGTAATTTAAATGATGGCGTAGGGAAAAAGATAGTTGAAGCCTTGAAAAAACAGTCTGAATTGGAAGCAGGTGTTGAAAGCACTCCTTCTTTTGAAGAACCTGAACACTTAGGTGTTGATGTTGAGGCTCTCGGCGAAATAACTAATAATGGTTTATTATCTGATAGCATTGAGGACGAACCTGCTGATTTAGGTATGGCAGATTTGTTCGGTGAAAAAATGGACGATGCATCAGAAGAAAAAGAAACCTTTAACGATTTTATGAACAGAGAAGAAAAACCTGCTGATGCTTCTGAAATGCCGGGAAATATTGTTGTATTGAAGAAACTTATTTCTCAGTTGCCTAGCGGTGTTACAAGACACACAGGGGCTCAGATTATAAGACAAACAATGGAAGCTTTGGGTATTTCTATGAAGAGTGTTTTGACTGAAGCACAGGAAGTTCAGGCAAATCTTAAAGAATCTGCTAAGGAATGTCAGATGACTATTCAGGAATATAAGAGAAAAATCCAAAATCTTGAAAAACAAACTCAAAACTATCAAAAGCAGTATGCTGCATTAAATGATTTGATAAGTTTGTTTATTCAGACAACAAAAGCATAATTGGAAACAATTTATAACTAAAAAGACCTGATTTTTATCAGGTCTTTTTTATTAAATCTTTTTCATATTTTCAGCTTATGCCATTGGGTTTTGGTTGCTTAAGAAACTGTATGTATCAGCGATTTTAGCGGTTGAACCGACTAATGTTGTTGCTGCTGATAAACCCGCCAGACCGCCTGCCACTTTTTTAACAATCGGGTTGTTTGTGAATTTTGCCAATGGTTTGAATTTGCTCATCAGTTCAAGAATTTGTGCTTGTTTTTCAACCTTGAGCGCTTTAGAACCTTTAACTGCTTTTACAAGTCCGTTTCCGATTTTAGAAGATTGGTTGATGGTTGCAAAAGTTGCGAACCCTGCTCCACCGCCTGCGGTGATTTCTGTAGAGTTATCACGAACTTTTTCGCCAAATCTGTGAACGGTTTCTCCTTTGTAAGATATTGGAGCTGTTGCTGATGGTCTGATTGATATATCCATTCTGAATCTCCTTATACACCGGTTGCTAAATCTACTACTGATTTATCATTATTTCTGCCGGTTAAGTCATCAACGATAACAGAGCCTGTTGTAGCACCTGCCATTATATTTTCGACTGTTGATTGTATACTTTTTCCGTTGATTTTAATTCCTTTTATAGAATCGATTGTAGTCTTTAAAGGATCAAGAACCTTTGCTACTTTTTCATTCTTTAATATTTCTTTCGCTGCAGTTACAACTTTTGAGTTAGCGAATTTTTCTACACCTTCTTTAACTTTTGGATTTTCAAGAGCCTTACCTGCTAAGTCTTTGATTGCTTTTGCTGCGTCGCCTGCAGGTTTTTTTGCTTCTTTTAATGTATTGAGTGTCGTTTTGATTGCAGGGTGTTTTGCTACTGATTTAAGAGTTTCAATAGCCATCTTAGATGAGTATTTTGCTACAACGAATGTACCTACAATTCCGAGTGCTGTAGCACCGAATCTGATAAGTTTCCCTGATTTTTGAACTAATTTGTTGTCAGAATTTTCAAGTTCGTCTGCCAGCGAATCAAACTGACTTTTTGACTCGTTAATCTTGTCTAGTTTTTCATCGCGTTCTGCCTCAATGCCTGCTTTATCGAAACTGTCCGGCATTTCGTCATCAAAAGAATAGCGTTCGTAATCACGCCCTCCCTTGAAATTTACTGCAGATGTTGCTTGGATTTGTGGCTGATTTTGAATTTCTAACATTTCACACACTCCTGAAATTTCACCTTCACAATTATATCAACGCAAAAAACGCGTGATTTTTGCCAAATTGTATTCTCAATTTTACAAAAATTTACAAATATTTTAAAGTAGTTTGTATCAATTTGTTACAAAACAATTTTAAAAGAAAATATCTGATTATGATAAAATGATATTGATGAGGGGAGTTTATTGATGAAATATAAGCAACTGGAAGAATTGATTGGGGTAATTGAAGTTTTGAGAAGTGAAAACGGGTGTGTGTGGGACAGAGCACAAACCCATGAATCGCTTACTCCTAACATGCTGGAAGAAGCTTATGAGGCAGTAGAGGCAATCAGAGAGGGTAAGCCTGAGCATTTGAGAGAAGAACTCGGCGATGTTTTGCTTCAGGTACTTTTACATTCACAAATTGCGAGTGAAGAAGGTGACTATGATATTGAGGCCGTTGCTAAAGAGTTAAAAGATAAACTTATTCACAGACACCCTCATGTTTTCGGCAATGCACATGTCGAAACCCCGCAGGATGTTGTTGAGAAATGGGAAGAGCTTAAAAAAGAAGAAAAGAAAGACCGAAAATCCCAAATGGACGGTATTCCAAAGAACTTACCTGCCCTAATGGCGTGTCAGAAGATTAGTAAAAGAGCAATAAAAGTCGGGTTTGAGTGGGATTGTGTTGAAACTCTGAAAGATTGTATAAAATCTGAGTATGATGAGTTTTTTGAAGCTGTTAAGGCAGGTGACAAAGATGCAATGGAAGACGAAATGGGTGATATTTTCTTTGCAACGGTTAACCTTTCCCGCTGGTACAAGATTGATGCTGAACAGTCTTTGCTGAGAGCAAATTCTAAGTTTATGAAACGGTTTAGAAAGATGGAAGAACTTGCTGAAAAACCGCTTGAAGAATATACCTTTGAGGAATACGACAAACTCTGGCGAAAGGCTAAAAAAGCGCTTGGGAATTAAGTCTTTTATTTTGCAAAAAAGGTTATGTAGATATAGAATGCGATTGCAAGCAGTAGAATAAGCCCGCCTACAAAGTTCATTTTTGTTGCTGATTTTGGGTTTTCTACCAGACTTGGGTAAACATATTCTTTTGCCTGATCTTTTTTCTTTTTATAGAGTTGGTTATTCTTTTTTGCCTGTTTCTTTTTTGCGATATATTTTTCTTTCAGTTTCCCTTTTTTCTTTTTTTCTCCCATGACAAGCACTTCTTCAGAGAATTCGAGTTTCTCGAGTTTCTTGTCGCCACCTGTCATAACGGCATAATTTATACCGAGTTCAAACGCTCTTTTTATGCAGTCGAGTGCAATATTACCGTCTTGTTTAACTTTTTTGCCGTGAGCGGATGCGTTACCCTGCGCTTTTAAAAAGTATAAATCGCTGATAAGTTCTCTTTGGCGGATATTTTTTGTGAAAAGGTCGTTAAGTGTTGCAAGACATTCATCAAAAGTCGAGTCGGGAATAAGTCTTTCCCCGAGCAAACTTCTGCAGACATTTTCCGCAAATCGTCTTGTCTGAACGATTGACTGCTCAAAGTATTCGTCTCTGTAAAGCTTCTCTGCATCTTTAATTAGTCTGCAAAGATCCTCATCTACATCTTTTAAAAAATCAAAATTTGACATAAAAACTCTCTATTACTATGAGAATATTTTACCATAATAATGAGAGTTTTTATTATCTGGTTGCTAATTGTTTTTTGTAGAAAGGACTTTTGTTGATTTTTTCCTGAATGAGGTTTTTCTCTTTTGTTGATGCAAGTCTTAAGTTGTTAAGGTTATCAAGTCTTGCAAGCAGCGGAGAACTTTTGTATTCTTTGCCCTTAACTTTTAAGATACTCCAGTAGTGTGCTTCTTTTTGTGTTGCAGTGTACTCTTCCTCGTAGGTTGCTACTTTGAGTTTGTGAAAACTTTCGTGTGCGATAATGCATGCCAGTTCTTCCGGTGTTGCATTTTTGTACTTTGTATTTATCAAAATATATCTGTTGCCGAAGGTATCTACTGAGTTTACGGCAAAGTGGTTCATATAACCGTAAGATATTTGTGATAAATCATAGAATGCTATTTTTACACTGTTTTCTTCCAGGTTTTCAAATACTTCTGCTGCCCCGTTGTTTTCAAGAAGTACCAATGCCTCTTTAATGTGGTTGTCTCTGGTGAAATTGTCTACATATCCGGCAAATGCAGGCATGCTGAAGACAAAAATCATCAATATCCCAATAACAAATCCCCTGATGTTCATAATCCCCCGATAAACCATAGATTTATCAAGTTATATGTCGTGGCAATTCCTTTTCGCGATTTAGAATAAAATTAATAGTTAAATAGTACGGGTAAATAGTTGTTGTTTAATGAATTGCAGACTAAACTCGGTAAATGTATTTCTTTTCTTATACTCCTACTATATTTTAAACCATGTTTGTACATGCCTACAACCCTAAAATTTGCAAACTTTAACAAAAGTTAATAATACTGAAATTCAGTTATCATTTGGGCTCATTTGATTTTGCAGAAGTCTTTCAGGAACGATATCAGACGGATTGGTTTTGCTTTTGTTTTCATCATTTTTAAGGCGGTAAGACAGCCGACGCAGTTTGTTATGACAAAATCTGCATTTGAGTTGTTGATATTTTTTTCTTTATTTTTTCTTATCGGGTTTGTTTCCGAGAGAGTCAGCGGGTGTTCGTAGCTGCTGAAACCGCAGCACTTGTCAAAATCGTAGAGTTCGGAATAAGAACTGTTTTCGATTTTTGTCAGTATGTCTGTAATGGCATTATATTCATTATCCTTTGTGTGACAAGGTTTGTGGTAGGTCAGATTGTATTCTTTTTTTGATTCAAATTTTATCCCGTTTGATGCAATCAGTTCGTAAATGCTTTTAATTTTTATGTTTTTTAGTTGTTCTTTCAATTCGTCGTCATTTAAGTATTTTGAATACTGTTTCCATGCCCACTCGCAGCTCGCACAGTCGGTTATTAAATATTCGCAGTTATCAGGCAGTTTTGAAATATTTTCTTTTATAACCTGTTCAAACCGTTCAAGATTTCCTGTCGTTAAAAACGGCATTCCGCAACAGTTGAAATCTGTCGGGATTACTTCTATGTGCATTTTGTTCAGAAGGGTTGTTACATAGTTTTTGATATTTGGTTTCAGGGCAGAAATACATCCTCCGAAATAGACTGCTTTTGTGTCAAACGGTTTTGATTTTATTTTCCTGCTAAAAATATTGGTGAAAAACTTGATGATATTTAAAGCAGTGTCAAAAATTGGTTTTGACTCTAAGAATGCGTAAATTTTGCCTTCGAGTGAGTTTTTAAAATATTCGTGTTTTGCTGTCAGCAGAATATCAACAATGTCAATGTCACTCGGACAGAAATCTGAACATTTACCGCATTTTAGGCACAAATCGAGGTATCTGTTCACGGTTTTGTTCATTTTAAGTTTGCCCCTTACAATGCCGTCGAGCATTACAAACTGGCCTCTGGAAACGGTACATTCGTTTCCGGTTGCCTGAAACAGCGGACATTCAGCCTGACACAAACCGCACTTGGAACAACGGTGTATTTCTTCTTTGTAGTCAGATAGAGATTTAATATTTTTCTCGTTCACAAAATACCCCTATTTGCCAAGTTTCTTAGAAACCCAGCCTTCAAAAATTTTCAAAGGTGCTCTTGTTATTGCAAGTGACCATTTTGAAATATTTTTTGTAATAACGCTAAGTGCTCCTACATTTGCTCCTTCTTCTATTGTTACGGGAGCCACAAGAACTGAGTTTGAGCCTATCTTTGCATTATCTTCAATAATTGTTTTACTCTTAACTTTTGATAACGGATCATAATTTGCTGTGATTGTACCTGCTCCTATGTTTACATTAGAGCCGATTTCGCTGTCTCCGATATAAGTCAGATGACAGGCGTTTGTGTGGCTTTTTATGTGGGCTTTTTTAACCTCAACATAGTTCCCGATTTTTACATCGTCTTCAAGCGTTACTCCGCCTCTTAAATGGGCGAAAGGCCCTATTTTGCAGTTAGCGCCGATTTTATTTACACCTTCAATGTATGTGGACGGGTAAATAATCGTATCTTTTCCGATTTCTGTTTGCGGGTCTATCCATGTTGAATCAGGATCAATTATTGTGATACCGTCTGTCATGAATTTGTCTAATGTTCTTTTGGTGAGCATTTTTGTTGCTTCTGCAAGGTTGAGTTTTGAGTTTATACCATAGATTTCCTCGTTTCGTTCAAGAATATGGGCATTTACGCTTAACCCGTTTTTGTTTCCCCATTCGATAATGTCTGTGAGGTAATATTCTCCTTGTGCGTTGTTTGTTTTCAATTGAGAGAACGCATTTTTGATTTTTTGCCAGTTAAGACAATAGATTCCCGCATTGATTTCTTTTACCGCTTTCTGTTCCTGTGTTGCATCTTTTTCTTCAACAATAGAGTTGAGTGAGCCGTCAGAATTTCTTATTATTCTTCCGTAGTTTGTCGGGTTATCAAAAACAGCACTCATAACGGTAATATCAGATTTCATTTCTCTGTGAGCTTCTATAAAGGTTTTGAGGGTATCAGATGTAATAAGCGGGGTATCACCACAGAGGATAATTACTTCTCCGTCAAAGTTTTCAAGATAAGGACAAACCATACTGACTGCATGACCTGTTCCGAGTTGAGGTGATTGCAATACGGTCTTTGCGTTGTTGTAGTTTTCTTTTACAAATTCCTCAACGCGTTCAGCCTGATGCCCGACAATAACATAGTTTTCGTCTGCGAGCCCCGTGTCGTTCACTGCATCAATTACATAACCTAAAAGGGTTTTTGAATAAATCTCATGAAGCACCTTCGGTGTTTCAGACTTCATTCTTGTACCTTTACCTGCCGCTAATATTACCGATTTAACCATAATAATTATCTCCCTCTGATAATATATTATATCAAAAACCGCCCTTTTGAAACAAGATAGTCGGGATAGTCATCATTAACAAAGATTTACATGGGATTTATTTCTCTTGATAATTTGGCATGTCAATGCTAAATTTAGTTTAGCGATGTTAGTTTATTATAAGGAGTTATGTATGAGTTGCGATCGTAAGAAATGTAAAAAAGCGGTAAGAGAGGCTTTAAAAGTTTTAGGTAAAGAAAATTTTGTTTTCATTATGCACGGCGGAAGTTTTCCTTCTAAAGACGGTGAAGATACCGGCTTTGGCTCAATGAATTCATCAGCAGGTCACGAAGTTATAGAATTTTTTGAAGGGTTGTTTGATGCTATTCAGTTGGGACCTGCAGGTAAGACAAAATCTTCTGATTCATCACCTTACACAGGTACTATTTTCTCAGGGAACCCTCTTTTCATCGACTTAAAACAACTTACGACAAAAGACTGGTTTAATATTTTGTCTGAAGAAACCTTTAAAAAAATTGTAGACAATAACCCTCAGCAAAATAAGGGTAAAACTGCTTACTCATACATTTTCAAAGCTCAAACAGAGGCTCTTAAAGAGGCTTGGAATAATTTTAAAAATCAAAAGAAACTTCAAAAAGAGTTCGATAAGTTCAAAAAAGAAAATGCTTTTTGGCTCGATAACGACTCACTTTATGAAGCATTGTCAATTGATAACGGAAATGACTACTGGCCTATCTGGAAATCAGATTTAGATAAGAATCTGCTAAATCCTAAGAATGATGAAGAAAAGGCTAACGCAGAAAAGAGAATAGCAGAAATTAAAGAAAAATATGCTGACGATATCGATTTCTATAAGTTCTGCCAGTTTGTGCTCGACAGACAACTTGAAGAAACCAAGAAGTTTGCTAAAAAACATAAAATTAAAATGATTGCAGACCGTCAGGTTGCATTCTCTGACAGAGATGCGTGGGCTTATCAGTCATTATTCCTTCCCGGGTGGTGTCTCGGTTGTCCGCCTGACTACTTCTCTAAAGACGGGCAGGCATGGGGATTCCCTGTTATGGATCCTGAAAAAATGTATAACTATGACGGTTCTCTCGGCGAGGGCGGTATCTTAATGAAGAACCTTTATAAAAAGATGTTCAAAGATAACCCGGGTGGTGTGAGAATTGACCACATTGTAGGGCTTATAGATCCGTGGGTATACAAATCAGGTAAGAAACCGTTACCTGAACAAGGTGCAGGCCGACTTTATTCATCACCGCTTCACCCTGAATTGTCAAGATATTCAATTGCAGGCCCTGATGATATAGATAATACACTTGAACCTGATAAGGAAAAATATATTAAAACTTTGAACAAAGAACAAATTAAGCAATACGGCAGGCTTATTGAAAAAATTGTTATTGCCGCTGCAAAAGAATGCGGACTTAATAAGGATTCTATCGTATGTGAAGATTTGGGTACTTTAACAAACCCTGTTGATGCTGTTATGAAAGAATACAAGCTTCAGGGTATGAGATTGACTCAATTTGTTAAACCTGAAAAAGAAGATCACCCTTATCGTTGCAGAAACATTGAAGAAAATGTCTGGGCAATGGTTGGTACTCACGATAATGAACCAATTGCTTTCTGGGCAAAAGATATGGTTGAAACAGAAGAAGGTTATCTGCATGTTAAAAACCTCGTTGAGGATATGTTTGCAGAAGCTGATAACAAGGATGAAATCATTTGGAATCTTACGCATGATGCAGAATATCTGAAGAAGGTAAAACTTGCGGAAATGTTTGCATCAAAAGCAAAGAATATCCAAATTTTCTTTACTGATATGTTTAAGATTGATGATGTTTACAACAAACCGGGTACATCAGGTGATGCAAACTGGTCTTTGAGATTGCCAAATAACTATCAGGATATGGAAAAACTTAATATGAGAGAAATTTTGGCAATGGCAATAAGAGCAAGAGGTTCTGAGTTTGCCAAGAAAAATCAGAAAACACTTAAACTTCTTGAAGAATAAAATTTTAATAAGGGTAATAGCCTGTGATTAAAAAGTTATTTAAAATAATACTCGTTTGTGCGTTGCTTGTTTTTCCGCAGGTGAAATCATTTGCTGAGGAACAGGCGCCTGTTATTCCGACTGATGCTAAGTTGGAGTACAATCACGGGATTGATTGTTATAAGTTAGGTCAGTACGAAGAAGCTATAGCATCTTTCAGAACAGCGATAAGACTTTATCCTGATTATATTGATGCATATTATAATCTGGGCTCGCTTCTTGACTACCTGAAACAGGCAGACGAGGCATTATCGGTTTTTGAACAGATTATATCCAGGAAACCTGACGAGTATGAGGCAATCTATAATGCTGCTAAATTGAGTGCTCAGTTGGGCGATAAAATAAATGCAGCAAAATATCTTGATATGATACCAAAATCAAGCGGGTATTATACTAAAGCTCAGGATGCTTTGGGTAAATGTAATGTTAAACCCGCAACTGCTGCGGCAAATGCAAAGCCAAATGTTAATCAGACTAACGGCTGTTATCCTAATATTACAAGCCCGACCGGTGTGGCGACCGATAAATACGGAAATCTTTATGTTTCAAGTTTTACGGATAATGCGATTTTTAAAATTCAGCCTGACGGTAAGCGAGTATTATTCTATAAAAGCAATAACTTAAAAGGCCCTATATCGCTTGCCTGTGACGAAGCGGGTAATATTTATGTTGCTAACTATCATGCAAATAATGTTCTCAGATTGTCACATTCGGGGGCATGTTCTGTTTTGACAAAGGATGTTGTTCAGCCGTACGGACTTCATGTAGATGGGAACATGCTTTTTGTTGCATGTCAGGGGACTAATTCTGTTTTAAGACTTAAAATCAAGTAGAGTATAGATATTACAAGTGTTAACCGCTGTTTTATGTATTTAAAACAGTATGTTTTAGCACGGGTTTTTATACATATACTCCTATCCACCATTCGTACGAAATCGGACGACCTTTACTAAACATTTATCTTAGCTTGCCGATAGATTATTTGACTTCTAAAAAATAATTATTAAATAAGAGAGTGTAGAAGAAACGAGTAATCAATAATAGGAGAAAGTTTGTCATGGGAATGGCAGCATCACAGGCAAGATACTTAGCACTAACAGCACGTAAGACTAACTGCGAATACGAGGGTCAACAGATTAACCAGGCTCGTGTTGCATTAGCAAACCAATCAGCGAACTACTTTAACCAGCTTTTGAATACAAAAGTTCCAACCTGTCCTGATAGTACAAATTATACTAAGACTCAGTACTCATATAGTGACGGTTACAATGATACAGTACTTGAAGATTGGCATCAGTTGTCTACTGCGAACAAAGATTATAACTATGTTGTTAATACATACTACTTTGACGACATTTATACCGGTTCAATGCGTAAAATGCAGAATCCGGAAGTTACATTTAAGAATCAGGCTACTAAGTTTGATAATGATGTTGATACTCTAAGAAAGAATAAAGATG
The DNA here is from genome assembly GCA_902765215.1 of uncultured bacterium. GTDB lineage: Bacteria > Cyanobacteriota > Vampirovibrionia > Gastranaerophilales > Gastranaerophilaceae > UBA2883. The sequence goes on along the minus strand of CACWZA010000003.1, from coordinate 158,673 downwards.
GTTCTTATACTTTGAATGACGAAGTTACTTATAAGCCGTTATCAAGTTATAAGAAAACAAAAGATTTGGAAAATGCCTTAAAAGATATGGAATCTGAAGGTCTGATAGAATTCCCTAACGGAAAAATCAATTATGATGATTTGTTCGGTTATAAAGACAAAGATAATGTATGGCATATTTCAACAAAAACAGATTTAGAAAATGCACTTTCAACCCATGGTTTGAAGGAAGGTTATGTCGATTTGAAGAAGTTGAGCAACGACCTCGGTTTAGATTTGACATCTACTTCAAAATGGACAGATGAAGACTTCCAAAAAGTTGCTGCGGCACTTGATAATGAAGGTTTGCCAGGGGTATCTAAAGATGATATTGCGCAGGCAGTTGAAGTCGGTGCATTTGCAACGGGATATGCTTCATATACTACAACTACCGTTGATGATGAAACAAGTTATGTATTTCAATCTGCAACAAAAGAAGAAGCATACGAAAAAGGTGAAGGCGGGCTTATTGACTACTCTACAGTTTATACTCCTGCTTATGTAGGTAACTGTAAGTTAACAGAATTGTATGAAAATCTGTCGCTTACCGATGAAACAGCATTGCTTCAAATTGTTGCTGACTGCAGAAAAGAACCTATTGCAGATTATATTCAGAGAATGCCTGACGGCTCATACGAATACTATGGTTCAGGTATTTACTCATTTGAATATCAAGGGCATACCCGTTATACAACATATAAAGATTTGGTACAAAGTTTAACAACTTATGACGAATATGGTAAACCAATTGAAAACCAAAACAAACTGAAATTCTACGATGCAACTTACATTAACAAGAAAGTAGAAGATACAAGTTATGCGTTACTGGAAACTGACGGTTCAGGCAGATTTGCAACAATGAAGCTTGAAGATTCAAATGTTGTTTACGATTTGAACGTTGAATCTGTAACCGATGAAGCGGCTTATCAGGATGCTATGAACAAATACTACAGTGATGTTCGTAAGTATGAAAAGAAAATTGCTGATATTAACGCAAAAACAGAAATTATCCAAAAAGAAGACAGAACTTTGGAATTAAGACTGAAACAGTTAGATACTGAACAAAATGCTCTGACAACCGAAATGGAAGCAGTTAAGAAAGTTATCTCAAAGAACATAGAAATGACCTTCAAGACATTTGCAGGCAGTTAGAGCGGGGTAAATATCTAATCAGGTTTATCCTGTCTGATTTGAAGTTTGTCAGATTAACAAAATTTTTAAAGAAAAGAAATCCATTTATTGATACACGTACACACCTTTTACCCTGTTACGATTAATTTGCGTGCAGGGTTTTATTTGTTTAAAAGGTACCGGAGGCACCCTTTTTATTGTTATTTAATTATTAGTATTAAGTTTCGTACGGGCTCTTGTATAGACCTACCATGCTATCCCAATCTGTTGGTTTATCTACATCAATCTGCGAATCGCCCACAGGGATAATATTAGCTTTATTCCCATCATTTAGCCACCCCTCAGGCACAAATTCATGTGTCATATTGTTGTAGTTATATTTATATCCCTTAGAATCTATTACACTAGGTGAGTCCAAATTACTTGATGCTATTAATTTTAGATTATATTTTTTCATAGTTTCTTCAATTTCTTGTTTTTCCGTATCTATAAGATTGTATTTTCTCAGCGCTTCCGATGTAATCGCTGCATAAGATGGGAGTGGTAATTCTTCGTCAGTTTTGGATGCGACTCGTGTATTGTCTGCTACTGCAGTTTCGTCGGTCTTTACTGTTGTTTTTTCGAATTTTTCTGATTTTGTATTGTATACATAATATGTTTTAACCCCGTGGCCTTGTGCTTTGTAGTATACGCCTGCGTGTTTTGTGTCTGCTGTGAGACCGTTTTTCTTAGCGAGATTGTTTACTTGTGCTTGTGTTAGCGTTTTTGTTTCTTCGGCAGGGGGTGTTTGTCCGTCTGCTATTTTTTCGTCTACAACAGTTCCCGGTTCTGCATCAGGATTAGTTTGTTTTTGAGTTGTTGTGTGCTTTGTGTCGGGTTCCTTAGTTGCTTCTGCAAATAGTTCTCTTGCCCGTTCTATTGATTTGTATCCGAGATCAACGAAATTATTAGTATTCTTGTTGAAATATGCGTAATATACTAATGTATGCTTTTCATCATTTTCGTCTAAGTAGTTTTTGTTATAGCTATACAGGTATGGGGTATCTGTTTTTGCATATCCTTTTGCCTTTGCCATTTTATCTGCATTTTCCAGTGCCTTTCTATTTGCGGCTTCAAGGTCGATACCTTCTTTATGTGTCATTACAGATTGTACTTTCCCGTCTACTATTCTGCCTTCATAAAGGTTTGTTTTAATGGCTTTTCCTTCAGCATTTTTGATTGCATTTCCATCAGCATCTTTGAGTTCACCTTTGCTTGCTATATAGTTCTCTTTGAAGTTTTTGTTATAGTCTGAGGTTTTGACAGCTTTATTGTCAACAGTAGCGGTCAAAGATGAGTTAAAGTTTAATTTAATTAGCCTTTCCTGACCGGCATCGTTAACAACTTTCGCATATCCGTTGCTTGTTATAAGTTTTACATGTTCACCCTGTTTTAATCCTTTGATTTGGTTTTCAATCGCTGACATTTTGCCTGTTTGAGGGTTATAGATATAGTGTTGTTGATAGTTACCCGTTACTTTTGATGCATCAGCTCCGCTACTTACAGTTTTGTCTCCGACTTTTTTTGCATAAGTAGGTTTACAATATACTTGATATGGACCACTAGCCCAAGTTTGACGTAAACCTTGATTTTTTGCAAGATTTGCACCATATTCTTTTGCGTGGGCAATATTATTGTTTACAAACTTTCTGTACTGCTCTGCTTTGTATTCTTTCAGTTTTTTAGCTTCTGCAGCGCCGTCTGTTTCTACGTTTTCAGCTTTAAAGTTTGCATTTATTGCGTGGTTTTTTGGAACAGATACTGCTACACCCGGCTTAATCTTGCCTCGATTTGCAGTAATAAATGCTTTTTTTGCTTCCCCTTGCAGACCTAATCTGTCAGCAATTTCTTCTGCAGTTTCCATTCTTGTACCTTTGAATCTAGGGAATGTTGTCGGATCTCCGTTGTCATTTGTCTTAACGGTTATGGTTTTTCCGTCTTTAGTTGTGTATCGGATTGTTTTTCCTGCAATATCTTGTTCTGCTGATTTTATCGGACTCTTTGAATCTGTAAATTGAGTGGTGATGTTAGATATTTTTCCGTTTTTATATTTATTGGTAATTCTTTTATCACCTTGTGTAATTACTTCTTCAACCTTGTTAGAGTCGTCTTGCGGTTCAATTTTACCGGTTTTGTTGTCAAATTTAGCATATTTTGTTACTTTTTTCTCTTTTGGATTTTCTGCTTCATCAAACTCGGTAACAGTTGCTCCTCCCGGGTTGTATGTAGTCGTGCGAACTTTCTTGCCGCCCTTTGTTATAGTTCTGCTTGCAATATTTCCTGCTGCCTGACCTCGTTGATACTTTTCGTCTGTTACTGTAGGCGGGGTTTCTTTACTTGTATAAGTTCTAGTTAACGGAATATCTACGTTATTACCGTTTCGTGTTACTTGTTGATAGTTTATAATTTCGGTTCCGTTTTTGTCAGTTGTAGTTTGTTGGGTTTTTTGTCCGTCTTTGAATGTAATTTCAACAACTTTTTGTGATTCTCCTGTTCCTGTTGTTACTCTTGCTTTTGTTTTGTCGTATTTAAGCTGACCATCTTTTTCAAGAATATTGAAATTTTGTTCAGTGATTTTTTGTTTTGCAGGATCATTTCCTTCTACAATTTTTTGTTGTAGTTCTGTAGGCGGTGTATCCTTTTTATCTTTTGGATAGATATAGGTATTTGTTGTTACAACCTGTTCAGCTTTTCCCGCATTTTTTGTGGTTTCTGCTGTATGGACATCATTATTGTCGTTGTATGTATATGTTGTTGTTCCTGCTTTTTCGTTTGCTCTCTTTGCAATACGACCTTGACCGTCCATTGTGTAGACTGTTTTGTCGTTTGCTTTTACAATTTCAAATGTGTTGTCGCCAGTTTTTGTAACATCACTCATGCCTTTTGGTTGGTTTTGGACAAATTCCTGAAATCCTTTAGCAAGACGCTTCATATCCTTGTAAGATATTTCGACACCGTCACCGAATTGCTGCAGAACACTTGATTCATTTGTTTGGTCTGCATCTTTATTTTCTGCTGTATTTCGGGCATTTTTTACTTCTTTTCTTGTTATTTTGCCGTCTTCTCCAGCCATATTTTGGATAAATGCCATTAAACCGACTTGTTCATTTTGGTCTAATTTACCGTCATTGTTAGTATCAAAACGGTTCCAAATTGCTTCAAACTCGTTGTCTTTTAACTTCTTAATTCCGTCGGCTTGTTTAAAATCTGCCTTTTGAATTTCTACACTTGTAATTTGTTTTCCAACTTCAAAGCCCATGCTTCTTACCTCACGTTTTTTTACATTATATAAATATAAACACATGTTATAGAGGTGTGATTTCAGCACTTTTTAATTTTGTTACATTTGTTACATTTAGTGTCTAATCAACAGTAATGCGGGTAAATGCACCATCGGATTTTTTATTTTGTAACATTTTTTATTCTGTTGAGCGGCCAAAATATGGTTACGGCACGACCGACTATTCTGTACTCAGGTAAGAACCCCCAAAAACGGCTGTCCTCAGAGTTCCCGCGGTTATCACCCATCATAAAATACTTACCTTCCGGTACAATCATCGGACCGCAGTACATTGTGTCTGAACAAGGCACATAATCATATTCGCTCAAAATATATTTTTCTTCTAACGGTTTATCGTTGATGTATACAACATGTCTGCCGTCTTTAAAATTCTTTATTTCAACTTTTTCCCCGGGAAGCCCTACAACGCGTTTTATAAAAGCAACATCGTTACATCCGATTCCGGTTCTTCTTGCGAGTATTCCGAGAGGGGTTTTGTTTATTTTTACAAATGGCGGATAAAATACCAGTATATCACCGCGTTGAGGTTTTTTATAAAAATGCGTTACTCTTTCAACAACAATTCTGTCGCCTTCAATAAGGGTTGGTTTCATTGAGCCTGACGGTATCCATCTTATTTCACAAAGGAAATACCTTATCAGAATAACCATTACAAACACAAAAATAAAGGTTTCTATCCATTCTTTTGCTGTCGGATGTTCTTCGCCGAATTTGTTGTATTTCTCTTTTAGTTCTTTAAGCATTGCATTACCCCAATCAACTCTTTTTTATACTGATTATCTCTCTCTTTTTCCGGATAGGTAAAACCCTTCTGTATGTAATTATCTATTAAAGCTTTTGTTTTTTCAATACCATATTCCGTTATTTTTGTTCCGCCTGAATATATCAGAGGTGCAGTGTAGATTCCGTTTTCAATATCTGTCTTTGTCGTCAACAGGTTGTCTAAGTCGTTTTTTATCTGAAATCCTATCCCGAAATTTTCCGTAAAATCAATCATACTTTGTGGGATATCTGCTGAGAGTATCTTTAGCCCCAGCCCCACCATTTTGAATAATGATGCCGTTTTTAGTCTGCTTTTTTCTATGTAATCTTCTAATGATGGAATGCTGTAGAGTTGGCTGTTTTGCAGAAGCTCTCCTTTACACATATCCTGAATAGTTTCATTAAAGTGTTTTGTTAAGATTGTATTATCTGTTGAAAGTATTATTTTTAGTGCGTTTGTAAGGATAAGATTACCGTACAAAACAGAAAGTTTGTTTCCTTTTAGAGAATTTATTGTCTGAGAATTTCTTCTTGTCGTTTCGTTATCTATAACATCGTCGTGGTGGAGCGATGCTGTGTGTGTAAGCTCAATAGCCGTGAGAAATTTTAAATGTTCTTCCCCCGGATTAACCCCGTACATCTTTAAAATTAGCAGCCCTATTTTTGAACGAATAAGTTTTCCGTATTCATTTATCTGATACGGTAAATTCTTGGAAACACCCTCTTTTATAATACAAAGCTCTTTATTTATGCAATCCATAAATAAACTTTATCAAGGTAACAGAGTTAAATCAAGTTATCTTTGATAATTAAACCCGTACACATTGTTTTGATATTTAACCCCGATAAAAGAACCTTTATCAGAGAAAATATACATTGTGTCAGGGTTTTGCAGATACATTGCTCTGACTAATTTCCCGTTGATTGCATATTTCTTTGTGTAGTATGGGCATTGTGGATAGTCGCCATATCTGAAGTCGATAAATTTAAGTTTGCCCATCGCATCATAGTAGAATGTTTTTTGAGGTGCTTTTTGGTATTGCAGTGCATACATATAAACAAACTTTGATTTTCCTGCGAAGAACGGTTGCAGGTCAACATCTTTGTAATGTGTATAACCTGCGCAGACTGCTTCGTAGTGTGCTTCGTGCGCTCTGTCTTTGAGGTGGTTTTTTAATCTGTCCTTTAAGAACCCTCTAGGAAAGTTTGCAACATACCCTTTCGGAAACATAATGTTAAAGATATGAGAAACTCTCTCTGTTCGTTCTTCATTAGACATATAAAGCCAGTCAAAACTACCGCCTACATAGTCAAATGATTCTGCAATAGCAGGCACTGTCGGTAAAACCAACAAACCTAAAAATAAAATCCAACTAAAAATTTTCTTCTTCATATTTCATATTATAGCATACATTTTCATTTGTTGTATAATCTATATATGGGATATTTAGAAAATAAATTTGATGTTATAGTAGTTGGCGGCGGACATGCCGGATGTGAAGCGGCAATTTCGGCTGCAAGATTAGGTGCAAAAGTTCTTTTTTGCTCATTAAATTTAGATAATATCGCACTTATGCCGTGTAACCCTGCAATAGGCGGGCCTGCAAAATCGACTCTCGTCAGAGAAATCGATGCGCTCGGTGGTGTTATGGGCGAAGCTGCCGATGCTACTTATGTTCAGATGAAGATATTAAATTCATCAAAAGGCCCTGCTGTTCGTGCATTGCGTGCACAATCAGATAAAAAAGAATATATGAGATATATGAGAAATATTATCGAAAGTACGGATAATATTTACTTAAAACAATGTTGTATAACCGAGTTGGTTGTAAAAGACGGCGAGATTACGGGTGCAATTGATGAATATGGGAATGAATATTCTGCAAGAGCCGTGATTTTGACAACGGGCACATCCTTAGACGGAAGAATTTTTATCGGTCTTAAATCCTATAGGGCAGGAAGATTGGGTGAAATGCCCGCAATCGGATTATCAGATTCTTTGAGGAATTTAGGGTTTACTGTTAAGAAGCTGAAAACCGGTACCCCTTGCCGTGTTGACAAACGCACGGTTGATTATTCAAAAATGACAATACAACCGGGCGATGAAAAACTGCATTTTTATTCGTTCAAACCTAACAGACCGATAAGAGAACAGGTTCCTTGTTATCTTACTCGCACAACGGAAGAAACACATAAAATTATAAAAGAAAATCTTGATAAATCTCCGATGTATCAGGGACTTATCCACGGGGTAGGGCCTCGCTATTGTCCTTCTATTGAGGACAAGATTGTGAGATTTGCTTCTAACCCTTCTCACCATATATTTATTGAACCTGAGGGGCTTGGTACTTATGAACTTTATATACAGGGTTTTTCAACGAGTTTGCCTGCCGATGTTCAGGTTAAGATGGTGCGTTCTTTACCGGGGCTTGAAAATGCTCACATTATTAAACCTGCTTATGCGGTTGAGTATGATTATATCCCTGCGGTTCAGACAAGTCACTCTTTGATGACTAAAAAGGTTAAAGGTTTGTTCTGTGCAGGGCAGATTAACGGTACAAGCGGTTATGAAGAAGCGGCAGCACAAGGTCTGCTTGCAGGTATAAATGCGTTTAATTACATAAACGGTTCTGAAATGGTAGAGCTTTCAAGAAGTTCTTCATATCTAGGAACTTTAGTAGATGATTTGGTTACAAAAGATATTGAAGAACCATACAGAATGCTCACTTCAAGATCAGAATACCGCCTGCATTTAAGACAGGATAATGCTGATGCAAGACTTACCGAAATAGGCTATAAGGTTGGTTTGGTTGATGATATTCAGTATAACCGTTACAGAGCTAAGATGTCTGAAATTAAACGAGAAATAGAAATATTGTCTGCAACAAAAGTGTCTGCAACTTCTGAAGTTAATTCTGTTTTGGCACAGTATGGGGAACATATTGACAGGGGTATAAGACTTGCCGAATTGCTGAAAAGACCTAATATAACCTATGATGTGATAAAGAAACTTGATTATGAAACTGATATAAGACAGTTAACGGAAGATGTTACCGATGAAGTAGAAGTTCAGATAAAATATGACGGTTATCTGAAAAGACAGGAAATTCAGATAGAGCAGGCAAGTAAGCTTGAAAAATACAGAATCCCTGACGATATTGATTATTCCGCAATACAACATATATCAACTGAAACTAAAGAAAAACTGGCTAAAATCAGACCAAAAACGCTTGCTCAGGCATCAAGAATCGGCGGGGTTAAACCTGCTGACATTTCCGTTCTTATGGTTATGCTGGGTAAATAAAATTATACTATTGCTCCGTGAGAGGCATCTTGTACGAGTTTAGAGTACTTTGCAAGATAACCTGAATCAGTTTTTGGGGTGAACGGCTTAAGCTCTTTTCTGCGGGTTTCAAGTTCTTCATCAGAAACGAGCAGATTTAGTTTTCTGTTTGGAATATCTATTTCTATAGTGTCGCCATCTTTTATGAGTGCGATATTTCCGCCGTTTGATGCTTCAGGACAAATATGACCAACGCAGATACCTCTTGTTCCGCCTGAAAAACGACCGTCTGTAATCAGCGCTGCTTTTGTCCCAAGTCCTTTTCCGACAAGAAGTGAAGTCGGAGCAAGCATTTCTCTCATCCCCGGAGAACCCTTAGGCCCTTCGTATCTTATGACAATAACATCCCCTTCTTTTATCTCGTCGTTTTCGAGTGCTGCCATTGAATCTTCTTCACAGTCAAAGACTTTTGCTGTTCCTTTGAAATAATAGCAGCTTTCGTCAACTCCCGAAATTTTAATAACTGCTCCGTCAGGTGCAATATTTCCGTGTAAAACTCCGAGTCCCGGTTGGTTTGTTACAGGTTTATCTGTCGGGCGGATTAACCTTTCGTCACTCCAGATATCTTTTACTGTTTCTGAAATTTTAGCACCGCTTATATTTCTGCAATCTTTAAATTCTGTAATACTTCCGTAAAGGGATTTAATCAAAGCCTGTATCCCCCCTGCATTGTGAAAATCTGTCATAGTCGGTGCTGCTGACGGATCAAGTTTAATAGTTTGTTTGATTTTAGGACTCAACTCCTCAAAATCATTAAGGGATAAATCTATCCCCGCCGTGTTTGCTATTGCGAGAAGGTGTAACACAGAGTTTGTTGAACCGCCAAGTGCATAATCTGCTATTATTGCATTTCTGAGGCTATCTTTCGTTATAATATCAAGCGGTTTTATATTTTCTTTGACGAGTTCTACTGCTCTCATCCCACTTTCAAAAGCTATTCTTCTTTTTTGTGATGATACCGCTGATGCTGTTGCACATTGAGGTAAACTCATTCCGATAACTTCGGTCAGGCAAGCCATAGTGTTTGCTGTGTACATTCCCTGACAAGAACCTGCTGTCGGACAGGAGCTTAATTCCAGCTCTGATAATTCTTCTTCTGTTATTTCGCCTGCTCTGTATCGGCCTATTCCTTCAAAAGTTCCTTTTATCATTGTTAATTTATTGCATTTGCATTCCCCGTCAAGCATTGGCCCTGCGGTAACTATAATAGACGGAATATTTAAGCGCGCTGCTGCAATAAGCATTGCAGGGGTTACTTTGTCGCAATTTGTTAGAAGTACAAGTCCGTCAAGCTGGTGAGCGTTAGCCATAGTTTCAACACAGTCTGCAATCAGTTCTCTTGACGGAAGAGAGTATCTCATTCCGTTGTGTCCCATTGCAATACCGTCACAAACAACTGGTACACCAAAAATGAAGGCCTGTCCGCCTGCTGAGTGGATACCTTTTTCTATCTGGCGTTCCAGATCTCGCATTCCTATATGTCCGGGCACAATATCCGTAAAAGAACTCGCAATACCGATAAAAGGTCTGTCTATGACCTTTGGGCTTACTCCCGTTGCATATAATAAGCTCCTGTGTGGCGCTCTCGATATTCCTTTTTTTATTGAATCACTTCTCATAGGTCAATTTTAACCAAAAATGGATAAATTGTAAATCGGAAGAAATTATTGTTCCCCTCTGAAAGTCGTTGTTATAGATACTACATTAAATTCATCATCCCACTCAACTTCTCCGATATATCCGAGATTGTGGTAGTTGTATACATTGTCAATAAATTGCGGGTTGAACATTCCTTTTGAATCTAAGATTTTGATTATTTCAGGAACGAGTGTTGTACTTCCTGCAATCGTACCTTCCTTAGATGTTGCTTTTTTGCCGTCATAATATATTTTTTCGTCAGCAAAGACAGTTTCCGTTATATCACTATAGGTTATCGGAAGTGCATCACTGATTAAAATAACTTTATCTGCAGGTTTCATCTTAAAGGTCAGCTTTAGGATATCATCTGACAGGTGAACTCCATCTGCAATAACTTCCGTGTAGATATTATCGTCGAGCAGCGCCGATAAAGCGGTAGAGCCTTCTCTGTGGCTTATTCCTTTCATTGCGTTAAAAAGGTGTGTAGCCCCATCGCATTTTGAAAGGTCTGAACCTGTACAGTGACCTGCCTGAACTTTTACGCCCTTTTCTTTCAGGTAATCTATTAAATCAACATCAAGTTCAGGAGCTAATGTGACAATTTTTATAAAATCATCCTCTATTTTTTGATAATTGTGTACGGTTAATTTATCAAAAAACTTTTCGTTGTGTATCCCTTTTTTCTCCTTGTTAATAAAATTACCTTCTAAATGGATACCCAAAATCTTTGCACAATCATAGGTTTCTTTTTCTTTTGCCTGTTTGATAACATCTATTTGCTTTTTAAGATTTGGCGCAGAATCAGTCACAAGTGTCGGGAAAAAACCCCCAACACCTATTTGCAGAAGTTCTCTTGCAACATATAAAATGTCATCAACTCCGCATTTGTTGAAGTCTTTTCCGTATGCTCCGTGTATATGTTGTTCTATGATTAGATTTGTTTTCATTCCTATACCGTTACAATGTTAAAAACTTTTCTGGCTTCTTCTCTGTCATCAAAGTGGATTGTTCTGTCGTTTAAGATTTGATAATCTTCGTGACCTTTCCCTGCGATAACAACAACATCGTTTTCTGATGCAATTTCTTTTATGTATTGAATAGCCTTTCCTCTGTCAGCTTCAACAATGACATCATTAACAGATTTGAACCCTGCAAGGATATCTGTAATTATTTGCTGTGGATCTTCGCTTCTCGGGTTATCACTTGTTACAATAACCTTGTCTGAGAGTTCTTCTGCGATAGCACCCATCTTAGGGCGTTTTGTTGCATCTCTGTCTCCGCCACAACCAAAGACACAAATCAATTTGCTGTCTTTTGGTGTTATTTCTCTTGCTGCTTTTAATACATTTTCGAGTCCGTCAGGAGTATGTGCATAGTCCACAATAACGAGCGGATGGTGTACTACAATTTCAAATCTTCCTGCAACCCCTTTAAGCGGTTCTAAAACTTTTATTGCCATGTCTAAATCGAGCCCGTAAGAGTATGCTACAGTCAGTGCCGCAAGAACATTATACACACTGAACATACCGTTCATTGATAAATTTATACTGTATTTTTTGTCAGGGGTTATGCAGTCAAATGATGCGCCTTTTGGTGAAAAACTGATGTTTTCCGCTTTTATATCTGCATCTGTTTTTATACCGTAGGTGTATAATTTTACCCCGTCTGCCAACACAGAAATAAATCTTTCAGCCCAAGAGTCGTCTTTATTTATAACTGCGATATTGCCTGCTTTAAGGCGTTTAAAGAGTAATGCTTTTGCATCAAAATATCTTTCCATAGTTACGTGGTAATCTAAATGGTCCTGAGTTAAGTTTGTGAAAACTCCGCAGTTATATTCACATCCGCCTACTCTGTTTTGAACCAAAGAGTGTGAGCTGACTTCCATTGATACATAGTTTATTTTTGCCTCATCTTTAATAAGAGTGAGTGTTTTTTGTAATTCAGGCGCCTGAGGTGTTGTGTGTTTTGCCTCTTTGTATTCGCCGTCAGAGGATAATTTATACCCTAAAGTTCCGATTAAAGCACATTTTTGATTATTTGATTCAATGATTCTCTGGATAAGGTGGGTAACCGTTGTCTTTCCGTTTGTTCCCGTAACCCCTATCAGGTTAACCCCTTTTGACGGTTTGTGATAGAACACATTTGCAAGGGGTGCTATCGATTGTTCTGTTGATGCAACAATAACTTGTGGTACATCAAGTTCAAGTCTTGTTTCGCACATTATTGCTGATGCACCGAGTTTAACTGCATCTTCTGCAAAGTTGTGACCGTCTACATGCTCACCTCTCAGGCAGACAAAAATGTCACCTTTTTTTGTGGTTTTTGAATTATAGGATATCCCTGTGATTTCGGTATCGCTATAGTTATATTTTTCTTTTACATTTACATCTGTAATTAATTCACTTAATTTCATAACTCCATCCTCATTTTTGTAGTCTTTTTAAATTTTTATGTGTGCTTATCCGGTATAAGGTTCAGGATACTTGCAACCTGTGTTGCGACTTCTTTGAAAATAGGCGCCGCAACTGTACTACCCCAAACTTCGCCGCCTTTTGCAGAGTCAATAACGACATATATAAGCACTTGCGGGTTTGTAGCAGGTAAGAAACCGATAGTAGAAGTGTAATAATTGTTTGTGTAACCTTTTCCGTCTGCTCTCGGTTTGTGCGATGTTCCTGTTTTTGCCGCAATATAATAATCATTCATTTTTATCGGATAATGACCTTGTTCAACACTCTGTCTGAGTAAATCTGTTATGGTTTTTGCCTGTTCTGCATCCATAACTCTGATGTGGTGTATTCTCTTGTCATAATCTTCCTGATTGTATTTTATAACATGTGGAGTAACTCTTACTCCTTCATTTGCAACTGCCGCAACTGCAGATACCATCTGAATTGCAGTAACGGAAGTTCCGTATCCGTAGCTCATTGTTGCCATATCTGCTTTATTCCAGTAATTTGGTTTGTTTAAAAGCCCTATTGATTCTCCCGGTAAGTCGATTCCTGTTTTTGAACCGAATCCGAATTTTCTGAGTATATGATAAAACTCTCCTGCAGTCATCATCATAGCAACCTTGAATGATGCACAGTTACTTGAGTGCTCAAAAAGTTTTACGATTGAGATATTGCCCGGAGCACCTTTTTTGTTGTAGTCGTGGTTTTTGATTTCCCAGCGGTCAACTTTTATTCTGCCCGGGTCATATATTACAGTGTTTCTGTTGATTTTTCCGAGTGCTAATGCTGATGAAATGGTGATAATCTTGAAGGTTGACCCCGGAGGGAAAACATCCGTCAGTGTCCAGTTTGTTAACTGTGTCATTTCAGCATCGGTAAAGTGGTTAGGGTTGTAGAACGGATAGACGGCGTAAGCCAAAATTTCACCGTTTCTTGGATTCATTACAATAACAGCCCCTCTTGATGCTTTGAATTTGTCAATCGCTTTATATAACTCTCTTTCACATATATGCTGTATAGCCGTATCGATAGTGAGTGTGATACTTTCCCCTTTAGGCGGTTCAACTATTGCAAGCGGGTCTGTTGAGAAGTTATAGATAACATTTCCTGTAGGAGTTTTTTCAACCGATTTTACAGGAGGTGTTCTTTCTAAAATATCTTTCGCTGTGTATTCTACCCCTGCAGAAATACCTTCTCCGTTTGCTCCTGCATCGTGATTGTAATATCCGAGTACATGAGAAGCCAAACTCTCCTGCGGATAAACTCTCGTTGTCTTTTTATCCATAGGGATTTCCATAAGGTTGAGTTTTGCAATGGCATCATGTTGTTCTCTGTTTATACCCTTTTTCAGCAAAATTACATTAGAACTTTGCTGTTGAAGTTTTTTCAACAACTCAGAAGATTGCATGTGCAGTATAGGAGCAAGCATTGCCGCTAGTTCTTCTTTTGTATGAACTTTGTCATTAAAGTCTTTAGGCCTGGCATACACGTCATAATACACAGTATCTGTTGCAAGTTTTATACCATTGCGGTCAAAAATATCTCCGCGCATTACGATGTTACTGTGTTTGTATTGACGCTTTGCCTTTGCTCTGTAGTGTTTGAAATCTACTACCTGAATACAAAAAAGATAGCAAATAAGTGCAATGCCAAACAAGGCCATAAGCCCGTTTGTCTTCCCCATCTTCTTTATGAACGTTTTAAACTGTTTTTCTTTTTTTGTATAAATGTTATATTCTTTCACTCTTAAATTTTAGCACAACAGACAGAATAAAGCCAAATAATCAACAATTTTTACATTGTAACGATTCTTTTTACATTGGACTTTTTTTGTGTTAAATTTATCCTGATAAAATCATGTGAATTTGTCGCAAATTTTATGATTAAATAGTCTTGGAGTATGTGTATTGACTGGGTTTTACGCTGTGTAAACAAATGTAAATTTTTGGTTAATTTATTAGCAAAAAACCGACCTTCACAATCTTTATATAAATATAAGTTAAGTTAGACGTAATGGCAATTTGGAGTTAAGCAAAGTATGGTATCTAGTGTTTCACAACACCAAAGTATGGTTAAGCAACCGGTAGTAAACCCTGCAAGCCTTACTAATGCTGACATGAAAGAAGAGTGTAATTTAAAGCCAAATACGTTGAAGAACAAATTAATGTCCGCTTATCAAAAAACTACAAGTGCCTTTATTGAGTATCCTGTAAAGGGTTTAACGGGCAGTAAAAAGTCTAACTTCTACGAATTTCTTTCTATGGGGATTGTCCCATATTTAGTGGGTAGTGCTACTTTGATGGCTGTGTTTAACGGAGCAAGTAAACATTTCGCAGATAATTTCGCTGTAAAAGCGGCTAAAAGATATGGAGCAGGTAATAAGGCAGCATTGGGTGTTCTCTTCTGGGGAATCGCCAAAGCATTGTCTAAGCCTCTTATTTCAACCCCTGTAAAATTAGCTACAGGTATTGATACGGAAATGTCTTACGAAAGACATATTTATTCAGATCCGAAACTTAATTTAAAACACCCTATACATGAATACGAACAACACAAAGTTATGGAAAGTCATGACTTCCCTCGTTACGATATGATGTATGGTGAAAAATTGTCGGCTCTTAATAAGAAAGGTGAAAAGTTACCTCACAATTATCTGTTTGACAAAATAGCAAAGAAAAACGGCTTAGGTGAAGATTTACCTGCTTCCGATACGGAAGTTAAACCGATTATAAAAGATGTTATATCAAGATCTAACACAGCGAAAAGTATTTCATCATATTTATGGGCAGCAGTCGGCGTTATGTTTGCTGTTCAAAAACCTTGGGATAATTTCTTTAATGCACTTTCAAAATCAAGCTGGAAGCAATACAGACCTGCTGCTGATGTCGGCTTTGCAGGCAAAATTGCAGGTAAAACAGTTAATACTGCTAAAAACCTCTACAGAATTTCTGAAAGCTTCGTAAGGAATTTTGGAAAAGCTTCAAAATCTCTCTACAACGATCGTGCAGGAAAAGTCTTCCTTGGAATTGCGGCATTATCTTCAATCTTAGGTGCCGTAAATACAATCTACGGTGCTAAAACTGCCGTAGGTCAACACAAGAATGTATTTGATAAAAAGGATAAGATAACGGTACAATAGGTATGGGAAACAATCTGATTCACAATTATTTGAATAATATGAATGATGTTCAGTCTCAGTCGATGGCTAAGAAGAACGAACGCTCATACTTTGGCGTACCTTCTGTAAGCTCTACGATTGAATCTTTTGATATTGAATCTGACAAGTTAATCAAACCGTTAGACGGTAAAGGTCATTTGGTTAACGGTGATTTGGTTCATATGCCAAAAGAGTTCCTTAGAGACACTGTTTACACAACAAAAGCTCTCGTAGACGGTGCAAGAGGTAAGGCTAATGACCACCAGCTCGGTAAATTAAATGATTTAGGTTTAAAACTGAGCGGTGTTGCAATTGCTGCATATCTGATGACAAAGAAAGCTACTCCTAAGACTAAGGCTATGGAATTTATCGGATTTGGCGCATTCCTCGCATCAATGTCTTTATGGCCAAAACTTGCATTAGAATTACCTGCAAGAATTATTCATGGTTTTAATTTCAGAAAACAATATATTGACGAACAAGGTCGTAAAAAATATGTTTCACAAGACCCTAACTACATTCCGTTCGATCTTTACAAAGGTGATAAAAAGAGTGAAGATTTAGATGTTATCGGTGACAGATTAGGTATCAAACGCGACATTCCAAACAGACATGAAGCTGTAAAAGAACAAATGAGAAAAATCTCAGTTCAAAATAATACATTATGGATGTTAACAGCAGGTATTGCTACTCCATTGATGACAGCACTCGCTTGTAATAAAGCAGAACCTTATGTTGGTAAGTTTGCTGAAAAATATTCAAACAAAAAAGCAAATGCTCAAATTGATAAAGCAGATGCTTATATGAACGGTAATATGAATGTTCAGCAGCAAAAAGAATACGAATCAAAAGTTCTTAAGATTCATTCAGCAGACGGTAAAGTTCAAAAAACACCGACTGAAGGTCTTGTTTCATCATTGAAAGGTAAAGTAATTCAAACAGAACATATTGTAAAATTATCAGACACTTTGGCTGATGGCTTTGATGCAGAAATGAAAGATGCAGCAAGAGAAGATATTGAAAATCTTATCGGCGGTAAGAAATATATCGCAGGTTCATCATCGGCTGATAAATTAGCAGAACAAATTCACAGCGCAATATCATCAAAAGATGCATCAATTGCTCAAAGATTAACTAAGGAACAAATTAGTGCCGCAGCATCTCAGGGTATGGTCAGAGGGGCTGTAAGAGATTTACTTATCTCTGTAGGTGCAGATGTAATTGATCCTTCAGGTACATACGAAAATGTTTCTAAAAACTTCAAATGTCAGGAAGTTTCTGAACTCGATTTCTTCAAAGTTACCGAAGAAACTAAGAATATGTCACCTGCTGACAGATTAGCTCATAATATTAAATCTATAATAATGAAGGTTAACAACTCTAATCCGGCTGAAGATTTCATCCCTGGAATGAGCAGTTTGGAAGGGGGCAACAGAGAATTAAAGGCACAAATTGATGCTAAGTTATCTTCAGGTGCTGATGCAATAGCAAGAAACTTCTATGAAGGCGGGCTTGCAATCAGTGAAGAAAGCAAACGCGAATTAAAAACATCAATCGGTGCATTCTATAAAGAATCTGTTCCTGCATCAAGCTCATCAAAGGCACTTGCTAAAACAATTTCAGGAATTGTTGAAGCAGATACAAAGAACAGCCGCGGTTATGTTTTAACTGAAAAAGCAGCAGATGCAATTGTTAATGCTTCAAGACAAATTATGAAGTTCGGTGCATTAGACAGAGTTCTCTCTGACGCTGCTCATTTCAAAGTAGAAAAAGCAGCAGAAACAGTTGTTGCAAATAACTGGTCTGATGTTGCAGAAACCTTTATTAAAGAATTAAATATATCCGATAAAGAATTAGAAGTTGCAAGTAAAGACAAAGCTTATTCAAATAAACTTTTGGCACAAAAACTTCAACAAGTTTGCTCTGATGAGGAAAGTTACAAAACATTCATCAAGAATCTTGCAGAAAAAATGGTTGATCTTGATGAAAAAATGGATGCTCCAAACTCAGGCAGCAACGGAAGAATGATGTCTAAGTTAGAATCAGGTATTTCAAAGAACTGTCAGGATGCTGGTAATGCTCTCGAAGGCTTGGGTATGACTTCAATGAAAGACAGAATCCTGTCAACAAGAAACAGCAAGTACGGAACAAATATGGGCTCACTTATGAGTTCAAAAATCGGCAGATTGCATTCAAGAGTTAACGGTGTACACAGTTCTTATATGAGATTATTGGAAGCTGCGGAATTTTTCCACAGAGCACACGGTTATGAATCAGAAGTTGCTGCAAACGGCGGTAATGTTACTGCAGAAATCGCTCGCAAATACGGTTTCTCTGATAATGCCGAAATGAACGGTAAAGTCATAAGTAAAGCTAAAGAACTTTTATTAGATGCTCATACAAATGAATTCTATACAAAGATGGGCGTTGCTAACCCACAATTCTTCGAGACTGTTATGTGGTCAACATACAGACCAAACGAAGGCAATGTATGGAATGCTAACTGGAATAAGTCTACAGAAGATACAATTAAAATTTTAGACAGTGTAAAATCAGGTTCAGATTCAACTCTCTCTCCTCGCAGAGTGTTTGAAGGGGTTGAACGCAAACCTTTAGGTCAAAAATTAAAAGAACATATGAATCAGTTATATAACAGTCTTGGTTCAATTGAGCGCGGTGTTCTTGAAACCGGAAGAGAAAATCTTAAGGTTGGCGGTGTATCTCCTGCAGATGCTCGTGCATGTGAAAGATTTGATTTGCTTGGCAAGACTGTAACAGACTTTTTCCATGATACAATAAAACAAAAGGCTAATTCTAAGAAATGGATGAAGATATTTGCACCAATTCTGGCTGCAACATACGGAGTAACTGTTTTGGCTCAGTTCTTCTTCGGTAAGAAAGATTCTGATATAAAAGCATAGTAATAGGGAACTAATATATAAATGACAGAAATAAATAATGTAAGAAAACCAAATTTGATTGATTTGAAACTCAACACAATGAACAAACCTGTTGAGGAACCTAAACCTGTCGAAATCGAAAAAACATCTTCAGATTTAATCAACAGATATTTGGAAAATCAGGCACAAATAAACAAGCCTTCTGTCAACAAACCAAACGGTGTTGGTGATAAAGGTTCTGCTGTTCCTAATTATAAAAATAATTTGAGAACTATGTTCCGTGATAACAAAGCTGTCATTTTGGCTATAGTTCCTCGTATCTTTACCGCTCAGGATAAAGACGGTGACGAAAGAATTGAATTAAACAGAGGTGAAAAACCGGGTACATTCCTTAGTGCAATAAACAGACTGGATGAAATAAAAGCAGAAGGGTTCAATACCTTCCATATTTTGCCTATTCACCCGCCTGGAAAAACTAAGGCAATGGGTACTGCAGGTTCCTTGTATGCTCCGTTGAAATATATTGAAGACGACGGACAAATCGCAATTGACCCTGTACTTGTTGATGAAAATGACCCTCGTTCTCCTCAGGAACAAATGAAGGCATTTATTGATGAATGTCACAAACGCGATATTAAAGTTATGTTAGACTTACCAAGTTGTGCTTCTGTTGATATGTATGAAGCTCACCCTGAGTTGATGGCTATCGATAAAGACGGTAAACCTGAAACTCCTGAAGGCTGGTTAGATATCAGAATGTTTAACCCTTGGAAAGATAAGTCAAAACGCGAATTGAATAAAGATTTACTGGATATGCATATTAAATATGTTGATTCCTGCATAGATTTAGGTATTGATGGTATCAGATCAGACGTAGCAAGAGCGAAACCTACCGAATTTTGGGATATTTTGATTAATCACGCAAGACAAAAAGATCCTGAATTTGCTATGTTAGGTGAATCTTATACTTATGAAACAGCATCACCTCAGGCAAATATGCCTTATGACAGACCTGAAGATTCTTTAAGAGCAGGTTTTGATGCAATTTACGGTCAACACCACATTTTCCACGAATTAAAGAATGCGAAGGAAGCATCAAATTACATCAAGGAAATGCTTGATATGTCAAACAGACTTCCTGCAGGTAAAACTCTGATTGGTTCATTTATGACTCACGATGATGAATCTCTTATGAACCACGGCGGTGCTGATTTCTGTAACTTGGTTTCAATAGTTCAGTCAACTATTCCAATGTGTAACCCTTATGTATTGGACGGTTTCCAATCAGGTGATTATTACAACTATAAATACTCAGGAACTCATGTTGACCCGTCTGAAACAGTTACTGACAATACTGAATTAGAAACTCACCCATACAAGATGGATATCTTTAACCTTTCGAGAAAACCGGGCGGGGATCACCCTGAAATCGGTAAGGTTATGACATCTGCTTTCAAAATCAGAGCTGATAAAAAGTATTCAGAATTGATGACAAAGGGTGATTATATCGAATTAAATAAATCAAAAGATAAAGATGATCAGGTCTGGGCTTATGCAAGACACCTGAACGGCAAGACTGTATTGGTTGTTGCAAACATGAACAAGAACAGAAATTCGTCTGCAATAATCAAGATTCCTACTCTGAAGGGTACTCAGGAACTCAATAACCTCGTTGATAATTACGGTCAGCCAAGTAAGTTCCAGGTAAAACCTGGTGAAGTAAGACTTGAACTCGGTCCTTCAAGAGCTCATGTATTTGAAATCGATACACCTGATATCGAAAAATATATTGACGAAAAACAAATCCACAGACAAAACTTTACTAATTCATAATTTGTGAAACGATTAAAATGATGAACATTAAATAAACTAAAATAGGGCTGGCATGATGTCAGTCTTATTTTTATTCTTCTATATAATCGTGCCTGTCTAAATCGGTAATTGCAAGCGGAATGTATTTAAGTAAATCAGATGCGAGAACTGAGTATTCACTCAGCATACCTGATGCGATTTCCCCTGCTTTTCCGTGCAGATAAACGGCGAGTTTAGCTGCTTCAAAGTTATCCATTTTCTGAGCACAAAGTCCTGCAATCATCCCTGTCAAAACATCACCCGTTCCCGCTTTTGCAAGAGCGCTGTTACCGGTGTTATTTACATAAATGTCCATATCCGTTGAACAAACAACTGTGCTGTGCATTTTTAAAACGGTTGTGCAGTTGTATTTTTCAGTCAGTTCCTTTGCGTATTGCATAGGTTTGTTGAGAATATCGTCAACCTCTGCTTTTAACAAGCGCGATGCCTCTTTCGGGTGTGGGGTTATAATAAGGTTTTTTGGCAGCGGTGTGTTTTCTTTCATTTTTGCTAATAGGTTTAACCCGTCAGCATCAATGATAACAGGAACTTCAATTTTTGATAAAGTTTCCATGATTGATTTGAAAAGTATTGAAACACTGAGTTCTGTTGATAGTCCGCAGCCAATTGAAACTACATTGAAATCATTTATTCGTTTTTTTATGTCCTCAGGCGGAAGAAAAACGATATCTGATGAGCGCAAAGCAATAGTGTTAAGCACCTTTGGTGAACTTGAAAGGGCAACATAACCGCAACCTGTTTTCAGAGCGGAAACGGATGACAAATACGCTGCTCCCGTATAGTATTCAGACCCTGCAATATTCAGGACTTTCCCGAAAGTCGCTTTGTTTGAAAATTGCTCTCTTCGTGGTAATTTCATTTCACCTGTTTTAGTAGTTGTCTTTTTAGATGCCATTTTGTCTTATTGCCTCGTAAACTGTAATTGCTACCGAATTAGAGAGGTTTAGACTTCTTTGTCCTTCTTTCATCGGTATTGTGACCGCTGTGTCTTTTGTTACATATTTCTGCGGAAGTCCCCTTGATTCAGGGCCGAATACCACAAAATCTCCCTCTTTGTATTCAACATCAGTATATAATTTTTTGCTTTTTGTTGTCAAATAGTAAAATGTTGAGTTTGGGTTTTGCTCCTGAAGTTCTTCAAGAGTGTTAATTTTCTTTATGTTAACACTATCCCAATAATCAAGCCCTGCGCGTTTTGTGTATTTGTCTGTGAGTGCAAATCCGAGTTTGCCGACCAGATATAAATCTGCCCCGCAGCACGCACACAATCTTGCAATATTGCCTGTGTTCTGCGGAATTTCCGGCTCGTAGAGTGCAACATTAATTTTAGGCATTATCATCACTCACAACAGATTTTGCTTCTATGATAACAGGCAAACCTCTGATTACGCAAAATACGATTGCTATGAGCGCAAGCCAGTATCCGAAACGATACATTGGGCCTGAATATGCTTCTAAGTATGGAACCTTTGATGCAATAATAACGATGAATGCCAATACTTTTGCAACAGCGTAGGTTATTCTCATAAACTTAGAACCTGTAATCCATTTGCAGATTGGGTTCTTTTGCATACCAAAAGGTGTTAACCCTTTTTCCATTGCTGCACTTCTGATTGTATCCGTAACAAACCCTCTTGTGAGCGCAACAAGCGGGAACCAGACAGGGAGCCAAGACATAACTGCAAAAACAACCCAATATGTGTTTTCAACAATTCTGTCACTCATAATGTCGAGTAATGCCCCGAACTTTGATTCTTCGTGGAACTTTCTTGCAACATAGCCATCAAGTCCGTCAAGAGCAAAGGCTAATATTGTTAATAAAAGCGCCCAAAGGTAGGCAGTTGAGTTATACTGTTGGGCAACAATAAGGTATACCCCGATAAACATTAAAAATACTCTGAAGATTGTTATAAAATTTGCCATATTATTTTCTCCCTGATTTAAACTTTCGCTATTGTCTGTTTTGTTCTTGAGAGTGCAAAATCTTTTTCGTTTAATTTTGCCAAATCTGCCCCAAGCATAACTTTTTCCGCTTCTTCAAGAATACATGTAACATTGTAACCGTTTTCCCCGTCTGAACGAGCGTGCATACCTTGTTCGCAGCAACGGATGAAGTGCTGACATTCTAACTTTAACGGTTCTATTTCAAGATAATCGAGCGGAATATCCTGTGTTTTTCCTTCAGCAAAGTTGTCATACAGTTTAAGTTTGTTTTCCTGAACGGTATCGTCTAAAATAGCCGTTGCTTTTGTCCCTCTGACAAGTAAAGTAACGTGTTTTTGAGGAGTAATCCAACTGTCTGAAATGTAGCCGATAACACCGTCTTCAAATTCTATACAGATGTGGGTTATATCCATGACAACATTTTTGTCTGTTGAACAACCGACTGCTGATAATACCTTAACAGGGTTTTTCCCTATGACGTATGAAATCATTGATACATCGTGCGGTGCCAAATCCCACATAACGCTTCTGTCGTTCTTGAAGTAGTTTACATTAAGTCTGTCGCTCTGTGCATAGACAACTTCCCCAAGTTCACCTGATTCAACGAGCATTTTTAATCTGTTAACTGCAGGGTGATATAAGAGAAGGTGTCCGACCATAAGAACCAACCCTTTTTGATTTGCAAGTTCCATAAGGTCTTTTGCTTCCTTTGCAACTGTTGAAATTGGTTTTTCAACATAAACATTTTTGCCTGCTTCAAGCATTGTTTTAACTATTTTATAATGTGTGTGGCTTGGAGTTACAACTGCAACAGATGTGATTTCAGGGTTGTTTATTATTTCCTGTAAATCACTGATAACATTTATCCCCGGATACAAGGATTTTATTTTTTCTCTTGTTTCGGGATCCAGGTCACAAACCGTATCTAACACATTCAGGTTATAGAAATTACGGACAATGTTTTTACCCCACATTCCGTATCCTATAACAGCTATTCTTTGTTTCTTTTCTGTCATTATTATTTCCCTATTTTTTATGTATTCAGTTATTTTAAGAGTATGTTGTCAATAAGTCTGACTCCGTCTACTCTGCAGGCTATCAATACTAATGTATTGTCATCTGCTTTTTCTTTATCCTCTAAATTCTCTTTATCAACGAACTCAAGATATTCTAATTCGTGCGCTTCGTTTAAAAACTGAAATGCAGTTTCTTTCAATGCAGAGATATCAGTTACCCCTTTATTGTAGCACATTTTTATATTATTCAGTATTTTGTTAAGCGCGAGGGCATCTTCTTTCCCCTTTTCGTTGAGGTATTTATTTCTTGATGAAAGTGCCAGCCCTGATTCTTCGCGGACAATAGGACAGCCGATAAGTTCAATCGGAACATTCAGGTCATTAACCATTTTTCTTAATATTATGAGTTGTTGGGCATCTTTTTGTCCGAAGAAGCCGTAGTCAGCCTGAGTAATATTAAACAGTTTCATAACAACTGTGCAAACTCCGTCAAAGTGTCCGACTCTTGATTTCCCGCAGAGTTTGTTAACATAGAAGAATGGTGGTGCAACATAGGTTAGGGTGTCGTTAGAGAGTCTTTGTCCTTCCCCGTACATTTCGTCTGCTGACGGTGCAAAAATTAGGTCAGCTCCGATACCTTCTGCGAGTTCTACATCTGCTTCAAGTGTTCTCGGGTATTTGTCAAAATCTTCAGATGGCCCAAACTGGATTGGGTTAACAAAGACTGAAACAATGACTTTGTCACAGGTTTCAACCGCTTTCTTTATTAAAGATGCGTGACCTGCGTGAAGTGCACCCATTGTTGGGACAACCCCTATAACAAGCCCTTCTGATTTCCATTTTTTTACATTTGCTCTGACTTCTTCTATTTTATGAGTTAACATTTTCAATAATTCCTAACTTATTTGCTTCTTCTTCCGATAATTTAAAAACTTCGTTTTCAGCAGGATAACTGCCGTCTTTTATGTCTTTGCAGTAATTTTTTGCTGCATCAAGAATAATGTTTTTTAGGTCTGCATACTTTCTGACAAATTTTGGCTGGTAGTCAGAGAACTTGCCCAACATATCGTCAGAAACAAGAACATGGCCTGAACAGTACTTTCCTGCCCCTATACCTATTGTCGGAATGTTTATATTCTCTGTTATGTATTTAGCCGCTTCTTCCGGTACCATTTCAAGCACTATTGCAAAAGCGCCTGCTTTTTCAAGTTCTTTTGCTTGTTCTAATATTTTTCCTACGGCTTCCGTGTCTTTACCTTGAATTGAATGTCCTCCGAGTGTGTTTATTGACTGCGGAGTAAATCCCAAATGCCCTAAAACAGGAATGCCCGATTCAGTACATCTTTTTATAACATTTATTAGGTAGTCGTTACAGCCTTCGATTTTGACTGCATTAGCACCTGCTCTCAGCATATCTCCCGCATTTTTAAGGGCATCTTCTATTGATATGTTGTAGCTCATAAACGGCATATCGCCGATTACGAGCGCTCTGTTGACCCCTCTTGCTACAGCACCTATGAAAATTAACATTTCCGTCATTCCGACAGATTGGGTTGAATTGTAACCAAGTGCTACATTAGCGAGTGAATCGCCGACAAGAACTATATCAACCCCTGCTTCGTCCAGATATTTTGCTGTTGAGTAGTCATAAGCTGTTAAAACGGCAATTTTTTCGCCGTTATTTTTAAGGTTTTGTATAGTTTTTACTGTTGTTTTCTTTAACATAGTTGTCTTATTTGCCTTTATATTTTATTTCTTAAATTTTCTATTGCTTCAAATATTGCTCCAAACAATTTCTCTGTAACAGTTTTTTCATTATCTGTTTTTTGTGGTAAAACTACTGCAACTCCGCGTTTTGTGTATGGAGGGATATTTAAATCCTGATGTGCAGTAATTGTGTACATATCGTTCTTTGGCAGGTATTTAGTTTGTTTTGCTTTTGATATCCATAAATCTATATCATTTTTTTCTGCAATTTTCTTTAATACATCTGTGTTTAAAACATTATTTTCTGCTACTTGTTTTAAATACACATTTCCTGCGAGAAAAGATTGATTTGAGACAGGTTCTATACGCATAATGATTACCTCTTTACACTTTTTCTGTACCAAATATAGATTGCTCTTGCAACACGGGATGAACTGTGTCTTACAAGTCCGTTTTTGCTTTCTTCTTCCTCAATAAGTTTTGTTGAGACAAGTTTTACCCCTGTTCTGTTCAGGTTCTCGTTATCAAGAACGACAGGGAACGATTTATGTGACGCGTATGCAGGTGAAATGTTTTTAGGGATGCTGTTGTTTACAAGTACTGCATCTAAGATTTCGTTGTAGCCTGCGTGAGTCAAAATAGCGTTAACATGACTTGATACGGAATAGTTATCTGTTTCACCCGGTTGAGTCATGATGTTACAAACATAGATTTTTTTAGCCTTTGCTTTTGCAACTGCCTGAGCAATTTCTTTTACCAAAAGGTTAGGGATAACACTTGTGTACAAGCTGCCCGGCCCCATAATGATTAAGTCTGCTCCTTTGATTGCGTTAAGCACTTCAGGGAGTGCTTTACATTCAGCAGGTTCCGTAAATAGTCGTTTTATTTTTCCGTTTGCTTCAGGAATAGAAGATTCACCATGTATAACTCTTCCGTCTTCCATTTCTGCTGCGAGTTTCATATCGTCTAAGGTTGCAGGGAGAACTCGTCCTCTTATTGAGAGTACATTAGAGGACTCTTTTACGGCACGAACCATATTTCCTGTGATAGAACAGAGTGCTGTGAGGAAAAGGTTCCCGAAGCTGTGACCTTTTAAGCCTTCACCCATATCGAAACGATATTGGAACAATTTTGTTATCAAATCTTCGTCATCAGCCAGAGCCGCAATACAGTTTCTAATATCTCCCGGAGGTAGTACACCCATTTCTTCACGAAGTCTGCCTGAGCTTCCGCCGTCGTCACCTACGGTTACAACCGCAGTGATGTTGTTAGTAATTTTCTTGATACCTCTTAAGAGCATTGATAACCCTGTTCCGCCGCCGATTGCAACGACTTTTGGCCCTTTGTTTAATTTTTTTCTTCTGTAAAGGGTTTCAAGTACATTTTCTTTTTCTTTGTCGTCGTGAATATCAAGCATAGACAGATTCGTTTTCTGCCATCCTTTAAAGAAGAATATTGCCCCCAGAAGTATTGATATTGCTGCAACTATGTCTGCATTGACAGTATTTCTGACTTCTCTCAGAAAGTCTGCAACCTGTTTAGGATCAGACAATGTAAGTATGCCTGCAACAATAAGTACTGAGCCTAAAAATATCAATATAAACCAACGCTTGATTTCCAGCCCCGGAATGAGCCAGCCTGCTGTTTTAGGTATTTTATTTTTAAATAAGTTTTTCATAATCGTTCCTTGCTATATATTCTTCCGTGTGGGTAATGAAATGCCCTTATTCTACCCAGCCTGATGCTTTAACTCTGCCATATCTTACAGGTTCCGGCTTAATAAGACTGTTTGCTCTTTGGATTATTTCCAGAGAGTTTGCATACTTGTTGCTAAAGTGGATAGAGTCAATGTTTGCAATAGTTAACCCGTCAGAGGTGTTGTTTACCTGAGAGGTGTGTAAGATCGTCTGCAAACGTTTCATGCAGCTTTCTGTATCTGTAATATCCGGCAATGAGTAGTCAATACCGAGTTCCTGAGTATATTGTTTTTCAAGAACGATTTCTTCCGAAACAGGTATTTTTACATAATCGCCGATTTTTTCAATAATTTCACCTGATGCCCCGCAATAAGTGAGCCATTGTGAGCATTTTTGAATAGAGCGCGCAAGTACGGTTGCGAAGTGGAAATCTTCCGCTGCTTTTTTGTACATAGCACCATGCGGTCTTACATGTTCTATTTCGAGGTTAAATGCTTTAGCAAAAGACATTATTGCTCCTACCTGATAGATAACGAGAGATTCAAGTTCATCATCAGAGAGGTCTATTGCTCTGTAACCGAAGCCCTGAATATCTGCGTATCCGATATGAGCCCCGATTACAATGTTTTTTGCTTTTGCTGCCAGTAATGCTTTCTTTATTGTTTGCGGATCACCGGCATGAAATCCGCATGAAATATTAACGGAACTGACATAGTCTAAAAAGTCGTATTCCGATGTGTTTTTATATACTCCGTAGCCTTGTGCCAAATCGCAGTTAAAATCAAGGCTTTTAATACTTTTTTTAACAGGTGTTTTTTGCATATATAACATCTCCCTTAATCTACAATAATATTATACAACCAACATAATTTCATGGGAAAATAATTGTTTAGGGTAAATGTATAATTATCCCTCACCTGCGGGAATGTCATTTTCCCCATTTACCCCCAACCCAATAATTTATCTACTTGGCTAATTAACAGAAAAACATTTTTTGTCTTTAATGTGAGTATTAAATCTTTTTCATACTTCCAGCTATTCTTAATTCCAAGAGTCAGTAATGACTCTTTTTTTTAGCCCCGAGCAGAGGCACGAACGAAGTGAGAGTCGTAGCACGACTCAGCGGAAACATTGAGTTTTCGATGGGAGTGCGAGCGTTGCCGTTTAATGCGAGGGGCGTAGCGAGAGCAGAGGCACGAACGAAGTGAGAGTCGCAGCACGACTCAGCGGAAACATTGAGTTTTCGATGGGAGTGCGAGCGTTGCCGTTTAATGCGAGGGGCGTAGCGAGAGCAGAGGCACGAACGAAGTTTTTGTTTTTATTGTAAACTTTTGTAAATGGTAAAAGTGGTTAAAACTCAATTTAGTTGCGTGTTTTGACGATTTTTAGTGTTTCCCTTCTCTGAAATTGAAATAAGTTATTTGTTTTTATATACATGTAGTGTTTTACAAAAGAAAAAAAGGAGAGTTGCAAATGGGCCACTATAATTATGAAACCAGATTCAGAAAAGATTATTTGTATGATGAATTGGCAAAAAGAGGTTTTGATGCTGACAAGTTGAAAGCAAGCGGTATCGATTTGGATGTTATTTTTGATGCGGCTAATGTTGATGTTAAAAATGATGTTGGCGAAAGTGTTTTCTTCAACGGGGCAGAAATGCAGCAGATTCAGCAGGCTTTGTTTGATAAAGTCGGTGAAAACAAAACATATTTTGACATTGGTCAGTCTTTGCGTGATATTACTGATCCGCAATAGTAAATAAATTTTAAAAGCAAAAAAGCAGGTCATCAAAGACCTGCTTTTTGTTTATAATTCTGTATCAGCGTATTATTCTACTTTATCAATAATTCCGCCTCCAACGACATCATCTCCATTGTAGAACACTACTGACTGACCGATAGCGATTGATTTTTGGTACTCATCAAATTCCACTTTTACCCTATCCTCATCTATTGGGGTAAGGGTTGCTTCTGTTGGCTGCTGAGTCGAGCGAATTTTTGCCGTTATTTTCATAGGTTCTGTCAGTTTATCTACTGATATCCAGTTTAAATCTATTGCGTATAACGATTTTTTAAAGGTTTTGTCTTTATATCCGACAACAACTTCGTTTGTATCTTTTCTCAATTCAAGTACATACAAAGGCTCCGGTGCAGAGATTCCTATCCCTTTTCTCTGACCTATTGTATAGTTCCAGATGCCGTCGTGAGTTCCGAGAATTTTGCCTTCCGTATTTACAATATTCCCTTTTTTTGCTTCTATGCCCAGCAGTTCGTTATAATCGCCTTCGTAAAAGTCCTGACTGTCAGGTTTATCCGATACATCAAGTCCGCCCTTACGAGCAATTTCTCTGATTTCTTCTTTTGTGTATTCACCGAGCGGTAAATAAATGTTTTTGAGTTGCTCCTGTTTTAGTTTATATAAGAAATAAGACTGGTCTTTCTTTGAATTCTTTGCTCTTTTTAATATATATCTGCCGTCGCGTTCCTCTATTCTTGCATAGTGGCCTGTTGCAAATTTGTCGAACTCGATTCCTTCTTGTTTTGCCAGAAACGGAAGCACTCCGAATTTAACCAGTGCGTTACATCTGATACAAGGGTTTGGAGTTCTGCCCGACAAATACTCGTCTTTGAAGTTATCCAAGACTATTTGTTCGTATTCGTCAGCACATTTGAAAACATGATAAGGTATCCCTATCTGTTCTGCAATTTTGCGGGCTGCTTCTATATCCTCTTTTTCATCAGGCCCGTAACAAGCCCCGTGAGTACAGGTGCTTTTTTCTTTCATAACACTTAAGTTCAGGTCTGTGCGTTCTCTCCATATAGACATTGTCGCACCAATAACTTCATGACCTTGTTCTTTTAATAATAGTGCGGTAACCGATGAGTCAACACCGCCTGATAAACCTACCAATATTTTCATATTTATCCCTCGTTTCATATATAGAATAACATAAACATTTCTTCATACTAAACATTCGGTTTATTGACAAAAAATTTTTTTAGATGTTTTATAAATAAGGACACTAAATAAGAGATTTAAAATGACTAACAAAATCAACGCTAATTTAACATCTTGCTGTTGCTGTAAGTTCAAAGGAGGAACTTACTGATTTTGTAGTGCGGATTTTGTAGTATGAGATTTATTAAAGTTCCTTACATATTTTTGTGAGGAACTTTTTGTATTGGAGAAAATTATGAGAATTCAGAAAATAAATAATGATAACAACAGGAATAATGTAAAATTTAAAGGGGCCTTAGACGGACTGGTTACGACAACTTTGAGAACTTTGGATACAAACCCTATGGCTAACGCAGTCGGGATTGATTTGTTTGCAATGGTTGGGCCGAGAACTTATGTTGATACTAAGGAGCGAAATAAATATGCAGGGGCGGAGACATTTTTCAGAGAATTTACGGGAACGCTTATTGTCTGCCTTTCGGCAAGTCTTTTTGCAAAAGGAATTTCAAAAATTGCTAATAAAATTTATAAACCGCATATAAAACTCAACCCAAATTCGTGGTTTACAAAAGACGGGGTTGAACTTTTAAAGAGTGCGTGGGAAAACTCAGAAAATAATTCAAAAAAATTCGTTTCGAATGTCCTTGACGGGGTTTCCGGTCGTGACGGAAAGACTGTTAACAGTTACGGAAATATTAACTGGGGTACTGTTAAATGGGTTGATGAAAACCGTTGGAATAAAATTTCATGGGATAACAGGAAATATAACGGAATACATAAAAGACTAAAATCTGCCGAAAGCATTTCAAATGTTGTTTCAGAGCTTATTGAGGATAAATCTGTTACAAGCAAAGACAGAAAAAATCTTCTCAATATCGTATCTTCACGCATTGTTAATGCGCTTGGCGCAGGCAACGTTGAAGTCAGCGTTAACGGTAAAAGGTTATCCTCAAATATTCCGAACCTTTTAAGGGATACTGTGGATATGGGTAAAGATGTCTTCCGGGCGGATAATCAGAATGTATCTGAAGCAATTGAGAAAATAAATACGATTAATAAAGTTAAATCAATCGGGGCGCTGTCGCTTGCTTCAGGACTCGGACTCACAAACCAGTATATAAACAGAAAAATTACCGAAAAACGCACGGGAACAAAAGGGTTTGTCGGGGACACAAATTATAGTGATAATGTTAAAAACAAAGCCTCAAATAAGGATAACAGCAAATGGCTGTTTGCTGAAAAGCTTATGATGAGTGCAGGCATGGCTTTGATGGCCTTAGGGGTTATGAAGGTTAAATCGCCAAAAGATTTTATTAAAAAGCTCGAATTTACGGGGCCTGTAACAAGCGGTAATGCAATAAAAACAGTTTACGCATCAACTTTAATCGGTCGTTTTATGGCATCAGACAGTCAGGATGAATTGAGAGAAACCGCAACCCGTGATTATCTTGGGTTCCTAAATTGGCTTGTTTTTGGAGGGTTTGCCGCAAAAGGTATGGCAAATATCTTAGACAGAAAACGAGAAAATCTTTTTAATGAACATAAGGAAGGGAAAGGTCTTCGCCACTGGCTTAATGATTTGTCTTTAAAATCTCACAACGAAATCGCATCAAAGGGTGCTGATTTTGCAAAGAAGAATATGTGGAAGTTAAATGCGGCACATATTACGGGATTGGCTTATTCTACCGTCGCATTAGGGGTATTACTCCCTAAACTGAACATTTTTATTACTAACAGAAAACAACGAAACAATCATCAGCAAGATATGCCTTCATCATTGAAAGATTATAAGATGTATGACATTTTTAATAAAAAATCTGACGATAAATTTACATCATTAAATAAATTTAAACATAATTTCAGAGGGTCATAATAAAATCCGCAAGCTTGTCTGCGATGTATTTATGGCTTTCAGGCGGGTAATGCAGTCCGTCTTTGTCTGAAAGTTTTATTTCGTTGTTGAAATCGAAAAAATGGCAGCCCGTATCCTTTGCAATTGTTTTGTACAGTTCCGGCAGATACTTTGAAGTTTCTATAGATTCTTTGTCAAACTGGAATGCAAACATGCCATCAAGTATATTGTCGTGCAAAACAGGTGGTGCTATAAGTATAATCTGTGCTGTTTTTATTGTTTTTATCATTGATATCAGTCCGTCTGATATTGTATTTAATGTCGGTTTGTAAAACTTTTGGATATCATTGATTCCGATTGCAATTATTACTATATCGGGGTTTTGTTTCAGGTATTTCGGCAATGCTTTATATCCTGTGTGATCATCTCCGTCAGGGTGTTCTATAAAACCGTTTCTGTTGTTGCATCCTGCTTCAATAATTTTGTAATCAGGTGCAAGTTTTTGTTGCAACAGCCCTGTCCAGCGGGTATTTTTGTCATATCTGCCCCCATCGCCTGCAATAAATCCGTATGTGTTACTGTCCCCAAAGCATAGTATCTTTTTCATAATTTTATTTTATCATAAGTAGTCTGTATTTGTCCCTGTAAGTCTTGTCTAACATTTTATTTGCTTGAAATTATAAGTTTCTCATTATATAATTAAAATTCGGATATGTGTTTAATAGAAAAGGAGTTTTATAATGATTGATAAGAAATTGGAAAATGCGTTCAATGACCAGATTAACAAAGAATTTTATTCTGCTTATTTATATTTGGCAATGAAAACTTATTTTGAAGAACTTAATTTACAAGGTTTTGTAAACTGGTTTGATGTACAGGTTCAGGAAGAAAGAGCACATGGTATGGGTATGTATGATTACCTGCACGAACGCGGCGGACAGGTTGAACTCGGAGCAATTGATAAACCTGTTGTGGAAGGTTCTACTCCGCTCGAAGTGTTTGAACATGTTTTAAAGCACGAAGAATTTGTTACATCAAGAATTAATGCTTTGATGGATGTTGCGGAAGAAGTAAAAGACAGAGCTGCAATTTCATTCCTCAACTGGTATTTGAAAGAACAGGTTGAAGAAGAAGCAAATGTCGGCGGACTTTTGCAAACTCTTAAACTTATCGGTGACGATAAAAAAGCATTATTGTTGTTAGATAAAGATTTGAGTACAAGAGTGTTTAATCCTCCTGTTATCGGCTAACGGAAGGTATAAATAAATTATAGAAATAGTGGCAATATTTGTATAGGAAAGGGAATTTAAAAATGGCAAAATTTGTATGTACAGTATGTGGTTGGTCAACAGAAGCAGATGTTCAGCCTGATGAATGTCCGGTTTGTAAGGCTAAAACCTTTAATAAAATTGTAGCAGGTGCTGAAAAAGTTTATGCCTGCGAACACAAAGTAGGTGACGGTGTTGTTGAAGATGCTGAAATTATGGAAGGTTTAAGAGCACACTTTACCGGTGAATGTTCTGAAGTAGGTATGTATCTTGCAATGTCAAGAGTTGCGGAAAGAGAAGGTTATCCTGAAATCGCTGAAGCATATAAGAGATATGCTTTTGAAGAAGCAGAACACGCAGCTAAGTTCGCTGAATTGCTTGGCGAAGTTGTTACACCTTCAACTAAGAAGAACCTCGAACTTCGTGCAGAAGCTGAACATGGTGCTTGTGAAGGTAAGTTGGCAATCGCAACTCGTGCAAAACAATTAGGCTATGATGCTATTCATGATACTGTTCATGAAATGGCAAAAGACGAAGCTCGTCACGGCAAAGGCTTTGACGGTTTGTTAAAGAGATATTTCGGTTAAGAAATATAATTCTTAAAAAAAGTCCTCTCTTTATGAGAGGACTTTTTTGTTGTAAAGTATAGCTATGAAGAATGTGGCATTAATATTGGCATCAGGTACGGGTTCCCGTTGCGGGCTCGGTTACCCAAAACAGTTTGCGGAAATAAAAGGCAAACCGCTTTTGATGCATACAATTTCAAAATTTCAGAATAATACAAATATTGATGACATTGTTGTTGTCACTAATTCTGAATATGTTGATAAAGTGAAAGAATTGTTATTGACTTATCCCGCTTCAAAGGTTGTCAATGTCTTAGCAGGCGGTGAAACCCGTAAGGACAGTTCTTATAATGGTATAAATTCAATTGGTTATGATGAGTGTAATGTTCTTATTCACGATGGTGTTCGTCCGTTGATTACGGACGAGATTATAAATAACTGCATAAAAGAGCTGGAAACAAAGTCGGCTGTATGTGTGGCTATTGATTCAACCGATACAATTTATGTTACCGCTGAGGATGGTGAAATAGTTGATGTTCCGAAACGAGCGTTATTGAAACGAGCTCAAACCCCTCAATGTTTTAAACTTTCTCTGATTAAAAAGGCTCATGAACTCGCTAATAACGATAAAAATTGTATCGTTACCGATGATTGCGGGTTGATTATGCAATATGGTTTAGCAAAAGTGTACACAACTAAAGGTGATGAATCTAATATAAAAATTACATTCCCTGAGGATTTTGATTTCGCTGAGAAGCACCTATAGTTTTTCCAAATATTTTTCTTTGCGGAAGATCCGCTTCTTTTGCTCTGACTGATGTGATACTTGTATCTGCAATTGCTCCCAGTCCCGTTGTTATGGCAGTGATGCCTGCACCCCAGTATGCCAGAGTTTGCTTAAACTCTTTTACTATCTTTTTCGTGCGTTGTGAGACTCCGCCTTCCGGTGGAACAATATGGCCTTCGGAGTTATGTATAATTACTCTCGGCTCAACATCATTCAGCGACTTTCCGTTGATATGAAAACTTCCGATTAAATTCTTTTTACCGCTAATTGTTTTAAGTGATTTTATTTGAGAGTGCATAAGTCCGCCTGCAAGAGCCAGTCCTGCTACCAAGCCTGTAGCTTTGCCGACATTAGATTTCTCGTACGAATTCCCTTTATCGGTTTTCATTACTTTTCCGGTATAGTCTACAGAAGTTGAATAAACTGGTTGTACGAGCATTACATCCTCCTTCACCTTATAGAATACTTATACACAAAATCGGGTAATGATGCTACAATGTATCGTTTTCTTAACAATACTTCCGTTAACTTGTAAAACCATCGGATTTTTTTATGCCAAATATCCTACCTGTATATTTTACCAAAAGTCGTTATAAAATGCAATCAAGTGTTGTTTTTACACACTTTTTTAAATATTTAAAAATAATATGGCTATTTTTTAAAAAACAATCTGCCAATTTTTTAATAAAAGGGGTTGAAAAATTAAAAAACATGGTCTATAATATCAGTGTTGTGAAGTAGAACACAGAAAGGAGTGTGTTATGAGAGTTTTACCATGTGCACCAGCATTATACTCTAATGCCGTTCCTTCAACCTCTGTTCCAACAAAAAGAATAATAACTCCCCCGAAAATAGAACCGAAAATTGAACCTGATTATGGTAAGGGCATGAAACAGTTGTCTTATATAATTAGTGTTTCTGTACTTGGAGTTGCAAGTATTTTGCTCGGTACAAGAGGAAAAGTCTGCGGACTTAAATTATAATCTTACATATTAAGCTTTAATTTCCCCGTTGCTGCATCGACACTCCACTTGTCGGAGAGTTTGTATACATAGAATTTACTGTGCTCACCTTTACCTGAGTCACTTCTGCTTGTAGTATATCTTCCCCAAGCAAGGTTGTCGGTTGAATCTGAATATCCTTGTCCGTTTCCGTTTGTAATTGCTATGTGACCTGCCTGATTGTCGTATCCTTCACCCGGAACGAAGATTACGAAGTACCCTGCAGGTAATCTCGGAATATCTGCATCAGTTATTGCTCTTGATTTGTCGCTGCTCGTACTTACATATTCAACCTTCGTGAAGACGCCTTTTGACGCCATTTCTTCAAACCAGTTGAGTGCATATTTCGGAACGCTGCCGTATTTTGCCATACCTGATACATCAATACCGGCTTCTTTCATTGCTTCTTTTACTCCTGTCAAACATTCGCCCGAAGAGTTTGACGGATTTTTAGATACAACATTGTGTGCCGCTCTTGCAAGTATTTCGTCTGTTTTTCTGATTGTACCGTTAGTTGTACTTGTATTGACACCAAGTGCCTTTTGATGCTGGAAGCCGCGTCGTTTTCCGCTTGCGGTTACATAGTTAGTTTGGTTTGATGCAGTCGAGAATCCTCTGAGTACTCTCGGGTTTTCTGCACTTGTTTCGTAGGTCGGACTATGTTTTGTCAGGTATTCTTGTCTGAAATTGTCCTCCGCCTTACTGATATCGTAGCCGAATTGTTCTCTTAAAGCTTTTGCTTCTTTTGTCGTAATACCGTCAGATGTTTCAATCTCGCCGCCTATTGTGTTTTTAACCTTATTAAGGTGTGTGAGCAGCAGTTTTATATCTGAATCTGTCAGGGAATCAATTTCTTGTTCGGTTAAGCCGAATTCAAAACCGAGTTCCTGATTTTTAATTGCTTTAGTGAGTTTTGATATCAAATCACTATTGATATTTTTCTTTTTGAGTCTGTCTTTAAGTGTTTT
This sequence comes from uncultured bacterium, assembly GCA_902765215.1. Taxonomy (GTDB): domain Bacteria; phylum Cyanobacteriota; class Vampirovibrionia; order Gastranaerophilales; family Gastranaerophilaceae; genus UBA2883. Next base: position 122,272 of record CACWZA010000003.1, on the reverse strand, counting down.
GATTTCTTTATCCGTGTTAATCTGGTCTTTGTTGTCTTTGTACATGCCCGGCATAAATACAACACTACCCATCGGGCCGTTGATACCCATATTCTTATAAGGTGTGTTTTCAATATCCTTTTTGATAAGTTCTTTTTCTTTTTGTTCTGCAAGTTTTCTGGACATTGCATCTTCAACGAGTTCGTATTTCTTTGTGTATTTTGATGCAACATTCATATAAGGGTCGCTTTGTGGTTTGAAGGTACCGTTTTTGAGTATCTGTCTGCCCTTTTTATTGTTCCACAAGAGCCATAACTCATCTTGTCTTGTTATTTTGTTTTGCCAAGGTTTTGTGTTACCCGTATGCTGTGCGATACCGTTTTTATCCAGTTCCCAGCCGCTCTTTGTTACAGTCAGTTCTTCAGCTTTTTTAACGCCATCCTGATAAGGTCGTGCATCAAGTTCCTTATCTAAGGTTGCGAGTATTATCATTGTTGCGATAGCCGCATTTTTTTGATTGTTCAAATCTTCAGGTTTTGTTATCCCGACTTTATCAAATTGTTTTTTGAGTATTTCCTGTGTTTTGTTTTGAGGCGGGTTTTTATAGAATTCTTTAAATCTGATTTGTGTCATCCCCATAGACCAGTTTCTGCTATCTACCCCGAGTATTTCAATACCTGCCTGTTTAACATTTCTTCTTGGGGTCCAGCTGTCCATTTGGGTTTCTTTGCCTGCGATACCTACTGCAGTTTCTGCAAGCATATTATATTTATCGCTGTCTATATTGAGGAGCTTCATCAGTTCCCCTTTTTGATTACAGAGCGTGCTTGTAAATATTCTTGCTCCCATCGGTGCATCCTTTGGAAGTTTAAATTTTATTTTGGTAGGAGTTCTGAGTTTTAACTTTGGTTCCTGTTTGTCCTCAGTTGTTCTGCTTTCTTCCGTGTTATCTGGTTCTTCTGTCTTAGCGGCATCCGATTCTTTCTCTACGCGTTTTCTTGTAATATTTCCGTTTTCATAGATATATGTGACAACCTTGCCATCCTTGTAGGTTATGGTTTGTGTTTTTGCGTAGTTTTCTTTTTTGTCGGTTTTTCCGTTAGTCGGAACGACAGGTTCCTCGGACATAATTGTTACAATTTTTTCTATGTTTTCATCTCTGGCATCTGTTTGGGTTATTGTATATTCTTTTGAGTCTTTGTTATATTCAATTGATGCATTTTCTGACGGATTAGTTTTCATAAAGTCATCAGCAAACTGAACCCATTTAGGCTCGATCTCTGAATCGTGCTCAATAATCCTTCTTCCGCCTTTAAAGAAAGCATCCTTTTGTTTTCCGTCATTATGGAGAAGGCTTTGCGTGATAAGTTTGCCCTTATCATCAAGAACATATCTTATGTATTTAAGGTTAGATTTTTCAAGTCGTTCCCCTGATGTTATTGTCAGTATAAACCTGTTTTGAACTTCATTTATTGTAAAGTCTTCATTATTTTTAATTAGTTCTTCAATTCTTTTTTTAAGCAGGTTAGGGTATTCTTTTTTAGTTCTTGTGACATTTTGCTGAGGGTTTACAAAGGTTGGCAGCCCCGCCTGATTTTGCTGTATTTGAGTTCCGAAATTTACTCCATATGGTCTGTAATACGGGTTTGCCCCCATATTATAGTTTTGTTGAACAGTGTATTGCTGATTTAGGTTTGCATAAGGGTTTGTCCCGTTCAGTGGGTATTGTCCTATTTGAATCGGGATAACATAACTGCCGTCAGGATATCTTGAATCATTATAATAGTTTGTATAATCATACGAATAACCCGTGTTGCCGTTTTGGACAATTCCATTAATTGCATTTCTCAGTAAATTTAAATTCGCTGATGAAATATCTACGGAATCTGAGTTTCCGCCATCTGAACGCGGTATGTAGTTTGCCTCCTGAAAAACATTATCTGCTCCCTCAAGGTATGCACCCCAGTCAGTGCTGTCATAAATATTGAAATCGCCCATTTGTATGGATGCAGGGGTATAAGTGCTTACACTGTTTGCTTCTGTGTCAAATATTGTATGCAGCATATTAATAGTACCTGAATCAATATTCTGCTGCCTCAGATACAACTCCACTTGTGACCAAGTAATATTATTACTTTTTATCAGTTTTCCTACTTCTGACACTTACACATAGCTCCATATAATTCCATATGCTATAAATGTGTTTACGACATTTATCAGGGAAACTTTAGTCATGTTTTACTTTTTGTTACATAAGTTTTAAAAATAAAAAACAGGCTGTTCAAATGAACAGCCCGTTTAAAACCTTGTTTTAATTATTGATTAAAATCCTAAGTCGTCGATAAGACCGCTAACTTCTCTTTCGAAGTCACTGTATTCTCTACCGCCATCATAGTATGCTCTACCAGCTGCTGAAGGGAATCCGCCGCCTTCCGGATCGAATCCAGGATCGAAACCGTCGCCGCCTGAAGCTGCTTTTGTTTCACATCTCTTGATATTTGCTCTTTCCATAGCAGGTTTTTCGAACTTAGGTGCTGAAACCATTGCTTTACCATAGTTAGCAGATGCATCTTGACCTGCTGCCATTAATTCTTCGCCACCTTTTACAGCTTCTTTTGCTGCTAAATCTGCTTTTCTAGGATTTAATGCTTTTATTGCTAAATCTTTTACTGCTGACATTGATACTAATTTCATAATTATTATTCCTCCTTAAATTTAGTATTATTTTCTGCTTACATATGCTTTAACGTGCCTCAAAATTTTTGTTGCTACTTAAGTTTTTTATTAGTTACATTTTGTTACATAATTTTGGCATGCTACCAAAAATAAAACACCCACGCTGTTTCGCGTGAGTGTTTTATTTTGAGTTATGTTATTTGTTTATTAAAAACCCATATCGTCGATAAGACCGCTAACTTCTCTTTCAAAATCTGAGTAAGCTCTTGAATTGCTGCTAGGGAAATCTCCGCCTTCCGGATCGAATCCGGGATCGAAACCGTCGCCGCCTGAAGCTGCTCTTGTTTCTGTCTTACCGATGTTAGCCTTTTCCATTGAAGGCTTTTTGTATGTTGGAGCAGTAACCATTGCTCTGTTGTAGTTAGCTGATGCATCCTGACCTGCTGCCATTAATGCTTCGCCATCTTTTGCTGTTTTTGTTGCAACTGCTTCTGCTTTTTTTGCGTTCAGCGTTCTTGCAATAACAGTCTTTATTGATCTGATTGCCTCTATTGCCATTTTATATTTCCTCCTACCTAGTGGTCTATCTGTTATTATAATCGTTCTGCGTGGCTCTTTTTAGGAATCAAGTTATCAAATTCAGAGTTAAGTCCGAAGTAGAATCTTGCACTATTTTCGCCATAGTATTTTTTACCTATAGGAATACCAACACCGAGTTGTAATGACATCCAGTCTGTAAGACTTATGTAAGAACCAAAACCTACACTGTGTAAGAAGTTTTGCGGATAATCATACAAGTGATTGTGTTCTTTTACAAAACCAAAATCATAGAATGCTGCAAGTCTGACTTTGTCATCAATGAATTTGAGTTTGTTAGGTAAAATGTGTCTTAATCCCGGTATTGGAGTTCTGACTTCAACTGTACCTGTTACACCCCAGTCCCCGATAAGTTCAGCAGGTTGGTAGCCTCTGAGTGTGTAAGGACCACCGATTTGCATTTGTTCTGCGTTGTAAAGTTTGTTAGGTGTGTATTGACCGTTAACTCTAACAATACCGATTGTTCTGCCGAATAATCTTTGAACACGAGTTACACCGGCGATGAATTTAACGAATACCCCTTGAGGACCGTGTACTTCACCTTTTGTTGCGCCAGGAAGCCCAACATCTGCACCAAAGTTCCCAATCCATCTACCGTTTTTATCATCTCTCATACCGTGTAAACCTGATCTGAGAACCATTAAGTTATAGTCAGATAATGTAGCATTGAGTTTCTTTGCTTGTGTTTCAGCGTGTACAAAGTCTATCCCTGTATATGCTACTAAACTTGTTTTTGCATTTTCAATGAGCGGGTGTGAAATTCTTAATGCGTAACTTTGTGCTTTACCTTTTACATTTAAAAACTTGTAAGGGCCGCCAAGATTGATGTTTGAGTTAGAGAAGTCAAATGATAATCTTGTTCCGTATGGGCTTATAGGAATTGAATAACCTGCCATAACACCTGTTGAGTGACTTGCAAGGATTGTTCCGCCATAGATTTTATCCCCAAACCCGGTTACGTTGTCTAAACCGAGTAAGAAGTTTGCTCTTTGTTCACCCGTATATTTTCTGCCGTAATCATCCCAGCCGAAGTTGAATTTCAGTGGGAATCTGTCTTTTACGTCTAATTTTAATACTGTAGCATCATCTTTCTTTGATACGATAGATTGAGCTTCAATATAGTTTTCTTCATTGATTTCTCTGAGTGCGCCCTGAAGTGCTTTTGCATCGAATACATCGCCTTCTCTAACACCGTTTTTACCCATTACGATATTTTTTAAATACCATTTACGAGCCCAACGGTTACCTTCGATTTCAATGTTATCAACTTTACTTTCAATGATACACATTGTAACAACACCATTTTTGATGTTTTGAGAAGGGATAAAACAGTAACTTGTTAAGAAACCTTTAGACTGGTAATATTTTGTAACTCTGTGTGCAAGTCTTACCAAATCTTCAAAATAGATTTCTCTGCCTGTAACTTCTTCGCCTAAAGTATCAAGCGATTCATTCTTAACCTTTGTGTTACCTTCCCAGATAATTTCGTTTACTTTAAAGTGAGGGTTGTAAATAACACCGTCTTTAAAGTAGTCTTTTTCAACATCCATTATAAAGTCTTCGCTGATGTTATCATCCGCTTCTAATGGTTGGTTAATGCGTTTTTCTTTTTCAATATCGATAAACTGCTGTCTGTTCATCGGGTTATAAATGCCTGCCCCGTTTGTGTTAATAGGAGCATCTGCTTTTGCTGATAAAGGCATTGCTAACATTAATGCTACAGCTATAATTAAAAATTTATTGCTTTTCATTTGTTTCTTTCCCATACTGCTGTACTACTATTTACTATCTGTTATTAATATCTTCGATTTTCCAATACAATGATATAACTTCAAGATATTAAGTCCAGTAAAATTTTTCAGTTTCTTAATATTTTTTACAATACGATTGTACTATTTTCTTTAATATTATTCAACTGATTCTTTTTTGATGCCTGTTTCATATCCTGCTACCAGCAGTGCTGCAGGGATTAATCTTGATATGCTTTCCGTGATGATATTATCAGGTGCGATGAATGTTGCCGCAACCCCGATGTCATCTGCGTGTGCTGAAAAATCTTTCCATTTTACAGGTCTGTCATCTTTTTTGTGGAAGACTTTTTCGTTGAACTTGTTAGAAAGTTTGTTTCCGATAATCATACCTGTAATAAGGCCTGCCATTGCACCGGCTGTCGCAGGTAATTTGGTGACTGCTTGCTTGAATAGGTTTTTTGAAGCACACCAGTTAGGCATTAATTTGCTTGTCAGTGTGTTTCCGCCCCAGCTCAAAGCCTGTACAAGTGCAATTGGAGCAGATATGTTCGCAATCTGTACGATTCCTTCTCTCAGTCGAGCATTGGAATCTTCTTTCTTGCCGAAGAGTGCTCCGCCTGCAAGTCCGCCAAGTATTGAACCTGCACCGATTGTAACAATTTCTTTGGTTTTATATTTCGTTTCGGCTATGAAGGAATTCTTAATGTTCCCCGTAAACATTTTTAAAGGGTTTATAGAGTAGTTTTTCGACTTGCTGAGTTTTGCTAATAACATCAAACTGCCAATTACACCAAGCGTTGAACCAACCCCTGCCCCAATCTTTTCGAGTTTAGAAGGTTCAGAGTTTGCTTTGGTTGTGTTTGCAGGTGCACAACTGCCTGCACAATCGTTAAGCTTATTTTGGTTAATTGCTGCTTGTTGTACTTGGTATAATGCTGTTATATTGTCGTTTATACCTACATTCATATAAATTGCCTTTAAAACTGTTACACCCCTATAATGTGTGGGAAAATATTTTTTTGCCCAAAAATTTTAGTTTTCTTAATATTTTTTAATAAATTAATTGTGTTCGGCTAAAATCAATAATTTCTCAAATCATCCCTTTGTGTTATTATAAAACAAAGGGGATAAAATGGACACTAATCGAATATTTGAATTGTCGGAAATTGCAGATAAAATTCTTCAGGGGAAGGATAAAGATACTGATATTGCCCCTGTTGTTGCCGAACTCAGAGAACTTCTTTCTGATTACAGACAAGGTTCTGTCGGGATGGCTCAGTTAAACCCTATTGCGGGGGATATTGAATACAATGCAAAGAAAATAATGAAATATATTTCTTATGCCACCCAAATCGGGCTTGATATGGTATTGTTCCCTGAATTGTCCATAATGGGGTATCCGATAGAAGATACTATAGACAGACATCCGATTATTGTTGATGAAAATATTAAGTGGCTGAAAGAGATTGCAAAATTGACGACAACTACGACTGCTGTTGTCGGGTTTGTCGAGCCGCGAAAATACGAAAACAAAACGGGAAAAAAATATTATAATTCTTTGGCAATCTTATCGGGCGGTGAAATTCGCTCGATTGTCAGAAAATCGTTGTTGCCAAACTATTCTGAATTTAATGATTACAGGTATATTGAACCGTCACCGGTTGTCGGGGCTCAACCTCCAGAAACACTCGGTATGTTTGATGAAGAGAATGTATGTGAGTGTGAAAAAACTAACCTTATTAATAATGTGAGATATGGTTTTTCAATCTGTGAGGATTGCTGGAATAATAAGACTTTCTTTTCTTCTACTCTGTATGGAATTGATCCGATAGAAGAATTGTCAAAAGAAAATCCTGATGTATTTATAAACTGTTCGGCATCCCCTAGCCGTGCTAAGAAGGAGCAGTTGAAACACAATATGCTTTCTTTTATATCAGAGAATTATGGGGTGCCTGTTGTGTATCTTAATCAGGTTGGTGCTATTGATAACAGCTCTTTTGACGGTTCAAGCCGTGTCTTTGATAAAGACGGGGTTTTGCTTGCAAGAGCTAAATCTTTTGAGGAACAGTTTTTAATTGTGAACCCTGTTAAGGGTTTAGGGAAGATTTATCCGTTGACCAAGGGGCTCGAAAAATCTCTTACAGAGGAAAAGAAGTTTACTTTAGACTATGAAAACGACTTAGAACGAACTTATAAAACAATAATTCAGGGTATCAGAGATTATTTTAAGAAAAACGGTTTAAAACGCGCTTGTCTTGGGTTATCAGGCGGACTCGATTCAACAGTATGTGCTGTCCTGCTTGCAGATGCCCTCGGGAAAGAAAATGTTTTCGGGGTTAGTATGCCATCAAAGATTACAAGTAAAGAAAGCAGGTCTGATGCTGAACTGCTTGCGGCAAATCTCGGTATAAACTTTGCGGAAATGCCGATAAAAGATATGGTTGATACTACAAACCGTATGTTTGACGATTTATTTTCTCAGGTTGAGTCAAAATGGGACTGCAGATACGAAAAGTCGTTCACACAAGATAACATTCAGGCGCGTTCACGCGCAATGTATCTTTGGGGGATAGCAAATGAATTTGCTAGTTGTGTACCTATTGCAACATCTGATAAATCTGAGCTTTATATGGGTTATGCAACCATAAACGGTGATATGTCAGGCGGGTTTGCACCAATTGCTGATGTGCCTAAAACGAAGTTATTTGCTTTTGCTCGTTGGATGAATATAAATAGGGCAGAAAAGAATGCAATTCCTGAGGCGATTATTCTGAAACGTCCGGGGGCAGAACTCGCAATTGATGAGAAAACTGGAAAACCTCTGATCGCGGAAGATGCGCTTATGCCGTATGAATTTCTTGATGAAGTGATTTGGCGTATTGAAAATAAACACGAATATTATCAGGATATGATTGATTCAGAATTTTTATATGAAAAAAATAACAAGGTCACAAAGGAAGAAAAGACTGAGTGGCTGAATAAGTTTTACAGAAGAATGGCAACATCACTCTATAAGTGGTCTATATTGCCACCATCTGTTATTGTTGAATCAAGATCAATTAATAAATATGATTATAAACAGCCGATAACTTCTTCACATATTAATTATAAAGGTACTGATAAGTCAGATATAGTGAGAAAATTGAGGGAAGTTGCCAAATTATAATTATTGTGTATAATTTTTATGGTTGGGATATGAATAGATATAATTAGCACCAAGCAAAGAAAGGTTTTTTAATGAGAGAGTTATTCAACGACTATGTAAAATCAATGACTACATATATTATGTTTCAGATTAAGGCAGCAGCTAACAAGCTAAGACCTGAATTGGAAGCAAAGGGCAGAGCTCCGATATTTTTATCAATGGGCGCTCCTACGGCTAATCCGCCTAAAAAGTTGTTGGACAGACTTAAAACCGCTCTCGATGAGGATGGAATACATTTGTATTCAATACCGAGAGGGGAAGCTTTCTTCCTTGAAGAAATCGCTAAATATATGAAAAGGCGTTTTGGGGTTGAATTAGACCCTAAAAAAGAAATAGCATCATTAATCGGTTCTAAGGAAGGGCTTGCAAACTTCCTCAGAGCATTAATTATGCCAACAATTGATGAAGCAGAACAGGAAGTAGTATTTGTTCCTGATCCGGGGTATGCATCATACGGACAAATGGTAGGTATTGCAGGCGGAAAAACTTTTCCTATCCCTCTTACACCTGAAAATTCTTATATGCCGAATCTTGATGAGGTTTGGGATAATTATATAGAGCAGGGCGGCAGAGCGGATAAGGTTAAGGCAGTAATTATCAATTATCCGAATAACCCGTTGGGCGCTACTGCAACAAGAGAATATTATCAGCACGTATTAGATTTCTGTAAAAAACACAAGGTTGTGTTGATGTCTGATGCTGCTTATGCCGATTTATATTTTGACGACAATGACAGACCTTTCAGTATATTAGAATTTGAAGGGGCAAAAGATGTTGCCGTTGAATTTTACAGTTTTTCAAAACCGTTTGCAATGACAGGCGCAAGATTAGGCTGGATATGCGGTAACTCGGAAGCAATTGATGAGTTATGCGTGCTAAAATCAACAATTGATAACGGTATTTATAAACCGTTACAGGTTGCCTGTGCTGAGATTTTAAACTCACCTGAGGGTGATGAATATACAAGACTTGCAAATCAGGAATTAAAAAGAAAACAAGATATCTTTGTTCAGGGTGTTAAAGAGTTGGGCTGGCCTGATTTTTATGTGCCAAATACAACTTTTTATCTCTGGATGCCTATCCCACCAAGATACGCAACAGCAAAAGAATTTACTGATGATTTAATGAAAACATCAGGTATTATTGCTGTTCCTGGGCACGCATACGGTACCTACGGCGAAGGGTTCTTCAGAGTTTCAATAGTATGTTCTGAAGAAAAAATCAGAGAATGTCTTACCCGTATGAAAGAAGACGGCTTCACTTTTGAAAAATAGGTTTAAAAAGCTTTAAAAACTTACCCTTATTTGCTTACAGGCATGTATGCCTGTGTATATGAGTAGTCTTCTTTGAAGCCAACATTTCTGTACATTTTTAGTGCGCCGTAATTATCGGTTTCTGTTGTGACATTGACCTCTGTGTAATCGTGTGCACCGTTATTAGCCCAGGTTTTAATTACTCCGACTGAGCGTTTGAGTAAATGTTCTGAATAACCTTTTCCTCTGTATTCTTTGTTTATCGCAACGAGCGGAATATTTGCTATTTTGCCGCCTGTTACATTTGTGAATGCAAAACCGACAGGTTTTTCCAGGTGAAGTAATACGGAAGTAGCTTCAGGCAGAAATTCCCCGTAGATGTTATTAAGAATTTTATCGATAATGTCTTCTGTTCCCTGCATTGTTTTGAAACGGGTATCAAACAGGGCATCTGATGTTTCTTTGAAGTTTTGGTGTATTACTTTTATTGCCTCTTTTTTGTATGAATTATCCCAAGGCGCGACACGCATCTGATAACCCATATGTGAAAGTTCAGCTTTATCATATATAAGGTTTGACTGTTCGTCGTTCATAAGGAATCTGAGTACTGCAAGTCCGATAAATCTGAACCCAAAGTGTGCGATATCCCCTGTGAAATCACCCTGTGAACCCATCATTGGGTAGCATACTACAGATTTTTTTCTTAAATCTTTTGTTCTTTCCAAAAATTCGCTAAGAAGTGCTTTTCTCTTTTCTGTTAAGTCCTCACTTCCAAGACAGTGAATCATATTTAATTCAATAGATTCTGATATTGCAGTCGTATAAACAAGAAATGCTGTCGGAAATTCGTTTTCATAAAGAACTAAACATTTGATTAATCCTTCTGAAACTGCATCGACAAATTCTTCAAACGGCAGAGGCGGAAGTTCAAATTTGTACTCTGATATTGCTTTGTTTGCAAAGTCTGAGTACACTCCCTTGAATAATACTGCCTTATCTTTTGTTAAACTTTCTATTTTATACTCTTGCATTTCCTTTTTATCCTTATTGAGGTTTCCTGATATATTATAACATATGATGCATTTTTTCTTTCTTTGTCATCATATATTTTTCATTATACTCGTTTATATCTGTTCTTATATTAATAACATCATTTATTGTAAGTCCGTATCCTGTCAGGCCGACAATCTTTTTAGGGTTGTTTGTTAAAAGATTAAAATTGTTGAACCCTAAATCGAGAATAATCTGTGCCCCGACCCCGTAATCTCTTAAATCAACAGGGAATCCGAGTGATAAATTTGCTTCAATTGTATCCTGCCCTTTATCCTGCAGACTGTAAGCTTTGATTTTGTTTACAAGCCCAATTCCTCTGCCTTCGTGATTTCTCATATAAACAACAGCGCCTTTGCCGTGTTCTTCAATCATTCTTAGTGCGGCGTGGAGTTGTGCATTACAGTCGCATCTCAGACTGTGGAGAACATCGCCCGTAAAACATTCGCTGTGTACACGAATAAGCGGAATTTTGTCTGAACCGTCGTCTTTTACAACGGCAATATGTTCTTGTCCCGTTAATTTGTTTGTGTAGCCGTATACTTTGAACATACCGAACATTGTCGGTAATTCTGCGACTGCATCTCTTGAAACAAGTTTTTCCGATTTCAGTCTGTATGCAATCAAATCTGCTACTGTTATGAATTTAAGATTGTGTTTTTCTGCAAAGCTTTTCAGTTCGTCGCGGCGAGCCATGTGGCCGTCTTCTGTCATTATTTCGCACATAACACCCGCAGGACGGTGCCCGCTAAGAATAGCCATATCAACGACAGCCTCGGTGTGTCCTGTTCTTACAAGTACACCGCCGTGTCTTGCAACGCAAGGGAACATATGCCCCGGTTTTCTTAAATCTGACGGTTGAGCATCGGGCGCAATTGCAACTTCAACTGTTTTTGCTCTGTCAAATGCAGATATCCCCGTTGTTACACCGTATTTTTCAGAAGCATCTACACTTAAAGTGAATGCTGTTTTCATTTTCTCGGTGTTTTGTTCAACCATTTGCGGAAGTTCAAGTTTTTCTGCTATTTCGTGTGACATAGCAAGACAAATCAAACCTCTTGCTTCCTTTGCCATAAAGTTGATAACTTCAGGAGTTACTGTTTGCGCAGAACAAATTAAATCACCTTCGTTTTCTCTGTCAGTGTCATCTGCAACAATTACAGGCTTGCCCATTTTGAAATCTTCTAAGGCTTCCTCTATCGTATTAAATTTAAACTCATTGTTATCCAACTTATAACTCCTTATACAAACCCGTTTTGTGCCAAAAAATCGAGTGAGATATTGCTATTATTGCTTGATGATAAATTTTTTTCAACATATTTTGCCAAAATATCAAATTCAAGGTTAACATTACAGCCTGTTTTAACCTCTTTTAATACAGTCATATCAAAAGTGTGAGGAATGACGGCAATTGTAACAAAGTCTTTTCCGCACTCTGCAATTGTCAGGCTTATACCGTTCACGGTTATTGAGCCTTTTTTTATGATGTATTTTGAATATTCTTCAGAAAAATTAACCGTAAGTTCATAAAAATCATTAAATTTTGACAGTTTAGAAACTTTGCCTACTGTATCAATATGCCCTGAAACTATATGTCCGCCGAGTCTTGATGAAAGTGTGAGTGCTCGTTCAAGGTTTACAATATCACCTGAATTTATATCGGATAAGTTTGTTACTTTTAATGTTTCGGGTGAGATATCTGCCGTAAAACCGTCAGATATAATGTCTGTAATTGTAAGGCAAACCCCGTTTACCGCAATACTGTCTCCGAGTTTGCTGTCTTTTAGTACTTTTGAACAATTGATTGTGATTTTATCTGTTGAGATTGATTTTACGGTTCCAATCTCTTCTATTATTCCCGTGAACATAGTTTTATTATACCATAAAGATAATTAGGGGTAAATGTATGATTAACCCTTACTTATATTTGTAAGAAATCAAAAATTTCTACAATTCTTCGTTTTCCCCTAAACAATAATTCGTGCTATAATATACCTATGCACGAGATTTTAATTCTATACATTTTATTAAAAGGTCAGAGTACAATGTACGGGATATCAAAGACTGTATCCAAACTGTTTGGGTATATAACTAATCCCAGTTTTGGTACAATTCAGCCTGCCCTGAAAAGACTTGAAAAGAAGTCTTTTGTTAAATCAGATAAGTTTTTTACTGAAGGCGGGAAACCTTATTTTTATTATTCAATAACCCCGCAGGGAAAAGGGTTTTTGGTTGATAAACTGAAGTCTAAACCAAGTAAAAACCCTATTCAGTTATTCCCTGAAATAAAGATAAAGTTGACCTGTCTTGATATTCTCACCTCTGAAGATAAAAAGGAATTGTGCAAGGTGCTTAAGGCAGAGGTTTTGAAGTTGAAAACTCAGGCGGAAGCGATATTGTCTGCAGGTGATTATGATGACAACTACACTGGCAGAATGGTTTTAGATAATTCAGTATGTGAATATAAGAATATGTATGACCTGATAGAAAGGCTGGAAAAGAATGCCGGCAATAGTTAGTGGGGTTGTTGAGGGCTCGATAGCAGAAGAGCTGGAAATTGAGCAGGGTGATATTTTGTTATCCGTTGACGGTCAGGAGCTCTCTGATTTAATTGATTACAGGTTTTATGTAAACAGTGAAGAATTGACTATTGCTATACAAAAGAAAAATGGGGAAATAGAAGAAATTGAGCTTGAGAAAGATTATGATGAAGATTTGGGTATAATCTTTGAGAGTGCCGTTTTTGACAAGATTCATCCTTGCCTGAATAAATGTATCTTCTGTTTTGTGGATCAGCAGCCTGAAGGTTTGCGTGATACCTTGTATATAAAGGATGATGACTACAGATTATCATATTTGCAGGGTACATATATAACACTAACAAACCTGACGGAAAAAGATAAAGAACGTATTTCTAGAATGCATCTCGGCCCGTTTTATGTTTCGGTGCATACAACTAACCCCGAATTAAGGGTAAAGATGCAAAAGAATCCAAATTCTGCAAAGATTATGGAAGAATTGTCGTGGTTTAAATCACAGGATATTCCGTTCCACGCACAAATCGTTCTCTGTCCGGGGTATAATGACGGAGCCGAATTAGAGAGAACACTAAAAGATTTGGATACCTTTGGCGATTGCCTGCTTTCTGTTGCAATTGTTCCCGTTGGTATCACCACATACAGAGAGGATAACCTTTTGAAACGGGTTGATGAAAAGGTTGCAAAGGAAACCTTGAGGATTTCAAAACCTTATAAAAAGGTGTGTTGTTCTGACGAGTTCTTTTTACTGGCCGGAGAGGATATCCCTCCTGCTGAGTATTATGGTTCGTTTTGTCAGCTGGATGACGGTGTCGGTGCAATCAGAATGTTAATCGATGATTTTGACAGTTTAGAGCTTCCAAATAGGGTATCTAAGCCTGTATCGTTGACTTTTGCTGCATCGTACGCGGGGCGCAGTGCTTTGGAATACATTGCACAAAAATTAAATAAGATTGAGAATCTGACTTGTGATGTGAGAGCCGTCAGATCTGATTATTGGGGTGAAAATATCACTGTTGCGGGGTTGATTACATCTGATGATTTAATAAGGACAGTTAAAGATTCTGATGCAGACTACATTGTTATCCCGTCAATTATGTTAAAACCGTTTTCAGAGTTGTTTTTGGACGGCAAAGATTTGGACTATGTCCGCAGAGAAACGGGTAAAGAATTTATTATAATTAAGGAACAGTATTCAGTTGGAGAATTGGTTGAATGGTTGAACAGTTATTAGCATTATTAGTAGCATTTATAGAAAAATTTATAACAACTTTCGGGGCATTTGGGATAAGTATTCTTATGGCAATAGAGTCTTGTAATATTCCGCTTCCGAGTGAGGCGATTTTGCCGTTTGCGGGGTATCTTGTAACGATAGGTAAAATTCCTAACATTCATGTTGCGGCGATTTTCGGCGCAGTAGGTTGTGTTTTGGGTTCAATTCCTTCATATTATTTGGGGTATTTTGGCGGCAGAACCTTCTTTGAAAAGTACGGAAAATATGTTTTGGTATCTAAAAAAGATTTGGACGACGCTGATAAATGGGTTGATAAATATGGTGATTGGGCATTCTTCTTGTGCAGAATGCTTCCTGTGATAAGAACATTTATTTCCCTGCCGGCAGGTATATTAAGAGCAAGAAAACGCACCTTTTTTACTTTAACTTTTTTAGGCTCGTTGATCTGGAGTTATATACTTGTATATGTCGGGATAAAGCTCGGTCAAAATGTTCATACTTTAAAACATATTTGGCACAAGTTTGATGCTGCTATAATTTCTGTGTGCCTGATACTTGGCGTGTTGTACATATATAAGCATATAAAACATATAAATAGTGATTCATAACAGGTTTATATTTTGCCGCTTAATACTTTGACTTATTTCCCCCTTTGATATATATTTTAGGAATGAATATAGTAATTTATGGGGCAAGTGAACTCGGGTGTCTGATTGCAACAGAATTCTTTGAAGATCACGACATCACGATAATAGATAAAGAGGAGAACTTTACTAACAATTTTTCCAAACTTGATATAGGATTTGTTGTTGGGGAAGCTCCAAATGTTGATGTGCTGAAGCAGGCAGGCATAAAAGATGCTGATTTGTTCTTGGCGTGTTCCGAATCAGATGAGGTTAATATAGTTGCTTGTCTTACCGCAAAACGCATGTCAGGGTTAAGAACACTGTGTTTTGTTGGAAAAAAAGAATATAAAACATCTCTTGGTTTAACTAAGGACAGTGATTTTATCTCTGATTTGTATATTGATGATATTATCTGGCCTGAAGAACTTCTGACACAAGATATTTTCAGAATAATTACCGTATCAGAGGCATTAGATGTTGAAAATTTTGCAAACGGCAGAGCAAGATTGCTTGAATACAGAATAAAAGAGAACTCTGTTCTTGTTGATAAAAAGGTTAAAGAGTGTGAGTTCCCGCGGGATACTCTGATTGTCGGTATAAATAAGGATACCGAATTGATTGTTCCAAACGGTGATACTGTTTTTGCCGCTGATGACAAAGCTATATTTATGGGGCTTTCCCGTTCATTAGATAAACTTGCGGGTAGATTTTTCCACGAAAAAGGGGTGACTAAAAAGGTTACAATAATTGGCGGCGGAAATGTCGGGGAAATGCTTGCAGATAATCTCGAAGATGCAAGAATAAATGTAAAAATCATTGAACGAGATACCCAAAGATGTGAAAAATTATCGGAAACACTCTCTGACACCCTGATTATAAATGGTGACGGTACTGACTTGGCGCTTTTGAATGAGGAGGATATTTCTGCAAGTGATGTTGTTGTTAGTGTAACCAACAACGATGAAAAGAATCTTTTGTGTTCTCTGCTTGCTAAACAATTAGGCGTTAAACGCGTCATATCAAGAGTTTCAAAAAATGCTAATATTCCGCTTTTTGAAAGAGTCGGTATTGATATAGCATTGTCAGATAAAATTGCCGCACTAAACGAAGTCAAAAGTATTGTTTTGGGCAGTAAGGTTGACATTCTTGCAACGGTAGAGCAGGGTAAAGGTGAAATTATAGAAATTGCTGTTAATGATTCAAGATTTAATAATATCAGAATTATGGACCTGCATCTGCCTGTTAAGGCTGTTATTAGCATTATTCAGAGAAGAAATAAAATTATTATTCCAAAAGGTGACACTTCTGTTAAATCGGGTGATGTACTGATTATCTTTACCACAGGTGAAAATGCACCTCAACTGAAAGAGTTTTTTAAGGTGAATTAGTATGAGATTAACGCATTTAGCATACGCTTTTGAAATTATTCTGAAATGTATTGCACTTATGGTGTTTGCACCTGTGTTAATTGCGCTTATATATCATCAGTATGATTCAATTCTTCCTTTTGCGGTTAGTTCTGTGTTTGCTTTCGGTTTAAGTTTGCTTTGTAAATTAGGACACAGGTCTGCGAAAATAGAAAACTTGAACGATATAAAAAAGAGTGAATGTTTGTTTATTGTCGTTATGGTTTGGATTTTGGCAGGGGTAATTGCGGCAATACCTTATCTGTTTTTTAATATACCGTTAATTGATGCTGTATTTGAATCTGTATCAGGTATTACAACCACAGGTGCAGCAATAAACGCGAATATGGATTACCCGAAGGCGGTATTCTTCTGGAGATCGTTTACTCAATGGGTTGGCGGTATGGGGATTATTGTCATGTTCGTCGCAATCTTGCCGCAGTTTGCCGTAGCAGGCAGACAGATGTTTTTTGCTGAATCTCCGGGGCCTACAGAGGAAAAGTTTACTCCCCGAATCAGGAGCACGGCATCTTCGCTTTGGAAGATATATATGTTCCTGACCTCTTTGGAAGTTGTGCTTTTGTATATTGCAGGGATGCCTTTGTTTGATGCTGTATGTAATAGCATGTCAACCTTATCGGCCGGCGGTTTTTCTCCGAACGGTGAAAGTATTATGGGGTATAATTCCATGTATATAACTTGGATTGTACTTATCTTTATTTTCTTGTCGGGTGCGAACTTTAGTTTACAGTTTAAAGCTTTAACAAAGTTTAATCCGCTAATTTTGTTTAAAAGTGAGGAGTTTAGGGCGTATCTGTTTATCTTTTTGGGGATATCTGCTCTTGTTTGTACATCATTGATTCTAAATGATAATTACGATATTTTCGGTGCGATTACACATTCAATGTATCAGGTTATTTCTATTATGACATCAACGGGTAGTGTCAGTGCTGATTATTCACAGTGGCATTTTACAACAAAGATTCTTTTGTTTATTGCAATGTTTACTGGTGGTTGTGCCAGTTCTGCCTCAGGCGGGGTTAAGATTGCCCGTTGGGTTTTGATTGCAAAAATTATGAAAAATGAAGTAAAAAAGATTATCCATCCGAGTGCAGTTTTAAATGTAAAAATAGATAATAATATTATCGCCCGTGATATTCTGTCGCAAACAGTAATGTTTGTGTCTTTTTATCTGGCTTTGTTTGCAGCATCTGTTGTGGTTATTGCAATACTTGAACAGGATGTTGTGATTGGTGTATCAGGCAGCGTTTCTGCTATCGGTAATATAGGACCTGCTTTTGGGAATGTAATCGGACCAATGGGCGGATTCGAAACTCTGCACCCTATGTCAAAAATAATTATTATTGTTGATATGCTGATTGGCAGATTAGAATTGATTCCGTTCCTTGCGTTTTTTGAAAAAGATTTTTGGAGTTTTTCAAAAGGGTAGGACAAAATTAAATAAACAGGGGTTGTTATGAATATTGCAGAATTGAAAATTGATGAAGCTAAATGCGTTCATTGTGGTATGTGTGTAAAAGACTGCATTGTGCATTGTCTTGAACTTAATGAGGAGTCAAAAATTCCTCAATTCGTCAAAGGCAAAGAGTATAACTGTATCAAGTGTCAGCATTGTCTTGCAGTTTGTCCGACAGGTGCTTTGAGTATTTGGGGTAAAAATCCTGATGATTCTGCAGATATTGGTAGTATCAATTCTGAAGAGTTGTTATCTCTTATAAAATCAAGACGGAGTATTAGACATTATAAACCTGAAAACCTTGATTCAGAGAGAATGAATAAATTAAAAGATATGTTAAAGTATGCACCTACGGGGGTGAATTTCCATAAACTGCATTTTGCCTTTGTTGATGATATTGAGGTTATGGATCATATCAGAAACCATGTGAATACAAAACTGGTTGATGTTTTGGCTAATCCTGTGGTTAAAAAAACTCATCCGCATATTGCATCCCTGAGGGGTGCAATCGCTGACGGACATGATGTTGTTTTTAGAGGCGCTCCACATATGGTAATCGTTTCTGTTCCTGCTGATGCGCACTGTAAAAAAGAAGATCCGCTTATTGCGTTGTCTTATTTCGACCTATATGCTCAATCTATGGGGGTTGGCACTCTTTGGTGCGGGTTTGCGTATTACTGTTTTAAAATGTTCCCTGAGCTCTCTGAATATATTGAAGTGCCTGAAGGATACAGAGTTGCTTATGCTATGCTCTTTGGTATACCTGATGTGAAATATACAAGAAGTGCTCAGCCTGAAGAATACAATATCACAAGCGTAAAGGGGCAAATTAAAGACCTTTCTTTATGGCAGGCAATAAAACGATTGTATTTCAATGTTTTTAGATAAATTCGTTTATCTTGTTTATTACGAAATCAATTGCACCTTTTTGTGCATCAAAAACAGTCTTGCAGGCATTTATCATATCCTGCAGTTTTGTGTTATCAGACAAAAGTTCATCAATTGTGTTATAAAACTCTTTTTCTGTTTTGACAAGTTTTGATGCGTTTGAACGAGTCAAAATGCCGTAAATATCTCTGAAATTCTTTATGTTTGGACCTGTAATAGTCGGAACATTGTATATCGTTGCCTCAAGCGGGTTGTGTCCGCCTGTTTTGTTGAAACTGCCCCCGATGAAGGCTATATCTGATATTGCATAACTCTTTTTGAGTTCCCCGAAGGTATCAAGAATTATTATGTCATTGTTTTCAAAAGTATCGTTTTTAGAGCGGTAACCCGTTGAATAATTGTAGTTTTTAAGTAAATTTTCTATTTCAGGTATGCGTTCCATGTGGCGGGGTGCGAGTATCATTTTTAAATCGCTGTGTTTTTCTTTTAGTTTTGAATAGGTTCTCAAAACTATTTCATTCTCGCCCGAGTGTGTGCTCCCTGCTATAAACACTCTGTTATCCCAATTTTTCAGGTCTATATCAGAGTCTACTTTTTCTATGTCAAATTTCAGGTTTGCCATAACTTGCGTGTTTTCAGGTTTGTTCCCCAGGGAAATAAATCTTTCATTATCCAATTCGCTTTGGGTGTATATTTGAGTGTACAGGTTAAGTATCAGCGCGAAAAACGGTTTTAATAATCTGTATGAACCGTATGAAGAATCTGATATTCTGCCGTTGATAATAACAAGCGGAAGTTTGCGTTTTTTACACTGGATTGCAAAATCAGGCCATAATTCCGTTTCAGCAATAATAACCATATCAGGGTTAATTTTATTAAGAAAATTGTTTATTGCGTAAGGAAAATCAAACGGAAAATATGTGATAAAATCGGTTATTTCGGCATACTTTTTGTGTGCCAGCTCCTGCCCTGTTTTTGTTCCCGTTGTGAGAACGATTGAATATTGCGGGAAGGTTTGATGTGCCTTTTGAATGAGCTTTTCTAATGACAGAACTTCCCCGACAGATACTGCGTGGAACATGATGACTTTTTCTTTAAGTTCTGGTTTCTTGAATAGTCCCAGTTTTATTTTTCGGGTTCCTGTGTCTTTTCCTGTATGAAGTCTTGATATTGCAACAAACGGATAAAATAATATAAAGCATATTGTTGCTAAAATGTCATATATAAATGAAAAAAGTCTAAACATACTTCCCCTCTGCAATTATCGACAAATATATGAATATGGTGGAGATGGTGGGACTCGAACCCACGTCCAAAATGGATTAAAGCAAACATCTACGGGCGTAGCATCTTATTATCTCGGGTAAACTTGGGAAGATACCTAACCAACATTTACCCACAGTTTATTTTGCGGATAAACAAACCTTCGGTAGTAATCTTGGGACTGCTACTACTGTCACAGCCTTGTCCTTGCATAGTGGCCCATAAGCATCGGCAAGGTGGAAAACTTACGGGTTGCATACTGCGTAATTAGGCAGCAAGAGCTGAAGCTCTACGTGCAGCGAAAGCTGCAGTTGCATCTACAACGTTGTTTTCAGCGTTTAATTTGGTTTGCTCGTTGATAACCGAGAACAGCGCTCGGACTCGCAGCTTGATTTAATCGATCACCCTGTCAAATCCAAAACATCCCCATATTCATATTTCATTGTTCGACTAATTTCAGTATAAAATACTTTTTTACTGTTTTCAAGTCTTTGTGTAAAATTATTCTTTAAAAAAGGCTCTCGAGAGAGAGCCTTTTTGTTTATTCGTTAATTGCTTCGTAGCAGTCTGAGCATAATGTTTCGTGGCCTGCGTGTTCGCCGAGTTTTCGGAACTTCCAGCAGCGTTCACATTTCTCGCCTTCTGCTTTTACAACCCAAACAGTCAACCCTTCTTCAGTGTGTTCGTTCAGGATATCCGCAGGTGCGTCCTGTGTTAAATATGCCTGCGAGGTTATAAAGATATCAGCAAGGTCGTTTTCTGCAAGTTTTAATGCCTTATCGTCCTCTGCCTTTATATAAACCCCGACTTCAAGCGAGCTGCCTACTTTTTTGTCTGCTCTGAGCGGTTCTATTGCTCTTGTTACAACCTCTCTTGCCTTCAATATCTTATTGAAGCTGTTTTCAAGAGATGGATTATCCCAAGTTGTATCTGTTTTAGCCCAGTTTGTAAGCAGAACGCTGATAATACCGTTCTTGTGCATATCAGGCATATTTTGCCAGATGTCTTCTGCCTGATGAGGCATTACAGGTGCCAAGATTCTTACCAAGGTATGTAAAATTTCATACAGTACAGTTTGGCAGGCGCGTCTTGAAAGCGATTTTTTGCCCGCTGTATAAAGTCTGTCTTTTACAATATCAAGGTAGAATGAGCTCAAATCAACCGCAGCAAAGTTCTGTAAGCTTTGGAAGTATTTATAAAACTCATAGTTTTCAAATGCTTCAGTTACTTCTGCAACAAGTTTGTTCAACTTGTGAAGTGCAAATTTGTCTATAAGTTTTAAATCAGAATAGCATACATAGTCTTTTTTAGGGTCAAAATCAAAGATGTTACCCATCAGGAATCTTGCGGTGTTTCTTGTTTTCTTAAAGATTTCTGCAAGTTGTCCTATAATATTGTTCCCGATTTTGATGTCATTTCTGTAATCAACGGACGCTGCCCAAAGTCTTAAAATATCAGCACCATAGTTTTTGATAATATCATCAGGTCTGATGTAGTTACCTAAAGACTTAGACATCTTTCTGCCGTCTTCCCCGAATACAAAACCGTGAGTTAAAACACTCTTATAAGGTGATTTATCCTGTGTCGCAATGGATGTCAAAAGTGATGATTGGAACCAGCCTCTGTGCTGGTCTGAACCTTCAAGGTATAAATCAACAGGAGTGTGTCCTAATTCGTCTGCGCGTTTTTCAACAACTGCTCTCCAGGATACACCTGAATCAAACCAAACATCCATAATGTCTTTTTCTTTGCGGAAATGTGTCTTACCGCATTTAGGACATTTGAACCCTTGCGGTAAAAGTTCTTCTGCCGTGTATTTTACCCACGCATCAGAGCTTTCTTTTTCAAACATTTTAGCAACATTTTCGATTGTTTCGTCTGTGCAGATAACCTCTCCGCAGTCTTCGCAATAGAAAATAGGGATAGGAACACCCCACGCGCGCTGACGGGATATACACCAGTCAGAACGCCCTTCTACCATGTTTCCGATTCTGTTTTCTCCGCTTGCAGGTATCCATTTTACCCCGTGGATAGCCTCAAGAGTTTTATCTCTGAATTTATCTACCTTAACAAACCATTGCGGTGTTGCTCTGTAAATAACAGGGTGTTTACATCTCCAGCAATGCGGATAGCTGTGGTTTATATCCTGACGTTTTAGTAATGAACCGTTAGCTTCAAGCATTTCGATAACCATTTCGTTACCTTTGTAATAAGGTACATCAATGAGTTCAGGAATACCTACAACATCTGTCCATTTCCCTGAAGCATCAAGTGGTGAAAATACTTCAATATTGTATTTGCAACCTACTTCATAGTCCTCTAAACCGTGTCCCGGAGCGGTATGGACTGAACCTGTACCTGCATCTAATGTAACGTGTTCGCCAAGAATAATAGGTGATTTTCTGTTAACAAGAGGATGTTGAGTTTCCATCATTTCTAAATCTTCACCCTTGCAGGTTGCGACAACCTTGATATCGTTTTCATCCCATTCAACATCTTCAAGGAATGATTCCAGCAAGTCTTGTGCAACAACATAATAGTCACTCTTATATTCAAAGAAGGTGTAATTATATCTCGGGTGCATAGAGATTGCCATATTTGAAGGAATTGTCCAAGGGGTTGTTGTCCAGATAACTGCATAAACATTTTTCCCCTGTGGGTTGAAGATTTTGCTTATATCTTCGTCGTCAAATTTAAATCTTACATATATTGAAGCAGATGAAATATCAGCATATTCAACTTCTGCTTCAGCAAGTGCTGTTTCACAGGAAGCACACCAGTATACAGGTTTCAAACCTTTTTCAATGTAGCCTTTTTTGTACATTTCGCCAAAGACTCTTACCTGTTCTGCTTCGTATTCAGGGTTTATTGTAAGATATGGGTTTTCCCAGTTCCCAAGTACCCCTAATCTCTTAAATTCGTTTTCTTGTCCTTTTAAATTCTTGTGTGCAAACTCTCTGCATTTTGCTCTTAATTCTGTTTCAGTAATTGCGTGACGACCGCCTTTAATTTTTTTGACAACAGCATTTTCGATAGGCAGGCCGTGTCCGTCATATCCCGGAACATAAGGTGCATAGAAACCTTTTTGAGATTTGTATTTGATTAAAATATCTTTCAAAATTTTGTTCAAAGCCGTACCAACGTGAATCTTTTCGGAACTCAAATATGGAGGGCCGTCGTGAAGAATGAACGAATTTTTCTTGTCGCGTTGTTCGATTATTTTGTTATAAATATCGTTTTCTTCCCAAAACTTTTGTATTTCTAATTCTCTGACCGTTGCATTTGCTCTCATGGCAAGTGTTGTCTGAGGCAGATTTAATGTCTTTTTGTATTCAACTTTTTCTTCTGTTGTCATTGTTTTATCCTTATAATGTTTAGTCTACTGAGTCATCTAAATACGGCTTACTTTCAAGTTTTTCAGCGCTAGATGCTATATATTCATTCATTTTAGTGTAATCAAATTCATTTTCCCAACGGGCAATAACTACTGTAGCAACGCAGTTTCCAATCAGGTTGACTGTTGTTCTTCCCATATCAAGTAATTGATCTATACCGAGCAGAATAGCAACCCCTAAAATCGGGATATGGAAACTTGTCAAAGTTCCTGCAAGTACAATGAGGGCAACCCTCGGAACGCCTGCGATACCTTTGCTTGTAACCATAAGTGCAAACATTATTATGAGCTGTTGTTCTATAGCCAAATCAACCCCTGCAATTTGTGCGCAGAAAATAATCGCTATCGCTAAATAAAGGGTGCTTCCGTCGAGGTTGAAGGTGTAACCTGTCGGCATAACAAACCCTACGATTGATTTTGGTACCCCAAATTTTTCCATTATTTCCATTGCTTTTGGAAGTGCTGCTTCTGAACTTGCAGTTGTGAATGCTAAAAGTGCAGGTTCTTCAATTGCCTGTATAAGTGATTTTAAAGATATCCCAACAATTCTGCACGCTATAAATAGCACAAGTACAATAAATATGAATAGTGCAAAATATAGCGAGAAGATTATTTTTGCGTAATTCTTTAACACACTTATTCCGTTTGAGCCCACGGTGTATGATATTGCCCCGAAAATACCTATTGGAGCGAACAGCATAACAAATTCCGTAAATTTAAACATAATCTGACAAACGGAGTTTAACAAATCCATAACAGGTTTAGCTTTTTTGCCTATTGTGCAAATAGCAAGAGCAAAGAAGATAGAGAAGATTACTATCTGAAGTAAATTCCCCTCTGCCATAGATTGTATAACGCTTGTCGGGAACATATTTGTGAAAAATTCGCTAAAAGTGTGGTGGCACAAGGTTGATGAAACCTGTGATATTTCATCAAGGTGCGGAAGGTTTGCGGTCAGTTTTGTACCAACCCCCGGGTTTGTGAAGTTTGCAACTATCAACCCGATACAAAGGGCAAGGGTAGTTACAATTTCAAAATACAGAATTGTTTTTATCCCGACTCTTCCAATTTTCTTGACATCACCGTGTCCTGCGATACCGACAACTAATGTTGCGAATAAAAGTGGTGCAATAATCATCTTGACCATTCTCAAGAAGATTGTTGCCAGAGGGTGCATTCTAACGGCAAATTCAGGCGCAACAGCACCTACGATTATACCTGCTACAAGAGCTATTAATATCCAAATTGTTAAAACTGAATTTTTCAAAATGCACTTCCCTCTTATATAATTGTATCGTAAAAATATAGAGCTTCAAGCAATTTTTATAATGAATATGGGATAAATTTTATTTGTAGATACCAACCCCGTATCTCTTGCAGTAGCGTTTGGTTTCTTTTATGACTATTCCTGAGAGTGCAAATACTGCAATAAGGTTTGGAACGCATAAGAAAAGTGTTACCCCGTCAGACAGGTTTATGATACTTTGGAAATTCATAGCAGAACCCGCTATGATACAAATACAATAGATAGCCTGAAACATTCTTGTCTTTCCTGTTCCTTCGCCGAAAAGGAATGTCCACGCTTTAACACCGTAATATGATCCGCAAAGCATAGTGGATAATACAAAACAGGATACCATAATCGTGAGCAGAATAGGGAAGAATGGACAAATTGTTCCGAACGATTTTGAGGTCAATTCTATCCCCGCAAGTCCGTCAACTAAAAGGTATTGTTTAGATACAACGATGACAAATGTTGTTGCGGCACTTACGATTACCGTATCAACGAAAGGTTGAAGCATAGATATAAATGCCTGCGAAACAGGTTTGTTTGTGTGAACGGCTGAGAATGCAATAGGCGCAGTTCCGAGACCTGCTTCGTTTGCAAACATTGCCCGTCTGAACCCCCATAACATACAGGCAACAGCTCCGCCTTGTACTGCTTTTGGGGTAA
Source organism: uncultured bacterium (assembly GCA_902765215.1). Taxonomy (GTDB): domain Bacteria; phylum Cyanobacteriota; class Vampirovibrionia; order Gastranaerophilales; family Gastranaerophilaceae; genus UBA2883. The sequence goes on along the minus strand of CACWZA010000003.1, from coordinate 96,982 downwards.
ATGCTTCTGTTATAATCAGTTTTATTGTTTCAGGAATATGGTGTATGTTTAGCAAACATACAAGGAACGCACTGAAAATATACAGTGTACACATCAGCGGAGTTACTTTTGATGTAAACTTACCGATTGATTTTATCCCGCCGATTATTGTAAACCAGGTTATTACTGCTACAATAACCCCGATAGCCCAGCCGTTGTTATAGAAGATACTGTTTTCTGCTCCTGTAATTTCTGTTATCTGAGAAGTCATTGCGTTAATTTGAAACAGATTCCAGCCTCCTATCATTGCAAAAAGACAGCAGACTGCGTATATGTTTGCAAGAATTGGTGCATATTTTCTTATGTAAGGTGCTCTTAACCCGTTAATAATGTAATACATAGGGCCGCCTGATACAGTACCGTCAGGGTTTGTTTGTCTGAACTTGAGCCCTAAAAGAACTTCTGAATATTTTAATGCCATAGAAAAGAGTCCTGCAATAATTATCCAAAAGATAACCCCGGGACCCCCAATTGATACGGCTGCCGCAGAACCGGCGATGTTTCCTATCCCTGCTGATGCTGATATCGTTGCACTAAGTGCCTGAAAAGAAGATACTTCCCCTTTTTTCTTTCTCTCAAACCCGTCAGATTTGTGTTCAAAGGTCTTTGTTATCAACTCGATTGCGTGTTTGAATCCCCAAAACCCGATAAATCTTGTTCTTATGGTGAAAAATACTGCAGCAAAAATCAGGAGTGCAACGATAAACTCAATCTTTACACCGCCAATTGTTACTGAGGAGAAGATTACTCCTGATACTTTATCGGCTATCGGTGACAGCATGCTGTCAATATAAGAATCAATGTTCATAAATCTATGGTAGTATAACCAAGTTAAACAGTAAAGTTTTTGTAAACCTGATTATTTTATGAGTGCCTGAATTTCTTTAAAGTTAGGGTGTTTTGACGATTTTAAAAGCTCAAACAGGACTGTTTCGACACAAGTCAGTTTTGCCCCGAAATCACGCATAAGTTCGAGTGCCGTTCTGTAATCTTTTGTTTTTCTGCTTGAAACGGCATTTTTAACAACATAAACATTGTAGCCGTTTTCTATTAAAGCGAGTGCTGTCTGGTAAACACAGATGTGGGTTTCTATCCCTGTCAGAACAATATTTTTTCTGCCAAGTTCTGATAATTTTTGTTTAATTCCGTCAACTTCGAGAGCTGAAAAGGTGACTTTTTCAAATATGTTTGATTGGTCAAGGTTTTCTCTTACCTCTAAAATGGTTGAGCCAAGCCCCTGCGGGTATTGTTCCGTTGCAATAGTGGGAACGCCCAAAATTTTGGCGGTTTTAGTCAAAATTGAATTGTTTTTTGCTATTTCTTCGCTGTTTTTAAGCATGCCGACGAGTCTGTCCTGCACATCAATGACGAAGAAAACTGTGTTATCTGTGTTTAACATAAGTGTTCTCTATACTAATAAGTGCTTTTTGATAGAAAGCAGACTTCCCAATGCCCCAAACAGGATACCGATGCCGAGAAGTGTGATAACAACCATGCTTTCGGTCATAAGTGGTGTCTGTATCAGGAAGAAGTTGCTCATTTTCGCTAACAGCGACTGGACAAAATGGAGTGGTACAAGTGCAATGATTGCACCGGCGAAGCCGTAAAATGCTCCCTGTAATACAAACGGTATTCGGATATACCAGTTGCTAACCCCCATAAGCCGCATGATTTCTATCTCGTCTTTTCTGGACTGGATAACCAGCTGGATAGTATTATTAATTATGGTGATTGTCAGCATAGCGACAATCAGCGTAACCACAATTGTTGTGGTATTAACAACATGTATTATAATTTGTAACCGTTTTGCAAGGGTTTCAGGGTAGTTTGTGCTTTCAACCCCCGGGTCTTTCTTAACAGTTTTTATTACGCTGTCAATATGATCAATATCATCAACTTTAATTCTTAAAGTATCAGGCAGAGGGTTACTAATGTTCGGCAAATCAATAACCTTTCTCAAATCTTTCCAGCCCTGTTCTTTCGGGTGTACCCTTACTGAAACAACATGGTCAATATGTGAGAACTTATCTGCCAGCGTTTTAGCGGGTGCGTTATCATTAAGATATGCTGACACCTCTAAGATTGACCCTAATTCCTGAGCAAACTGTGCCATAGATAAGGTTGAGCGAAAAAGGGCCCCAAAGATGGACAGAATTGCCGCCATAGTTGTTATAATAATAACATTCATAAAGCCTGTTCTTTTGATATCGTTGACTGCTTCCATTGTTATTCTGTAAATAATTCTGATATCAGTCAGCCAGTCTTTAGGCATATATTCTTTAACCTGATTTTTTATCGCTTGTTTTCTACTCATAAGTACCCTCTTTCTCATCTCTGATGATTTCACCGCTGTCAAGGGTAATAACTCTTTTTCTAAAGTAGTTAACCATATTCTTGTCGTGAGTAGACACGATAATAGTAATCCCTCGTTTGTTAATCTGGTCTAAAATCTGCATAATTTCCAATGAGTTTTGCGGGTCAAGGTTCCCTGTCGGTTCATCGGCAATCAAAAGCGGCGGGCCGTTAACGATTGCTCTTGCAATACTTACTCTTTGTTGTTCACCGCCTGACAATTCTGTCGGTCTTGAGTTTCTTTTTTCTAAAAGTCCGACAACTTTTAATGCACCAATAACACGCTGACGAATTTCCTTGTTGCTTATACCTAATGTTCTGATAACATAGGCAACATTGTCATAGACTGACATATTAGGAAGAAGTTTGTAGTCCTGGAACACAATACCCATACATCTTCTAAGGTTAGGAACCTTGTTAGGTGTGAGGTTAGCGATGTTGATACCGCCAATCAAAACTGTTCCGCTTGTAGGCACTTCTTCTTTGTATAATAACTTTAATAAGGTAGATTTTCCTGCCCCTGAAGCACCCGTTACAAAAACGAAATCTCCGGACGGAATATCTAAATCAACATGCTTAAGTGCATAATTGTTTTTGTATTTTTTTGTAACTGATCTTAATTGTATCATTTCTTTATCTCAACTATTTTCTTAACTATACTGTCTGCATCAAGCCCAAATCTTTTGAGCAACTCCGATGCTGTTCCGCTTTCGCCGAAACAGTCGTTTGTGCCTATTCTGACAACTTTTGTAGGATAGTTTTCAGAAAGTGTTTCACAAACTGCACTGCCGAGAGCACCTTTTATTGAGTGATTTTCGACAGTAACAACCAATCCTGTTTTCTTAGCGGAGTTAATAATAATATCTTTGTCGAACGGTTTTACGAAAGGAAGGTGTATCAGTTCTGCATCGATTCCTTTGTCTTGGAGTTCGTTAACAGCATCTATACATTCCTGTAAGGTTTCACCGTTAGTAACTAATGTTATATCTTTTCCTTCTTTTATAAGTTTTCCCTTTGGCGAAATTTCTGTTCCGTCCTCAAATACATCAGGAAGGCTTGCTCTTGCTACTCTGATGTAATAAGGCCCGTCGTGTTCTGCAGCATATTTTACGGCTGCGTAAGTTTCTGCATAATCGGCAGGAACAATAACATGCATGTTCGGGAGATTAGCCATTAATCCCACATCTTCCAATGCCTGATGGGTAGCACCGTCCTCGCCAACCGTAACCCCACCGTGTGTGCCGATGATTTTTACATTGAAATTAGAGTAGCAAACGGTATTTCTTATCTGGTCATAGGTTCTGCCTGTCGCAAATACGGCAAAAGTTGCTGCGAACGGAATTTTGCCCGTAGCAGAAAGTCCTGCGGCAGTATCAATCAGACTCTGTTCTGCTATCCCTACATCAAAAAATCTGTCAGGAAATTCTTTCGCAAACAGTTTTGTCTGAGTAGATGCAGACAAGTCAGCATCGAGTGCGACGATGTTTTTATTAGTTTTTCCAATTTCGACCAAGGCCTTGCCAAATGCTTCTCTTGGCGATCTTTTTTTTGCTCTGTCAATAATCACTAAATCTCTCCTGTTAATTAAGTTTACCATAAAATGGCAAAAAATTCTTTTCTTAACAATGCCATGTTAACAAAATGTAAATAAACTCTTATTTTTTGGCAAATTTAATTCTTTAGAAGCGTTGCAGAAAGTGGTTAGTAATAGCAAATCATTAAAGGTTGTTGAAAAATAATATTTATATGTTAAGATACAAAAAAGTTAAAGGATTTTTAATGATTAAATTTTACCTAACAACTGAACATCATCATTTACATAGAAACCCGAAGGGACTATGTAATTTGGTGTAGCCGGTTTTATAGGATAGTTTCTTCGGGAAAAGTTTGGTTGAGGAAGTTATCTTATAAGGAGAATCGTTAAAAATGTCAATGTTAATAAATACAATATCCGCGATAGGAAATAATAACAGTTTCGCCCCACTGTTGGTGCGTGACTGCGGTATTGAAGCCCCTACAAAGGTCGCACAGACCTATAATCAGAATGCAAAAGAATCTGCTATTATGGCCAAACACGCAACCAGAGAGAGAATTATTGATGAATACGGCTCATCTGCTATATGGCTGGGCGGTGTTCCTGCTGTTGAAATGATTTGCAACCGACTAATCGACAAAAAGGGGTTAAGTTCAAAAGTTAACTTTAAACTCCTTGATGAAAATAAGAACGCAATGAGCGATATTGACAGAGCACAACAGAGTGCTGATATTAATATAGAAAAGTTTGCCGATAATAAATCGCTTGATGTTATTGAGGCGGTGGAAGACCTGAAGAAGGCAAAGGCTAACAGAAACCTGTTCAGAAAAATGACAGTCGCTAAATATACCGCTGCGATTGCTATACCTGTTGCGCTAATGGGGTTTGTTCTACCAAAATCTAATTTTGCTCTTACTAACTACCTGTTTGACAGAGATGTTAAGAAAGGACTTATTCCTGAAAGATATCTTGCAGACAAAGAAAAATATAATAAGAATTTGGGCGCTAAACTTGATGTTGTTACATCTGATAAAGATGCGGCAATAAATTACAACAACCTTTATAACGGAAACAGAGAAAACAAATTTGACTCTCTTGATTCCATGAGAGGGCTTAAGAAAGACAACAAACCGTCCTTCAAAGGTTTTGCATCCTTTATGACAGGTTTGACACAACAACAAAAAATGGCAATGACTGACGGCGGCTTAGGGTTAGGCAGAGTCGGAACTTCAAGAAGAAAAAATGAAGCCATTGAAAACGGGGTTCGTGTGGCAGGCATGATGTACCTCAACTTTGTTGCTCCAAAACAGATTGATAAAGCACTTGATAAAGGAATAACAAAGACTTTTGGCATAAACCCTGCACTTGATCCTAAGATTATGGCTAATAAGAGATTTTTGGCACTTGTCCGCTCAGATAAACTTGAACTTCCGAAATCTCAGGAAGAAGTTATTGAATTTTTGGACAAGAACCCTAAATCATTATTCTCAAAAATTGCGGCTCAACAGGGTAAGGTTTCCTTCCTCAAATCAGGTGTAAGAGATCCTAGATGCTATGTTGATACCGAAAAAGTGTTCAAACTTGCTGAACAAATGAGAACCTTTAAGGATAACGCAAGAACAATGAACGGTGTTCAGTTGGCAGAAGGTGAAAAGGCTGCTACAAAAACTGTTGTGAATTATGCTAAGAAAGCACTTGGTGCAAAATCAGCAAGTATTCTTACAAACATTGCAATCAGTAGTTCGCTCCTTGCAGTTGCATTACCTCAAACCCAATTCGCTTTGAGAAAACTGTTGTTTAAATCAGATGTAGATCCGGGGTTAGCATAATTATTCACAATTTGAACAATTTTATCTCAGGAGTTATAATTCTCTTATGTTGAGAGATAAAGTATTTCAGATGTTTATAACGGGAACGGGGAAAAATCTTGATTATGAGCTTGCTAACGGGCTTGGCGGGGTTATCTTCTTTACCCGTGATATAGATTCGGAGTCTCAGTTTACCGAGCTTATAAATAATATTAAATCAGTGGCGAAATATCCGCCGTTTTTGTCTATTGATCAGGAGGGCGGCAGAGTAGAGAGGACAGAAAACCTTCATCCGAGGTTTAAGAGTCCTAAAGATGCGTTTGAATCGGGTGAGGAGTTTTTAACAACCCAGACAGGGGTTATGCTTGATGAACTTTTAAAGTATGGTATCAATATGAATTTTGCACCGTGTCTGGATGTTAATTCTAACCCTGATAACCCGATTATCGGGGAAAGGGCATTTTCTGACAGCCCTGAGGATGTTATTAAAGGGTTTGATATTGTTCAAAGAGTTTATAAGGAAAAGAAAATTATTCCCGTTGTAAAGCATTTCCCGGGGCACGGTGATGCCGATAAGGACTCACATAAGGAACTTCCACAGATAAATCTTGGTTTACCTGAATTTGAAAAAACTCACATTTATCCTTTTAAGCATGCTATTGAAAAGGGGGTTGAGGCGGTAATGGTTGCTCATCTGTATTGCACGTGTTTTGATGATGAGGTTATCCCGACATCGCTGAGTAAAAACTGTATCGATTATTTGAGAAAAACTCTCGGGTTTAACGGTGTGGTTATTTCTGACGATATGTTTATGAAGGGGGTTGCAAAATACGGGATGACTCAGGCATGTGTTATGGGAATAAAGGCAGGGATAAACCTCTTTATCTATCGTGATGCCTCTGATGAAACCCTTAATGTTATCGAGGATATCGCAAGGCTTGCTGAAACTGATGATGAGATAAGAAATTGCGTTGAAGCGTCTTATTCTAAAATATCAGATTTAAAGAAGAAGTATCTCATTGGGTAGTTTTTCCCTAAAAACAGGCAAAATAAAAAGCTGCGTTCTGCAGCTAGTATTTCATAATCTTGGGAGGAGATTTGGGATAGTTGATAGTCATGAGTATACTACACTTTCCAAATTCATGGAGCATGGAAAGTCAAAAATTTTACATTTGTTAATATAATAATAAATATATTCCACATTCAAATTTTAAGGTTTCTTGATATATTTGTGGTTGGGTGTGTTTTTGTAATTTTAGGAAATTTCCTCGGATATAAATTTGTTATAAAAAATATTTTAGTTTTGTGGTAGCAAAAAAAAATCTTGATATGTTTTGAATAGTATGCAATAATGTAACACGAAAAGGAGATTTTTTAAAATGAAAATAGATGCAATTAACTATAGTGCATTCACAAGTACTACTCCGGTTAATCTGAAGGCAGAAGAAACAAATTCATCACTTGATGAATATGATGAAACCAGAATTGCCAAGAATACCGTAAAAGAAAATAAAGTAGCAAATCCAATTGAGCATAAGAATGGTACAGTTGAAGATTTAATGAATCTGCAAAAATCAACAGAAAAAATGGCTCAATCTTATGGTTTTGCTAATGTAGCGGAAGCACAGGCTGCAACAAGCCAAACTTCATCATCAGAATCATCATCTGCAGTTAGTGCGGTTAGCAGTGCTTCATCAGGCGGAATTAACGCATAATTAAAATGTTATTATATAAAGGAAGGCTGTATAAAACAGCCTTCTTTTTTGTTGCTTTTATTATAAAATATTATGTATGAAAACTATCCGTTTAGAAGAAATAAATTCCACAAATGATTATGCCAAAAAGAATATGTCACAACTTGAGCATATGACTGCTGTGTATGCCCAAAGGCAAACCTCAGGCAGAGGCAGACTGGAGCGCAAATGGATGGATACGGGTGAAGATAACCTTTTTCTTACAATTGTTCTAAAACCAAAAAATGAAAAAGAAATATCAAACTTTCCGAATCTGACTCAGTATTTATCCGTAATTTTATCCATGCTTTTAGAGGAAGAATATAACCTTAACCCCCAAATCAAGTGGCCGAATGATGTTTTAATAAACGGGAAAAAAGTTGCCGGGATACTTGCAGAAGGTACAACTCACGGCGGAAAATTCTTTGGTCTTGCTCTCGGAATCGGGGTGAATCTCAACACTACGAGCGAAAAACTCGCTCTGATTGATAAGCCCGCAACCTCGATTTTTAATGAGATAGGGGCATGCGTAAATAAGGAAATTTTCCTCAAAAAACTTTTAGAAAAATTTTGTTTGTTATATGATGAATTTATAGCTGATGGGTTTCCGTTTATAAAAAATGACTATGAAAAACGAGCAATGTTTTTAGGTAAAGAAATCACCATAAATGTGCTTGGGGAAATACATCAGGGAGTAGCAACGGGGGTTACGGACGAGGGCTCTCTTGTACTAAAAGAAGATGACAACAACAAAATATATTACATAGGAGATATAGTATGAACGAAATATTAAGCGAGGGCTTGGCACTGATGTGTATCGGTATGGGTACGGTTTTACTGTTCTTATGCACCCTTATCCTGTCTATGAACATTATGTCAGTTTGTGTTTTAAAACTGAACGAAATTTTCCCTGAAGCAGGAGCAAATACAAAAGGTACAAGCGGAAAATCTCCGGTAAGCAACAATGATGATGCCATTGCAGTTGCTATTGCTGCTGCAGTTGCTCAAAAGTAGAATTATTACATTATAAGAGGATATAAAGATGGCTAAAAAACTAATTAAAGTTATGGATACATCATTCCGCGACGGGTTTCAGTCCGTATACGGGGCAAGAGTATTCGTAGACGATTTTATCCCTGCATTACAGGCTGCTGTTGATGCGGGTATTAAACATTTTGAAACAGCAGGCGGTGCAAGATTCCAGTCACCGATTTTCTATTGCAGAGAAAATGCTTTCGAAACAATGGACAAAATCAGAGAAGCCGTAGGGCCTGACATCAACCTTCAATCTCTTTCAAGAGGGGTTAATGTTGTAGGTCTTGATTCTCAACCGCGTGACATCATCAACTTACACGCTAAAATGTTCAAAAAACACGGTGTTACTACCGTCAGAAACTTTGATGCATTAAACGATGTAAATAACCTTATATATTCGGGTCAATGTATAAAAGACAACGGACTTAAGCACGAAGTAACAATCACTATGATGGAACTTCCTATCGGTTGTGAAGGTGCTCACGATGTTGCTTTCTATGAAAAAGTTTTGAGAAACATTCTTGATGCAGGTATTCCGTTTGACAGTGTTGCATTTAAAGATGCATCAGGTACATCTGCACCTGAAAAGGTTTATCAGACAATCAAGAGAACCCGTGAAATCTTGGGTGAAGATGCTCACATCAGATTCCACTCTCACGAAACAGCAGGCACAGGCTTGGCTGCATATTTGGCAGCATTAAGAGGCGGTGCTGACGGTATCGATTTATCTATGAAACCTGTTTCAGGCGGTACTGCTCAACCTGATATCGTTTCTATGTGGCACGCACTCAAAGGTTCTGAATATGATTTGGGTATCGATATTAACAAGATTCTTGAAACAGAAGAAATATTTAAGGAATGTATGAAAGATTACTTCCTCCCGCCTGAAGCATTGGCTGTTAACCCTATGATTATTTCTTCACCGCTTCCTGGTGGTGCGTTGACTGCTAATACTCAGATGATGAGAGATAACGGGGTTATGAACAGATTCCCTGAAGTTGTTGCAGCTATGAAAGAAGTTGTTGAAAAAGGCGGTTTCGCTACATCAGTTACCCCTGTTTCACAATTCTATTTCCAACAGGCATTCAATAATGTTATGTTCGGTAACTGGAAGAAGATTGCAGAAGGTTACGGGAAAATGGTTCTCGGTTACTTTGGTAAAACACCTTGTGAACCTGATCCTGAAATCGTTAAAATTGCTCATGAACAACTCGGGCTTGAACCTACAACAGAAACTGTTGTTGACCTGAACGATAAAGATGTTACAAAAGGTATTGAAGCAGCAACTAAGAGATTGCTCGATGCACAACTTGAAGTTAATGACGAAAACATCTTTATCTCTGCCGCTTGTAAGGAAAAAGGTATTATGTTCTTACAGGGTAACGGTGTTATAGGTGTAAGAAAGAATGAACCTGCAAAAGAAGCTTCTACGGTTTCTGCAGGCGGTAATGAATATACAGTTAAAGTTAACGGTAAAAACTATGCAGTTAAACTTGACGGTGATAAAGCAACTGTTAACGGTAAAACTTATGACATAAATGTTAAAGAAGGCATAGACTCAGCTCCTGCGGCTGCTTCTTCAGGTGATGGTGAAGCGGTTAAGGCAGGCGTTCCGGGTAATGTACTGAGAATTGAAGCAACAGAAGGAACAGAGGTTTCTGAAGGTGATGTACTTTTGGTTCTTGAAGCAATGAAGATGGAAATCGAAGTTAAATCACCAAAAGCAGGTACAGTTCAGTCTGTATTAGTTTCTCAGGGTGATAAGGTTGTTAATGAACAAGAATTAGTCTTGTTGAGTTAAGGAGGATAAAATGAGTATTGATATACAAAGCGGTTTAAACTCCTTATGGCATTCAACAGGGATAATGAATTTTATTCAGCAGCCTGAACCGGGTATGAACGGTGTAGAAGCATTTCTACATGCTTACGGTATGCCTATTATGGTTGTTATATGTTTGTTTTTATTGTGGCTTGGTATCAAGAAACAGTTTGAACCGTTGCTTCTTGTTCCTATCGCTTTCGGTGGTTTGATTGCAAACTTCCCATGCGATCACAGTTTTCAGGCATTTGTTTATAAAGTGGGGATTGACCCTGCCATCGGTATTTTCCCGTTGATTATCTTTATGGGTGTTGGTGCAATGACTGACTTCGGCCCGTTGATTGCTAACCCTAAAACAGCACTTTTAGGCGGTGCTGCTCAGTTTGGTATCTTCGGTGCGTTACTTTTGGCATTGTGTCTCGGTTTTGATTTATCTGAAGCAGGCGCAATCGGTATTATCGGTGGTGCTGACGGCCCTACATCAATATTTGTTACATCAAGACTTGCAGAGCACTTGCTTCCTGCAATCGCAGTTGCGGCATATTCATATATGGCATTGGTTCCTGTTATTCAGCCGCCTATTATGAGATTGCTTACAACTAAAGAAGAAAGAGTTATCCAAATGAAACAATTAAGAGAGGTTTCTAAACGCGAAAAGATAGTTTTCCCTCTCGTTGTATTGTTGCTTTGTGCAATTCTTCTTCCTGATGCGTGCCCGTTGGTTGGTATGTTGACCTTCGGTAACTTGTGTAAGGAATGTGGTGTAGTTGACAGATTATCAGACACTATGCAAAACGCACTTATTAACATTATCACTATCTTTTTAGGTTTGGCAGTCGGCTCAAAACTTTCAGCTGACCACTTCTTAACGCTTGAAACCTTAAAGATTTTGGTATTAGGTATAATCGCCTTCTCACTTGCTACTGCAGGCGGGGTTTTGATGGCAAAACTTATGAACCTTTGTTCAAAAGAAAAAATCAATCCGCTTATCGGTTCGGCAGGTGTATCAGCAGTACCTATGGCTGCCAGAGTATCTAACAAAGTTGGTTTAGAGGAAAACCCTCAAAACTTCCTTCTTATGCATGCTATGGGCCCGAATGTTGCGGGTGTAATCGGTTCAGCCGTAGCAGCAGGTGTGCTTTTGGCATTATGCAAATAGATTTTATATAATAACTAAAAAACGGGCATTTTTCGTGCCCGTTTTTTTATTTGTCACCCGGTTTGAAATACTTGTTTTCATGTCGTATCTGATGCGGATATTTTTTAGAGTTAATATTATCTGTTACTGTGTTTGCGACTTCTTTTATCATTTCTTTTAGTGCTTTACAGTAATCGTCTTTATTTTTGTCCGGTAATTTGATTTCACCTCTGTATTCTGGTGTTACAAGAAACCAGTTCCCCTGATTTTTTCTTTCTATTGCCTTAGGGGTCAGATGTGTTTTATAAACATCAATAAGGGTTGAACTGTTGTTCCCTTCAGCTGTTTTAAAGTTTATTGCAACATTGTGTCTTTGAGCAAATCTTGCAAGTGATTCTTTATATCCGCTCAACAATTCCTTATCCCCTGCCTTTACAGAGCTGTCAATATTCACATATTGCATAGTTTCCTGCGTTCTTTCCTGAACAACTTTTAATATTCTTCTTTTGGGAACAAACCATATAGGGGTTATCATATTTGACCTTTCATTTAGATGCGTATTTTATTAATGTTCAAAAATAAATTAATTTGCTGACTTTTACCCCTTAAAAACCGTTTATTCCGTAACATTCCGTAACATATTCATTTACCCCTTTTTACCACTTTGGTATAATTTACACATAGGGGTAATTATGGGACAGGTAATAAGTAGAAAGAGTATAGCAGATTTTGTTAAAAACCTCCACGATGCGGGTAAAACGGTTGTTGCAACAAACGGCTGTTTTGATATTTTGCATGTCGGTCATGTGAGATATTTGCAGAGAACAAAATCTTTCGCTGATTATTCAATAGTTTTACTTAATTCTGATAAATCAGTCAGAAGTATAAAAGGCGAAGGCCGTCCGATAAATAATGAAGCAGACAGAGCGGAAATCCTGACAGCTTTGAGTTGTGTTGATTTTGTTGTTCTGTTTGATGAGGACAGTCCTGCTATGCTTTTAGACGAGATTAAGCCTGATGTGTACACAAAAGGGGCTGACTATAATATGGATACCCTTCCTGAACGCGACATTATGCTCAAAAATAATATAAAAGTTGAGTTCATAGAGTTTGTTCAGGGTAAATCCACAACAAATGTTATTAACAAAATTAGTGATAAAAGTTAGGAGTTTAAAATGAAGTCGTTTACATTAGAACAAATTGCAAAAGTTACAGACGGTATGTTAACAAAGTCTGCAGATGTGTCTATTACAAAAATTGCACCGCCGCTTTTGGCTGATGAACACACTTTGGCATTGGCTTTGGGTGAAGAAGAAATTGAAAACCTTTCAAAAACAAAAGCGCACGCAGCACTTGTTCCTTTGGGGGTTAACATTGACGGGTTCTCAACAATTGAGGTTGAAAGACCGCGTTTGGCAATGATGAAGTTAATAACTATGTTCTATGAAGCACCTCAGACAAATGAAGGTATTCACCCTACAGCAGTTATTCACCCTGAAGCAACAGTCGGGGAAAATGTTTCTCTCGGTGCAAATGTTGTTTTGGCTAAAGGTGCTGTTGTTGGTGATAACACAACAATCATGGCTAATTGTTATATCGGCAACAATGCAAAAATCGGTGCTGATTGTTTCTTCCATCCGGGTGTAAATGTAGGCGACAGAGTTATCGTTGGTGATAAATGTATTATGCATCACGGTGTTTCACTTGGTGCTGACGGATTCAGTTTCGTTACTGAAAACCCTAACAACATTGAGCAGGCAAGAAAAGATGGCGAAATTAAAGATACAGGTGCTGAACATGTTATCTTTAAAATCAATTCTTTAGGTTCAGTTGTTGTCGGTAACAATGTTGAAATCGGTGCTAATACAACTATCGACAGAGGTACTATTGAAAATACGACTATCGGTGACAATACAAAAATTGACAACCTTGTTATGATCGGTCACAACTGTAAAATAGGCAAGGGTTGTATGATTGTTTCACAGGTCGGTATTGCAGGCAGTTGCGAAATCGGCGACAGAGTTGTATTGGCAGGTCAGGCAGGTTTAGCAGACCATATTAAGATTGGGGCAGATTCTATTATTGCCGCTAAAGCGGGTGTAACAAAGAGCTTCCCTGAAAAATCAATCGTTGTCGGTGCTCCTGCCGTTCCAAGAAAAGAATTTATTAAAAATCTGAAGATTATGAAGGATGCAGGCGAACTTATTAAGAAGTTCAGAAAATATGAACCGCTTTTGTCTGCTTTTGAAAGCGAACACTCATCTGAGGCATAGTCCGAAAGATTATGTTTCTGAGAGGGTTTAGGTTGGTTTTAAAATGACAACAATAAACAATGAAATTCATACAAAAGGTAATACATTGATGAAGAATTACGACTGTGAAGTTGTAATTAAACCTTCTCATACCGGTAAAATACGTCTTTTCGTTAAAGAGGGTAAACCTTTTGAAGCGTGTGTTGAAAATGTCATTTCAACTGAACACTATGTTACGCTGGGAAGTCGTGAACACAGAACTCTGCTTGGCGGTTATAAGTATAAAGCAGGACTTTGTGAACATTTTATGGCTGCCTGTTCTATCTTGAGAATTGACTCACTTGATGTTTATTTGTCACAGGAAGAATTTCCGATTTTTGACGGCAGTGCAAAAGAGTGGATAAGACTTTTTAATGAAGCAGGGGTTAAGGCTGACAAAAAGCCTGATAAGTATACGGTGTCTGAGCCTGTTTATTATCTTAACGGTAAGACAAGTATGGTTATTCTTCCGGATGATGATTTAAATATCACATATTCTGTCAATTATGACCATAAAGATTTGCACAATCAGTGGGTATCGTTTGATAAGAAAAATATAGAGGAAATTATCGAAGCCAGAACTTTTGGGTTCTACAAAGATTTGAAAAAATATCAGATGCTTGGTTTTGCTCAGGGGGTTACGATTGATAACACTCTCGGGCTTACTGACGAAGGGTATACGGTAGATTTAAGATCAGATAAAGAGCCGATAAAACACAAAATATTGGATTTGTTCGGCGATATTTACCAAACCGGCGTTTCTGTTCTTGATATGAAATGTCAGATTTTGGTGAAAGAAGCAGGGCATGCTGTTCATATTAAAACAGCAAAGGTGCTCAAGGATAAGTTAGTAAAAACAAAATAAGGAGATAAGTATGAGTGAAGAAACTTTAAGTTTTGATGTGATGGAAATCATGGATATGATTCCGCACAGATATCCGTTTTTATTAGTGGATAGAATTACGGAATGTGTTCCGGGTAAATATTCTAAGGGGTATAAAAACCTCACAATGAATGAAGAATTTTTCCAAGGTCACTTCCCTGGTAACCCTATTATGCCGGGAGTTTTACAGATTGAGGCTATGGCTCAATGTTCAGCACCTATACTTTGTGCTTTACCTGAGTATAACGGTAAATTGACTTTGTTTGCAGGTGTTGATAATGTCAGATTTAAAAATATTGTCCGTCCCGGTGACAGACTCGATATGTTTATAGAATTGACAAAGGCTAAAGGTCCTATCGCTAAATGTCATGCGACAGGTTCTGTTGACGGTAAAACTGTTGTTGAAGCAGATTTGACTGTTGCTATGAAATAGGTGAAATCACAGTAAATACATATAAAAAAGGAAGTTTTATACTTCCTTTTTTTATTGGCAAATTTATTTTTTCTTGTTCGTTATATAATTAACTGACAGGGGGATATTATGCAAGATTTTTCAAGAGTATTTAATTTCGGTAAAAACAGTTATTTGTACACAAAAAAGTATTCGTGTAATGATGAGATAGTTACAAAAACAATTTCAAAGCAGGAAAATAATGTTATCTCGCCTGTTGTTGAGAAAATTAAATACGGGAACGAAGCATATTCGTACCAATATTTTAATACCAGAGAAATGTTCTTTGCTGATAACCTTTTGCGCCGTTCAACTTTCAGAGTAACAAAGCAGCTGAACGGTAATCAATACAACGAAATAAAGGTCGGGAAAATTAAAAAAGGTCAAATTATCCCCGCCACTAATGATGCCCATGATTTGGCACTTTTGAAGAAATTCAAAGCAATGATTAAAAAATTCTAACTAACGTGTAAGACTACATCCCCTGTTTCAAAGGTCTTTTTGACATCAATAACTCGTTGGTTTGTACTTCCAACCCATTGAATATTGTTGTCATTCAGTTCCTGAACAAACTCGTCATCACAAAGTACATCTATCTTATCAACCCCGTCAAGGTCTTTTATTTCTTCCCATTTGTAACCAGTATAGAGCCAAATCGTCTTATCAGGGTATTCCGAAGCACATTTGTTAATCAGTCTGAAAACCTCAGAACGATTAAACGGGTGGAGCGGGTCTCCGCCGCTGAAAGTTATCCCTGATATATGTGGTTTGCTTAAATCGTCAAATAATTCTTTTTCTGCATCTTCATCAAATGGTATTCCACCGCCAACATCCCATGTTTCAGGGTTTTGACAGTTTTTGCAGCAATGGTTACAGCCTGCAACCCATAAAACGACTCTCAAACCGTCCCCATTAAGCATATCATCTTTTGTTATATTATGATAATTCATAAATTTTCTCCCGTAAAAAGTGTTAATAGCGAAGGGATAAGATGTTACCCCATATAATCGCTATTACACTTTTCAAAACTAAATTTACCCCTACATACTAATACGGTCTTTAATTTCTTCCATTTTTGCTTCGTTAAGACGAGTATCGCCTTTAACACGAGAATATGAAAGATAACCGTTCATTCTGTCAATCTTTGTAAGGTTTTTGCTGCCGCATTTTGGACATACATCCATATCTAATTCTTCGTGTCCGCAATCGTCACAGTATGAAAGTGACATATTAACACCTTCATAGAATCCCATATCCATTGCGCGTTCGATTAATGTTTTTACGGCTTCTTTGTTGTACGAAATCGGGTATCTTACATACTGTATTTTCCCGCCGTTTAACAAGTCCCAAAATCTCTTTTCGAGGTCTTGTTTTTCGATAGGAGTGATATCTTCTGAAACGTGGCAGTGGAAACTGTTTGAGATGTATCCTCTGTCTGATACATTTTCTACAATACCATATTTTTTACGGAATTGCTGAATTTGAAGTCCGCAAAGGTTTTCTGCAGGAGTTCCGTAAATTGCATATAAGTAACCGTCTTCTTCTTTGTATTTATTGATTTTATCATTGATATATCTCATAACTTCAAGAGCAAATTCCCCGTCTTCGGCAATTGATTTGCCGTTGTGAATTTCCTGAAGTTCGTTAAGAGCAGTGATACCAAATGATGCTGTTGTATATTTTAACAATGGTTTGATTTTATCGTGGAAACCGAGGTGTCCGCCATAGAACCCGCCTTCGCAGTATGCGAGAGGGTTTGTAGATGCTCTCATTTCCCCGAGATAATCTAATGTTCTTCTGTGAAGGTTTCTGATCATATCCATGTAGTAATCGAGAACTTCATAGAAGTCTTTGCTTTCTTTTTTAGCCTTAGCATAAATCATAGGCAAGTGAAGACTTATAGCACCAATGTTAAATCTGCCGACAAATACAGGAATATCGTTTTCGTCAGCCGGTTTCATGCCGCCTCTTTCAAACCAAGGTGATAAGAATGCTCTGCAACCCATTGGAGAAACAACTTTTTTGTATTTCTGGTACATGCTTGCAACATAACCTTCACCTGATAATGATAACCAGTCAGGATACATTGATTTTCTTGAACATTCTAACCCTGCTTCAAATACATCTTCTAGTTCTTTTCCTTTTCCGTGAAGTTCCTTATCGTATAAGAAAACTATTTTAGGGAAAAGAACAGGTTTTTTGCAGCTTGATTTGCCCTGACCTTCTTTTCTTACATTAAGCATAATCATAGATGCCATTTTTTCAAATTCACCCGTTCCTAAGCCTGCTGTAACTGTGATGAACGGATAATCACCTCTTGATGATGCTACGGAATTGAACTTATACTCCCAGCCTTGGAAACCTTGTTCAAATTCTCTTTCTACATCTTTGAGTGCCTGTTCTCTTGCTTTTTCAAAATCTACACCCATAAGAACATATTTTTCGTAAGCAGTCTGATAACTTTTTTCTGCATAAGGTGCAAGCACTTTATCAACTTCCGGCAAGGTGAAACCACCGTATTGCTGCCCTGCTGCAGCCATTGTTACATCGCCTATTACATCGAAAGCAACTCTCAGTGATTTAGGTTCGTTGTACCAAAGGTTACCCATTTCAAAACCGCCTTTGAGTACATTCCCTATATCAAACAAGCAACAGTTCATAGAGTCGCGTCTTGCTGCCATATCGTGGATATAGATGTAACCGTCACGCGCTGCCTGTAATTCTTCAACATTAAGGAAGAATTTTTTGTACAATTCTTTGTTTAACTGGTTGAAGATAAGTGAGCGTTTTGTTGAAACTAATGTAGAGTCAGAGTTTGAGTTTTCCTTGTCTCCGACATACATAATCTTTTGACTTTCTTTGTAAACTTTGTCTAGCATAGTTACAAAGTCAATTTTGTAGTTTCTGTAATCTCTGTAGCTCTTTGCTACTTTTGGGTTTACATCTTCTAAAGCACTTTCAACAATGCTGTGAATTTTTATAATTTCAATGTTGCTGTAACCCAAATTTAATACACTTTTGTTTACAAGGTTGCAAATTCTGTTAATTTCGTCTGTCGTTAATTCGATAAGCATTCTTGCTGCAGATTTCTTAATCGCCTTTACTACCTTTGTAATATCATAGTCCTCTAATGTCCCGTCTTTTTTAACGATGTGGATGTTGTCGGTTGATAGTTTTGATCCTATGTCCACAACCTTTGATACATCATTTGAGTTTACGAAGCATTCTTCCTCGGTCTTTTTAACCGTCGCTCCCTTGATTGAATTTGTTACGTTGGACGATATGTTGTTTAACCCAACAACTTCGCCATTTTTTGCAGTTGTCTCTTCCATAAATTTAAAATCTCCTCAGTCTCGCAAGTATTATCCCAATTTCCCAAGTATTCCGACTTTCACGGCTGCGGACCAGCGATGGACTTTCACCATGCTTTCCTTGTTAAACTTTTTTCTATTTCAAAATTTTATCATTAATTATTATTCTTGTTAAGTGAAGAAAACCATGCTTCAACCATACGGATGATTTTTGTTTTTCTAAAATTAGTGATAATTTAGGTTTGTTATGCGTTTTGGGTTTTTATTAAACTTTGTAAAAATAAATTGTATTTTTTACAATTATTAATATTGTTTTATTTTGTTAAAAATGCACATATTTAGTATATACCAACGGCTTATAACCCGCCCTGTAATCTTGATAAGGGCTCTTTTGCATGCGGTGGCAAAATCATTGAATTTTGGTTGTGTATATTAAATCCAAAACGAGGATTTTGTTCGGGAGGAAATTCTTCTGTCATACCGATTACTTTTTTGTACCAGTCTTTTGATTCGTTCTTTGCTATAAGTTTAATATTACCCTGACATTGTGCCTCATCGCTTCTTCTCTGTGCTATTTGGAGTAATCTTGTGCCTATGTCCTTGTGATATTCAAGCCCGTTTTTGTAATAAGGGGTAGTCGGGTTTGAGTAGTTCCTTAATTCCGTAACAAAAACATGGTTTGGATTTCTATTGAAACCCCAGCATTGGTTTGTCGTGAATCTTCTTATAGCAAGACTGATTTCTCCTATAACCTGATCAGCATCGTTTTTTGCCAAATAATTTTCATAATCATCACAGAGTCGTTTCTTGAATATGTTGAGGAAATTCTCGCTTCCGTCCCCTTTTCTTACTCGTATTTTTCCTATATACCCTTCAAGACAGCTCCCAATATTTGTGTGCGTAAGTGTTTGAATCTCATTCCCCTTGAAAGAAGGTGTGATAGTCGCGGTATTTTTGTATATTGGGGTTTTGTAGCAGCTGCTTATGATGTTCATATTTATTTAATGCGTATAAAATATATTTTTGCTATATTCCTTTGATTATGGTTAAATTATGTCAGTAAAATATAAAATGGAGCGCACGATGGAATTTATATCACATATTTCTAATTTTTTTGTAAAAAACTCTGATTTGTTATCGCAGATTCTTGCGCATTTCCTCGTTCTTGTCGGGGTTATGTATGTTATTGACAATGCGGTTGTGAATATAAAACAGAGAATTTATGATAATTCAAATAATACAAGTTTGCTGAGTATCTTACTTTTTATGTCAAAGTTTGTAAAAGTAATTGTTGTAATTTTGATTTTGGGTTCGTTTTTACAGTGCAGAGGATATTCTCTGACATCACTTATTACAGGTCTCGGAATAACCGGTTTGGCTGTCGGGCTTGCCGCAAAGGAAATGCTTGCAAGTGTTTTAGGTTCAATATCCATTATGTCAGACAGAGTTTATAAAATTGGCGATTATGTTTCAATAAACAATGTTGAAGGTATTGTTGAAACGGTTAATTTCCGTTCAACAAAAATCAGAACTTTGGCAAATACTCTTATTACTATTCCGAACAATATTACAGCTGATACTATCGTCCACAACAGAAGTGAATCTGAGTTTTTCAGGCTGATAGAAACCTTTGATATTGAGTATGATACGACTGACGAAAAAATTGAGGAAGGGCTCAGTATATTGCGTGATATAGCACAGAATGATGAAGATATGCAGAATAATTATATTGCAAGAGTATCTGCGCTTTCCGATTGTTCAATAAAGCTCCAGTTGATTGCTAATACAACGACAAATGACTGGATGACATTTTTGGCAATAAAAGACAGACTTTATAAAACCGTGCTTAAGCGATTCAGAGAAAACGGACTCGCTTTTGCCTTCCCGTCAAGAACTGTTTATGTGAGAAAAGATGAAAATTAAGATTATCGCACTCGGTAAAATTAAAGAAAAATTCCTGAAAGAGGGTATAGATGAGTTTTTAAAGCGTTTAACTCCTTATACTTCATTAGATATAGTTGAATTGCAGCCGATTGAGATTAAGGATGAAAACCTTACGGAACGAGTGCTTGAGCAGGAGGGTGATAAAATATTGTCCTTAATAAAACCTGCCGATTATGTCGTTACCCTTGAAATTAACGGAAAACAGTTATCCTCAGAAGAACTTGCGCAAAAAATATCTGATATAACAAACGACGGAATATCAGAGCTTGTGTTTGTTATAGGTTCATCCTGCGGGTTATCCGGTAAGGTTTCTGCCCGTGCTAATTTTAAATTAAGTCTTTCTAAAATGACTTTTTTGCACCAGTTTACAAGACTGATTTTAGTTGAACAAATATACCGTGCTTTTAAAATTTTAAATAATGAAACATATCATAAGTAGTGCTTTAAGTCTTGTCTGTGCTGTGTTTTCGAGTTTGCCTCTTGACAGATTTTTACAGTTTGTTACAATACTTAATATTAGGAATACAAAAAAGGCAATTTTTTTAAGAGGATATACTTTATATATACACAGAGGAACAAATGTCAAAAGAGAGCGAGAAAATGAAACTTATTGTTAATGAAAACTATGGTGTTGATACATCAGGGGAAAATTCAACAAAATCTGTAGACAGAGTATATCAGTCTGATCCTGTTAAGAATGATTTATTATCAAAACTTCATGCATTCAGACATTCTCAGAAAAAATTTACCATCAAGGATATAATTAAAGACGGCTTAAAATAGAGGGTAAATTGTACTCAATAAAACAGAGAATATATAATTATTTTGATAAAACGCAGAAAAGTATGTTATGTACTTTTCTGCGTTCGTATTCTAAACAACATTTAGAACTAAGTGTAGATGAAATTTATGATGAGTTTGCAGAAGAACAGGATTATTACCTGAAGTTAAACGCTTCGCGTTTTCATTTCCTTGAAAATTATCTTTGTGATGATACTTTTATTTCTGAAACAAAAGAGTATATTAAAGCCTGCAAGAAGTATTACGACTACAAAAAATCGCAGGAGCCGTTTATCAAAAAACAAAAAGAATATGATAAGAAAAAACGAAAGTTTTTGCAGGAAGTGAAGATGTCAAAAGAACCACCTACAAAAAAACAACTTTATTATTACGAGCGTTTGTGTAAAAAATATAGTATTGAAAAGAAGAACATTGAGGAATTATCAAAACTTGATGTCAGGAATGAGATTGAGAGAATTTTAAATGAACATTCAGGAAATAGTGTCAGTATTGGTATCAGCGGGGATTGAACCTCAAGAAGCGGCAAAAGAAGTAAAAATGCTGATTGAGCATTTTTGTAATTATTCCGCTAAAGATATTATTATGGGTAAACCTCTCGATTATGAAAAATTAAAAATTGTCAGACAAAAAGCAGAGCAGAGGGCAAAAACCAGGGAGCCGATTCAGTACATTATTGGCAAGGCATACTTTATGGGTAATTTTTATAAAGTTACCCCCGATGTTCTTATTCCGCGTGATGAAACGGAAATTGTTGTCCGTCACGCCCTTGATATTATTGAAAAGAACGGCCTGAAATCTGCTTTGGATATTGGTACGGGCTCAGGTTGTATTGCCTGTACTCTTTCTCAATCGGGGTGTAATGTGATAGCGAGCGACTTTTCTTCCCGTGCATTGGCGGTTGCAAAAGATAATGCGAAAAATCTTTTCCAAAAAATAAACTTTGTTGAATCTGATTTGTTTGAAAATATAGAAGGTAAGTTTGATTTAATAATTTCAAACCCGCCTTATATACCAAAAGACACAGAGGTTCAAAAAGAGGTTTCGTTTGAGCCGAAAACTGCCCTTTTTACATCCGAAGAAACAGGAACAGAATTTTATAAAAAGATTATTGAACAGGGGAAAAACTATCTGAATGAGGGCGGATATATTGTTTTTGAATTGGGTATAAATCAGTCCGATATCGTAAAATCATACTTTGAAGATAACAACTATAAAGAGATAGTAGTTATAAAAGATTTAGCGGGAATAGACAGGGTTATAAGCGCAAAAGCTTAAATTAAACCCCGATATTTTCGCAGATATTAGTCTGCGGAATAAATGCTTCGCTTTTAGTTTTCTTAGAATTTTTCTGAATAATATGTTTTTTTCTGTAGAGCATGTCTACAAATGCTTCCAGTCTTGTTACAAACCCTGCTTCACCTGTGTGTTCGTCTATTGTAAGGCATAAAAGCGGTTTGTTGTAATCTTTTGCTTTTCTTACGATTTTTTCAATCATAAGCGAGTCAGGGCCGCAACCAAATGAGTTAACAGTAATAAGTCCGTCGATGTTGTTGTCTTTCAAATAATGACCTGCAGTACCTGTCATATCAAGTTCGTTAGCCCAGTACATTTTTTGGTTTAAGGTGTTTAACCCTTCGATCTTTTGTTCATCCGTTAAACGGCATGACGAGAATACTTTAACACCCATTTTTTTGAGTTTATCAAAAATTTTCATTGATGCCTGATCGTCAAACACATCATAACCGTGCGCCACGAGTGCAACATTAATCGGGTATTCGTTGTCGTCTTCTTTTAATATAATTTTGCCGTTTAGTGCGTTTTTAAGTGCCTCTTTATAAGAAATTCCGTTTCTCATCATTGTGTGGAAGTTGTTATAAAGTTTCCAGCCTTCTTTTGATGCTTTTCTTATGATTTCAAAATCCGTTATACCAAAGCATTTTACACTTCCCTTAAGAAGTTCGTAAAACCCCTGGTTCTTTTCTGACTTATCAATAGTAGGTTCTACAAGTTCAAAATCTTCTTTTATAATATTTCTGATTAAATCAGGGAGTCCTCTGATTTTTGAGCAGTTATAAATCTTTGGAGCAATAGATTGTATAGACGGAACAAAGATTCTTTTAACGCCTTTTTCAAGCAGTTCAACTACATGACCTACAAATATTTTTATAGGAAGGCATGTTTCCGTAACTACAAGTGCTGCCCCTTTTGAAACCGTTTGTTTGGTTGTTTTGTCTGAGAGTATAACCCTTATTCCCAATGCATTAAAGAACCCGAACCAGAACGGATAATGTTCGTAGTATGACATACCTCTCGGTATCCCTATATATTTGTCGTCCTTAATCACATTTTCCATGCTTAACACTCCTGAAACTATTGTATCGTCAACATACTAAATTTGCAAAGATAATTACTCCATTGTTAATTTATATACATCATTTTTGTTTAAATTATAAAGTGTTGAAAGTATTGTTGCTATTTCTTTTGACTTAAATCCTTTGTCTTTCAGTTGTTTGATTTTTGTTTTTGTATCTATGTTTGTATCGTCAGAGGCATAAACCATACACACAATTTCGCCTTTTATCCCGTCTTTAAAATGCTCAATTATATTATCTGCCGTGTCAATCACAATTTCTTCAAACAGTTTTGTGAGTTCTCTTCCCAATGCGACTTTTATATTTCCTCTGTATTCTTTTATTAAGCGGAGTGTATCAAGAATACGGTTTGGCGATTCATAAAATACAAGGTTTGTGTCTGAAAATCTGCCCAGAAGTTCTTCTGCTTTTTGTGATGTTTTTGGGAAGAACCCGACGAAGGTGAAATATTCGTTATCTCTCGGCACTTGTGAAAGGAAGGTAGTAACTGCACAAGGGCCTGCAAGTGAGGTTACTGAAATGTCGTTTTTATACAATTCCTTTAATAACACACTACCCGGATCACATATCATTGGGGTGCCTGCATCTGATACCAGTGCAAGTGTTTTACCTGATTTGATAATTGATATAATTTCGTCTGATTTGCTTTTTTCATTGAATTTATGGTATGAAACGGTTTTTGTTTTAATATTGTAATGGTTCAGGATATTTTGTGTTGTTCTTGTGTCCTCACACGCAATTATGTCGACATTTTTTAGTACCTCGATTGCTCTCAAGGTAATGTCGTCCAT
Organism: uncultured bacterium; assembly: GCA_902765215.1. Taxonomy (GTDB): domain Bacteria; phylum Cyanobacteriota; class Vampirovibrionia; order Gastranaerophilales; family Gastranaerophilaceae; genus UBA2883. The sequence continues at coordinate 72,680 of CACWZA010000003.1, read as the reverse complement.
GTTCCCAATGGGGGTTGGTACTATGTATAATTGAAATTGTCTTTGCATTTCCCCTCACATAAATTTAGCCCTCCCTTTTGGGGAGGGTTTAATTTTATTTTGTTTCTTCTTTTGTTGTTAACCAGTCGTAGGTGATACCCCAACCATTCAGTCCGCCGTTTGCTTTGTATCTTTCTAAATCGGCTTTTCTTTCATCAATAAGTTTTTGTTGTTCCTTATTGAATTTAGCTACTTTTCTCTTTGTCTTGGTAAGTTTCTTCATAGCAGGTTCTGCTGCTGCCAAGAAGGTTCTGTATTCTTGGCAGGAATATCCTGCTTTAACCTTTGACGGATATGCATAAGTTAAGTATTTGAATGTTACCATTGCTCTGTCAAAGTTATTTGGTCTTGATTTCAGGATATCCATAGTTGAACCCGGTTGTTTTGTTACCCAAACGATGAGCGCAAGCGGGTTATAGCCGGCTGTTATCATAAGATTTACGCCTGTGACATCTGCTTCTTCTTCCTCTTTTTGTGAGATTTTTGAGGTTACAAAGCTGCTGTTTGCCGCGTTTGCAATAGTGTTATTCGGATCCGTTGTTGAACCGAGTATAAGGTTTCTTACTTTTGCCTTATCTGTATGACAGCATATAATGTGACCTAATTCGTTTGAGATTACAGCGGCAACTTCGTTGTCGTTGCCTGCATATTGAAGGTCATCTGTGCTGATGTTAATGATTTTTGTTTTTGCAGATTCCGAGTTGTCTGCGACCCCTTCAACAACCTTAAATGTTATGCTTGTTGTGATTTTATTTTTAGTTAAAATCTGTTTTCCGACTGTTGCAACTCTGTCTTTTGCTGTCCATGTTGCAGCATAAACCTGCATTGTTACTGCCAACAGGACAAATAAAGAAATTAAAACCTTTTTCATATAAAACTCCTTAATCTGTAATTCATAAATGTATAATCATGCTATCTCAAACCTGTCTGCATGTAAATTTATATGTTTATAATTTTTACAATTAAAAAAGCACCCGTGTGGTTTGAGTGCTTTTTTATTTTAAAATATTGTATTCGGCTGCTATTATGCAGCATTTAATTCGCCCTGTTTTTTCGCAAAGTGTTCGCTGACTTTTACGAATGCTCCGATAGCAAGTAGGGTTGCTCCTGCGAGCAGTTTTTGGCGACCTGATGTCCATGACAAATTTTTCGCTGCGTTCTTTAAAAATTCTGCTCCGAAAAATTCTTTTGTGCTTGATGCAAAGGTTTTTGCTGCATTATTTATTGCTGTGTTCCAGCCAAAACTTTTACCCATAGCATATTTGTTGATTGCAGTAATTCCTGCACTATAACCTATAAGGACTCCTGCCTGTGCTCCAAGTTTTGCTCTTGTGTTTGCTGATTTCTTTTGTTCTAATCTACTTTTTGCTTTACCAAATGATACTTGTGAATTGATTGCTGATATCATAAATTTTCCTTTCAAATTACCACACTTGGTTATATAACGCTTCACATCTAATTTATTTGCTAGTTTTGCCCCTTTGTTTTTACTAAATTTAACATTGTTGTTTTTGAAAGGTTGATTTTAAATTTTTAGCGTTACATAATAAGTGTATCAGATGTATTGACGCGGGATACTCTGCCGACGAGGATGATTAAGTATCATCCGAGGAGAGGTAAGTCTGGGAACCGGACTGCGACAGAGTATGATGCATAAACAATTTAATAACGCGGGATGGAGCAGTCTGGTAGCTCGTCGGGCTCATAACCCGAAGGTCGTTGGTTCAAATCCAGCTCCCGCAACCATTTAAAATAAAGGCTTTTAGAGATTTCTGAAAGTCTTTTTTTATGCTAAAATGAGCAAAAGTTGCAAAAAAGTTGCAAAAATCTTTGAGGAGGTATTCTTTTTGAATGAATTAACATTGTTCGTAAACAAATTTTTAAAGAATCACGATATTATGTATGAAGGCAATCAAGAAAATGATTTCAATAAACTATTGCAATATTTTAAAGCAGGAATAAATACATATGACCATCCTGATGGTTTTTGTAAATATGATGATAATGTACTAATAATTGAGCATTTTGAATTTGATTCATCTTATAAAAATAAAAAAGGCAGCAAAAACCGACAAGAAATATTTAGAACTTCTAATGTGAAGCCAAACAAAAATGATGATATTCAAATATATCACGATGAAATAAAATGTGATTTTACTATTGAAAATTATATAAATAACGCTAAAAATAGTTTAAATAGTCATTATAATAAGATAGATGATTATATAGAGACTTTAAAGAAAGAAAAAATTATTACAGATACATCTAATGTAAAAGTTTTATTTTGCATAGAAGATACCACTGTTTTAGGAAACATTGATAGTAAAAGTGGAAAGCCATTATATTTGTTATATTGCACTGAATTTATAAAAGCTATTAAGTCTTTAACTGATTTAGATTATATTTTGTGTGGCAGTAGTTATGGCTCGGCTGATTTTACTTGGTTTACATCGGTTTCAAACATCGATAACTATATAAAAAAGCAATATAGTGCAAATGATACCAAAATAGCAAATTTGACCCCTCATACAATGATGAGTTTTGTTCAGATTCCACAAGAATAATTAAATAATAATTTACCCCTATGTCCCGAATCTTCTAACTTCTTCTTGTGGCTCAATAGCTTGATTTACAATGCTGTTCAACAAGTTTACACATTTGTCATTAACTTCTGGCAATAAATGAGTGTATAAATCCATTGTCATTGTTATTGATGAATGTCCAAGCTGGTGTTGAACATATTTCATCGGGGCACCGTTTGCAAGAAGAAGGCTTGCGTATGTGTGCCTTAGGTCGTGGAATCTTATTCTATCAATACCGGCTCTATTTAACGCAGGGAGAAATCTGCGCTTCATCATATTTTCTGCACTTTGATAATTACCCTCATTGTTTGGAAAAACAAGATTGTTTTCACCTTTAGGGCAAGCCATACGCCATTCTCTTAAAACTTTTGCTAATTCGTCAGACATATCAATCACCCTTATTTTACCTGTTTTCGGCGTCCCGAGTGTGCCATGGGTATAGTTTTTATCAATAGTAATCTTTTTGGTAATCCAATTTATCGAATCCCAAGTTAGTGCAAAAAGTTCACCCTGTCTCATGCCGGTAAATAACGCAGTAAACAAAAGGGGAAAGAAGTCTGGATATACTTGTTTTGTCTTTGATAATAATGCTTGTACTTCTTCTGTACATAATGCACGAATCTTTTTGTTCTTAACTTCTTTTAGAGATTTAATGCGTACAAGAGGATTTCTTACTGTAATATCGCTATCAATCATAAAATTGTAAATTGCACTTATGAATTTAATGTACTTGTTTACAGTGGCATTTGCTCTACCCTTGTCTTGCATTTGTTTCATAAATTCTTTGATAAGTATCGGGCTGATTTCATTGATATTCAAATCGCCAAAGAATGGGACAATGATGTTATTTAAGTAACCCTCATAAGTTTTATATGTTGAAAGTTTGCAGTTTGTGCTTGCGTGAAGCCTAAGATATAATTCGCCTGCTTCTTTGATGCTTGTCTTTTTGTTTATGGGGTTTATGCCTTTATTTAATTCTTCATAATGCTTTACTAATGCTCTTTCAGCTTCATCTCTGGTGTTAAAGCCTTTTCTAATCTTTCTTTTACCTTTAAGGTCTTTGTAATCGTATTCCCACTTGTTTGTTTTCTTGTTTTGTCTAACTGCTTTTATCATTGTTTTTTGCTCCTTATTATAATTTTAACGTGTTACTTAGCTCTTGCGAGCCTGTTTGCATACTTTTGCAAACTTGGATTTTTACGGGACGGCTAGAGACTTAGGTCATTTTTATTCAGAGTTAACCGTATGTTGTTTTATATATTCCTGAATGTAATCCGAATCAAACTTAAGTCCTCCAAGTTTGATATAGTTTATTTTCTTTTGGTGTACCCACCTATATAGTGTTGATTCCGATATTTTCAGCACTTCTGCTGTCTCTTTTACTGTTAATAACATTTTTACCTTCTTTCGTAATTTATCGTAATTTTATTCGCAATTATTAAAACAGTTGTTATTATTAACTTTTAGTTCGTTTTCGGTTATAAATTGCAAAATTACGATTTAATTTTTTATTTTTTTAATTCGTTCGTAATTACGTAATTTCGCAATTTTTGTCCGAAAGCGTTGATATACAAGCGTTTTAAAATTGCAAGCTAATTGCGGTTAGATTGCATTTGCTTCGTCTAATTTGTTTTTGGCGTACCGAGTCTGAATCGGGTGGTCTTTACTACCTTCTCTTTCAGCAAGTTCCTCCTGATAAATCACAAGCTCTTCCAAGATAAATGAAAGCATTTCGTCATTTTCAGGAATAGTTATTACTAAAGCCCGCTGAGTTTTGTTGTTCCCAAAGTTTTTACTTTTATATTCAACAAATGGTAATTTCTGTGCCTGAGCCATTATATCTTTGGCTTCAGGAATAATAACACCGCTATCTTCGGATTGTTTGAATTCTTTCTTGAAATGCTGATATACACCATTGACATAGATACTCAGTTCTTTTTTCTTATCACTAAATACATATTCGCTTCCATACTGAATTCTTCCGGATTTAGCAAGTAGTAAGAATATTCGCAAGAACTTCTCGAAGACATCCTCTGTGTGTGTCATATCCTGATATGCTTTTGTATAATTTTCAAGATTTAATCTGAATAACTTAATCTCATCACTTTGAAGATAATCTTTATCAAAGTTTGCTGCGGTAAATAGTAAATCCGTACCTACCATTGCAATGGCGATATTATTGACACATCTTAAATCAAGTTTTGGATTCTGATTTTGAATAATCTTGATATTTGCTCTAAGCTTTTTGATTAAGCCCTTTTTATCTTTGTAGTTTTTTAGAATTTCAGGTAAGACGCAAGATAAATATTGCTCTCTGATATTATTGAATTTTGCGGCTTCTTCTACAATAAAATCATCTTTTCTGAATTCAGTATAAACAAGTCTTGTAGCAGTTTGAGGATTCCTATAGGTCCTATTATTGCTTGCAAAATTCAATGTTGCATTGACTGCTTTGATGTCTTGGCTTTTAGCATAATCTCTCATTTTTCTGCGAGAATTTCTGTCATATACAGCTTTAACAGTTGGTTCAAAATTTCTCTGCAAATACCCTTCAACCTCTGAATACAAAAGGGGGATATTCCTGTAGTATTCCATATTGTGTAATAGATTTAGTGCAGTATCATTTCCGCTACTTAGCATTCTCATATCAAACCCAAAAATATAAGCAATAGTCTGCAGTAAGTTACTTTTACCACTTGCAGCTTCACCATACAAGAAATTTATAGGATAACCCATAGTTTTATCAAAAATAAGATTTACAAAAGGGCTCATTAATGCTGTACCAAGAGCAAGCAATGCCTCAGGTCTGTTACTATAAGTCCTCAATGTACTTACAAACAAGCATTTTGCTAACAATTCAGGAATTGTTTTTGACACAGGCGCAAACTCTTGAATAAGTTCATCATCCTTATTTTCTTTAACAAATTCATCATAACTCAATATAGGTATGTATAATTTAGGAGCATACATTCCACGGTCAGTTCTTAATGCTATTGAACTTATTTTGTCTGCCTGAATAATATCGGTAGTTTTATCATCAGGTAGCAAAATTTTATCTTCGGTTAAGTCAATAAGTGCGTTTGTGTAAGCCCAGAATGGTTTTTTGTTATGTTCTAAAAGTGAGGGGTTCTTGTAAATATGCAATTCTTCTTTATTTTTATTGAGTTCCTCCAAAACAACATTTTTAAGTTCAACCTCTGTTAATGTGTTAATATGAACCTCATTTGATTTTAGGATGTCATGCAGGTTTCTATAATCCAACAATTCTTTTTGAGTCAAAACTTGTGGTACAGTTGTCTTTTCTCCAAGATGAGTAACGATTTCGAGTTTGTATTCATTGTTATACCCAAATGCAAAGAATTTTGAAACAATTTTTCGAGTTATCTCAATTGTAAAATTAGACTTGCGAGCATATAACAATTTTTTGTTTTCACTATCATATTTTATAGAATAATAACATCCTTGATGTGCGTATATTCCAGGTTCAAAATAGATTAACTTATCAGTATCACCTTCATCAACTTCCGCATATTTTGTAAGATTCAGTTTTGAATTAGTGAATTTGATATATTTTTTCAAAAGTGAATGCACAGATAATTTTTTGTTATTTGCAACAACATCTTCTGTAATATTGTGTTCCTGCATATATTTCAGTAGGTCATTGAAATCATTTATGTATTCATTGATTCCTGAAAGTTTTCCCAGGTCAAGAATATTGAAAGTAACAGGAATCGATTGCTCAACTTTTTCAGTTGCAGTTTTTCCTGCTTTGTCATTATCCATACAAATAGTAGCTTCTTGAAACCCTCTGAGAAAATCAATATGAGGTTTAAGAGCTTTGGCGGTATGAGGTTCTCCATTGCTATTGGTTACAATAAGAACATCGTTTTCTCTGCCGTGGTTCTTTAAATCCTGCAAGACTGCATATCCGTCTTTGAATCCTGCAGCAACAAAAATTTCTGCAGGTTTTTTGGGTGAATTGATTTTGCATAATAATTTATTCGGGTCTTGAGCAAAGCCTTTAGTTTTACATATGAATTTGAATTTCCCTTTTTCATTTTCAGGAGTTCTGAATTCAAGCCCCACAATTGAGCCGTCTAATGCTATCATAGGCAGGGTAAATACATTTGAGTCTTTGCTATAACCGATTTTTACTTCTCGGATAACTTCTTCGCTTAAACCTGTTTTTCCTTTTACCAAGTTTAGCATTTCCTTATTTGAGAATAATTCTTTTTGGTATTTCTCAATGTCTTTTTCCGTGTAACCAAGTTCAGTTACTTTTTTGTAGATTTGTTTTTTAATCTTTTTAGAATCAGCAATTTCCTGTGCTAATCGTTTTCCGTGCTCATTATCAACACAAGCCCCGCAGAAAAAGCCCTTTGTAGGATTGAAATGTAGATTATCCCCTTTTGTGTCTCTACCTTCTTTACGACAATAACCACATGGCCCTTGATATTGATTAGGACCTGTCTTTTTGAGAGGGTACCCATTGTTCCTCTCAACTTCTTCAATTGTAAATTCTCCATTACTATAGTAGTTCATTGTTACCTCCTCTTGATTTCTTTAATTCATTTTGAAATTTTGCTTCCAAATAATCCCCATAATCCATATTTTGCAAATAGTGTTTTACCATTCCTTCTTCAAGTTTTATGGCGTGAGTATCTTCATGATTGCTATTTGGTCTGGAACAGCACATAATATCATGTGTTTCCGGGTTAAAAATTAACGTTCCAAATTCTAAATCTAAATTCTTAACTTTCTCGAAATCCTTTTTACAAAGAATCCTTTCCAACTTTTTTAAAGCCTCTTGCTTGCAATGTGAGCATCCAAAATACACAAGTCCATTGTGGACATCAATTCTTGCATGTTGGTCCAAGTAGTCACTTAAATTTTCCGTTGTCATTACTTCTTTAAACTTTGCCATAGTTTTCTCCTTTTCTTTTGGCTATACTACTAACTCGTAAAATTTTACGCATATCTTTTTTATAAAAATTTCCAAGTGAGGAATCCGTGCTTAAACTCGTGATTTTATTTCCGCGAAGTTATAACATAATCTGCGGGGATAACTGAAAGATTGATTCTGTACCCAAATTCCTCTTTTATAATTAGGTCCTCTTTAACTCCTGCTTTTCTGAAAGCTTTACGAATCTCATAAATAACATGCCTTTCATATTCGGTTGCAGTTCCGCTTTCTTTATCAATAGGGCATACAATGTGAGCTTTGTATACATTTTCTGCGAGTTTCCAAAGAACTTCATATGGTGTAAGTGTTAAAGGTACTTCTATCCCTTTGTAAATGCACACTCTTACATTCTCTGTCCAGCGCAAGTACAAAGCCTTCTTAATTACATACTCCATGCCAAAGACATCAATCTCATGTTCTGGTCTGCTACATTCTAAAATACCGATTTTGTATCTCATAAAATTTTCCTTTCTGATGTTTGCCACCATTTCTATGTTAACGAGATCTAGCCAACCGTGCACGCATGATCTAATGTATAAAAGGATTTCAAGCAGAATTGATCTATGATCAAAGTTTCACACCCAGAAAAATTTTGATTATATATATTCTGAAACAATAAAATATTTGGTCTCTACACTTAGTTTTAACAGAAGTTATTGCTATTAAAGAAAGACGCCGTTACTAATAGGAGGAGAGGTTTTGACACACTTATTAGAAAATAACCGTACATAATTATTTAAAATGAATAAATTGGTATATTTTAGACAAGGTAAACGAATCAATAACGAATATAAAACAATATACGCTTATATTTATAAGCGTATAACTAGCTGATTCTTTGGTTCACGGCGTCTCTTTAATATTATTCTTTTTCTTCAGGTGTTACAAAGTATATATAATCACCGTGCGACAAGCTGCGGTGTCCAAACAACTCGGTTTTATTACCTTTCATATCTGTAATTTCAATTACAATACTAAAAGAATTCGGGTCGCCTTCTAAAACTTCCCCATTGGTTATGTATGAATCGTGATTTATTTCTATCTGCTTAATTTTTATGCTTTTAATCTTAATTCCTTTGTAATACTCATGACTCAATAATAATTCTGAATCCGTATTTATTTGCAATGTGTTGTGCATAGTTAAGTCTTTTGCAAAGGCGCTCCCTGTGCAAAAAATAAGTGCAAATAAAATTGTCAGTATTTTTTTCATATTATTGTCCCTTAATTTTAATAATTAGTTCCGGAATATTTTAATGCAATATGCGTTATTATGTCATCGTATAAATCCGGATAGTTTTCTTGCACACAAGCTATTAGATTTTTTATATCCTGCTCATTTCCTTCTTGTATTAAATCTTCATACACATAGCATATAGCTAAAAAAGTATTATCTTTTAAATTTTTATTATTTTCTTTCATTATTTCAAGTTTAGAATTTATCAATTCAATTATATTATTTGAATCTTTAACAAGTGTATTCGTTTTATTATCCAATTTGTTAATAGATTTATTTTCTTCTATTCCTTTAGGTATTTGATAAAATCCGCTATTATCAAAATTAAATTTTTTACTGCTATCTTGTATATATTTAGATTTTGCCAGTTCAAAACCACGGTTTAAATTTTTCCATAAATTATACATAAGTTCTTTATTGTCCCCTGCAATATAAGATTTTAAAGTATAATACCAAACCAGTGCCGTGTAATTTTGTGGATTTATCAGTTTTTGTAGTTTTATTTTTTTGTACAAACTACTTAATAAAGCACTTTTAATTAAGTTAATATTTTCATCAGGGTTTAAAAATGCTTGAATTTGAATAGAATTATAATTATTATCCCTAAACATCATAAGTCTGTATAAAAAATCAGCACATTCAAAATCCTTAGCATTTTCATATCGTTCTACCAAATTTTTAATTAGTGTAATATTTTTTTTCTTAGTTTCATATTCCCTTGTTTCCTTTGGCGTCATATTGACATAAAAGAAAATTTTTGAAAAATAATAAAAAAGATAAATAAGTGCTGCAAATACTGCATTAGAAAATAAAATAAAAAAGGCGGTATCTGCTCCAAAATACCTGTAATCCATTGAAGAAGCATGAATATTTATGGGTAAAAATAATAATCTTATTCCAAAACCAATGAGAAAAATTATTCCTAAATTTTTAAAGAATCCTCTTTGTTTTGTTCTTTTACTTTTGAAGAATATTACTAAGATAATTAGTAAAACTATATTGATAGGGTCTAATATTACCCCGCAAAAATTTCCGAGAAATTCCATAAATTCGTACATTTTACCTACCTTTTTAGTTTATTTATAATTCTGAACTACTTCCAAACTTATATAAAGGTTTATCTTGTACATAAGTTGGTCTTTGATAGCTGTCGTTGCTGTAATAAGTTGGTCTATAAGAATTTTGCTGTTCCATTTGCTGTTTTATTTCATATAATCTTTGATTTTGGTTAACCATTTGATTATATTCCATAGTTCTGTTAAATGATTCTCTTTGTTCTCTCAACATTCTGTCTGTAAAATCTTCCGCAAAGACCATGCTGCAACTTGTAATCATTAGTAACAAAATAAATAATTTTTTCATTTGTAAACTTCTCCTAGTTTTAGTCTTGTTATCCTTACACACTAACCATTTTTGAGAATAAAACGCACGGTCAGTTTATTTATATATGTGTATATTAACACGAAAATGTAGAAATGAGTAAAAAGGATTTACAAAAATTTGGTAAACACTTGAAGGCTTTAAGGTTAGACCATAATCTAACACAACTTGAACTTGCTGAAATTCTTGATATGTCCCCTAATTTTATTGGTATGATAGAGCGCGGTGAAAGAAATACAACTGTTGAAAATGTGTTCAAAATTGCGCGTGCTTTAAATGTTAAACCTTCTAATCTATAAATATATGTAATAATCGTCATTGCTTTTGTTTAACTGTAAATCATCATCAATAATATTAGAATCACTTGCAAGGGCGCCGTACTTCAAGAACACTTGCAAGTCGTATAAAATCATTCTTGCGTTTATGATACTATTTTTGAGCCGGTTGATTTCGCTATTTTCACACATAAAATTTTGCTCCTTTGTGTTTATACGTTTATAACTAGCTGTTTTATAGAATCATTTTACGGTGTCTCGATTATTTTGTGCACCCAGTTTATTTTTATGAGAAGAAAATATAAGTAATAAAATATAAGTACAAATATTAGAGCTTAATCAAAGAGTAAACGTTCAATTTTGCGAATAAGGTTTGCTACTTGCTTTAATGCAAAATAATATTCTATATTGTCCTGTAGTTGTAACTCATCATCAATAATACACGAATCAGAAGCCAAAGCCCCTAACCTTGCCAAACACTTAACCTCTAATAAAAGGTGTCCAACCTCTCGCATTGTTTCTTCCTGTTCTTCATTTTTAACTTCTACCATTCTTCCTCCTTTAAAATTGCATAAAAACAATTTTATCGAGAAAGCATTTACATATAAGTAAGTAGTATAAAACTTTTGCAAAAGTTAGTATATAATTATTCTATGAATGATAACTTAATTGATAATATAGCTTTTTATAATGAAATGAATGATTTACTCCTTTGTTTTAATGCAATTATAAATTTGCTTAAATATGATACAAAGGAATTAATTGCATTGTATGCACTCATACAAAAGATTATTTCTAATGCTTATTCTGCAAATATTTTAATTAAAGAAGGACAAATAAATGAAGCTAAAATATTATTGAGAAGTGCAACAGAAACCGTTATTTTAGTGACATACCTTTCAAAATTTCAAGATAAAATAAATGATTATTTAGATGAATCTCAAATATTAAAAGTCAAAAATATGTTTATTACATATAAAATGTTACGTGATGGAGAAGTAATAGATGAAAATGGCAGAACAGGAACAAAAGTAGAAGCCGTACAGGAAATAAAAAAGAATTTTGATATTATTACAGATTCTGCTAAAACTAAACTATTGAAAGCAATAGGAATTGACGATTTTGTTATATCAGATATAAACTATGAAAAAATTGATAAATATTTTACTAAAAAATTTAGACCGGTATTTTTCAAATATAAAGATATGTATGAAGAATTAGATAGGATTGATTTTAAAATAAAAGACGATAAGGAAGAATTTTCTTTAAAAGATATTGTTTATGGCTTTTATAATGACAGCTCACAAATTGCACACGGCTGCTTCATGGATTGGAATAGAAAAATTGAATTTAATAAACAAGAAGCAACTTATATGTTTCATTTCTTTATTAAAACAACATTATTTTTAAGGGTTCTTTTAAATGATACTATTAATTTTGACAATAAACAAATAATACCATATGTAAGAAAAATGAAACAAGCAAATATAAATTTGGAAAAATTAATTTATGGAAAAGAGCTAAATCACTAAATTACAATACTTGTTCCAATACATACTTATTATTCAACCAAAAGCATTGTTTTGTTAATTCTCTGCCATCGGGGAGTTTGTAAGTATCAGCTTTATTTTGCCCGTGTGGTCTTACATGACTTACCTTATTAAAAGTTTGTCCCGGCAAATTATTAAAATCACGTCCGTTTTTGTTTATTATTTTAACACCATCTTTAATTACCTTAACTGTTTCAGCCCAAACTTTATGGACTTCTTCAATGTCAGCTACCGGCATGTTCCAAAATTTTACATTATCTAAGTATAATTCGTTATTTTTATCAAACTTAAATATGATAAACATAAATTTTGTAGAAGAAAACAGGTTATACATAAATGAGTCTTCCCATTCTTCTTTAATTATTTCAGTAAATTTAAAAGTCGGGAAAGACATACTTTCTTTGATTTTCTTGTCTCCATACTCAATTCGTATCGTTTTAGGAACAATATTTGCTTTCGTAAATTCTTCTGTCGCTGCAATATTTCCTTTTATACCCAAAATAGAAGCGATAATTCTTTCATTAACATTTTTCATTGCAGGATTCAATTTAAATTCTTTGATTAATTCCTTTTGTGATTTACCGAAATATGGTTTGATTTTGTTGATAATATAATTTTCAAAACCTTGTTTTTCAAGCTGTGTTTCATTATCAATAATTGATTCTTCTTTTTCTTGGTTTAAAACATAATTATTCAGAATATATGTCATGTAAGATTGTTTAAGAGAGTATGCTCTTTGATTAGCTTTGATAGTATTAAAAGGTTGTAGTCTTAAATCTTTTTCTCCGCCTGCGCCTTTACGGCAAGCTCCAAGATAAAGTGTGTCTCCTTCTGATAATTCATGAGCTTTACCTTCTTTTATTTTTTGAACAATTTTTTCCCAATCCTGTTTAATAACAATTAAATCTTTTTCAGGATATTCATATAAAAGAGTTTCTAATATTTTAAAATCAGTAACGGGTACATCTTTGAAATATTCATAGTACATCAATAAAAGTGTTTTATTCTTATGCCAAAAGCTGCTATCTTCAAAAGATTTATTAACTTCTGTCATATAGTCAATTATATTTAATACAAGCCTTTCTTTTGCTACATATTTATTTGATTTGTTTTTAACACATGGGGTAACTTTTAATTCAACGCCTAATTCATTAAAATCGGCTTCTGCTCGACTGTTGACTTTTCTTTCAAACCAACATTCCTCAAACATTTGTCCAACGTTACCTTTATTTTTAGCAGTTCCAAGTCTTCCTGTCGTGTCAATTTGACCAAAAGGAATGTTAATAGCTTCTTTAGACCTTTTTAATAATTCCGCTTTTGAATTGTAACGTTTTTCTTGCATAGTTCCCACCCCGTTAATTTTATGGTAACATAATAATGGAGTAATACAAGAATGTTAAGTCGTGGGAAGAAAATAAGAGTAGTTGAATTATTCGCCGGTGTAGGAGGTTTCAGGGTAGGCCTTGAAAGAAGCTCTGATTTGTTTGAAACAATTTGGGCTAATCAATGGGAACCGGGAAGAAAATCTCAATATGCATATGATTGCTATGCTAAAAATTTTGGTAAAAATCATAATTGTATAAATGAAGATATAGCATTAGTTAAAGACCAAATACCTGAGCATGACTTACTTGTTGGTGGTTTTCCATGTCAGGATTACTCTGTTGCAAGAACAGGTGCAAAAGGTATTCAGGGCAAAAAAGGTGCTCTGTGGTGGGATATTAGAGATATTGTAGAAGCCAAAAGACCTAAATATATTTTGCTTGAAAATGTGGATCGCTTATTAAAATCTCCTGCAAAACAAAGGGGGAGAGATTTTGGAATAATTTTAAGATGTTTATCTGACCTAGGTTACGCAATAGAATGGCGTGTTATAAATGCGGCTGAATATGGCTGTGCACAGAGACGCCGTAGAACATTCATATTTGCGGTAAATGAATCAACTGATTTTTATAATCACTTAGCAAATGAAGATAAGTTTAATATCATAACTAAAAACGGATTCTTTGCCGGAGAGTTCTTAATTGATAACACAAATTTAAGTATCAACAATATGGAAATTTATACAATTTCACAGGATAAATACAAGACTCTTGATGTATTCTCTGACAAATTTGCTGCAAGGTTTAGTAATTCAGGTGTTTGTGTAAATGGGAAAGCATACACAATGGAAACAACACCAATAATGCAGACGCCGAAGACATTAAACGAAATCTGTGAAGACGGTGTCGTTGATAAGAGATTTTTCTTGAATGGCAGTACAGAAAAATGGCAATATTTGAAAGGTGCTAAGCGTGAAGAAAGAAGGCGCCCCAACGGAGAAATATATTACTATACAGAAGGTTCTATGTCTTTCCCTGATAGAATGGATTTGCCAAGTAGAACAATGCTTACAAGCGAATCTTCTTTGAATAGAAGTACACATGTTATTATTGATAAATTATCACAACATTTAAGATTATTAACTCCAACAGAATGTGAAAGACTTAACGGATTCAAAGACGGTTGGACTGATACAGGAATGCCGGAAAAGTTTAGATACTTTGTTATGGGCAATGCTCTTGTAGTGCCTTTGATTGAAAGAATGGGTTCAAGAATGTTGAGTATAATGGATTATACAGATTCTGTTCAAGAGTACGCAATAGCATAATTATAATTTACAATGATAAAACAAATTGAAATACAAAATTATAGAGGATTTAAAAAGCATAGAATAACCTTTCACAAAAATGTGTTACTTGTGGGGAAAAATAATGCTGGTAAATCTACAAATACTTTGGTTTTTAATTTGCAACAAAGATGCAACAAGCTTAATTATAGATGAACCTGATGTATATCTTCATGCTGATTTGCAAAGACGTTTGCATTATTTGTTAGATGGAACCGGAAAACAAATCATATTAGCAACACATTCTCTCGAATTTATAGTAAATACCAATCCAAATGATATTTTAATTGTTGAAAAATCAAAATCAGTATCTGGATATGCTAAAAATGTACCAGGAGTTCAAAAAATAATTGATGACATTGGTTTATCCGCAAATATTGAACTGATAAAGTTTGCAAGTGCTAAAAAATGTATATTTGTTGAAGGTAATGATGCAAAAATATTAAGAATATTTTATAAAACTTTATATAAGAATTCAAAATTTGCAGATATCCCTTGTTTTAAAACTCAAGGCAAAAGTGCCCGTAATAAAGTTTTATGGGCAGAAGAATTTGTAAATGCTAGTTGTGGCAATAGCATAAAAATTTATTGTTTATTTGATAGGGACTATTCTATTGATGATAATCAAGAATTTATTAAGACAGCAGAGAAAAAGAATATTAATGTACACATTTGGAAAGCAAAAGAAATAGAAAATTATTTATTAAACACTGATGTACTTTTAAGACTAATTAATGCAAATGAATATAATCTTTCAAAAAGTGATTTAGAGAATATTTTAAATAAGATTTTAGATGACTTAAAAACTGATATTATAGATAACTTATCAACTCAAATTAAAAAGCATGATTGCTCTCTTGAAATTTCAACAACAAATAAGATTGCAAGAAGTATTACGGAGGACAATTGGAATACTTTAGAAAATAAACTTTTGTTCGCTCCCGGTAAAGATGTCTTATCTAAGTTACGCGAAAAAATACAAAATGAATATGGAATATCTTTTTCAGATCAAGCCATTGCTCAAGAATTCAAAAAAACAGAAATTCCAATAGAAATATCAACGTTTTTGAGAAACTTTAACTAATTTTTTTAAACTGTATTGAACTCGCTAAATTCTTCCCAATCGTTTGGGTTGCCGGTTCGTTTTAAGTAGCATTTACCGCCATCTATTGCGACCTTACCGCAAGAGCAAAATTTAAAATCGTGTACATTTATTGATTCTATTATATCACCGCAATGTTTACATTTAATTCTATTTCGTATAATTTTTCTTTCCATAACAAATCCCCTTATTCTCACAAAATTATATCGTGTAAGAATCGCCCGTAAGCTTTTTGTTGCAAAAGTTAGCGATTTATATTTTTCCTAAAATTTACGGAATTTTTTTGTGGCTCAGAATGAGGGTGGCTATTTATGTTTTTGTCCCCTCCCCGCCCCTTAAAAGTGGCGTTGAGTGGACAGATATAAAGGAGGAAACTCCACACAAAAAGTTTGTAATTTTATGTCAGACAAATTTCATTTACCCCTTTACCCCGGTTGCAAAAAAGTTGCAAAAATTCTGGAAAATTCTGAAAAGCTCTGATAAAAAATGCGAATAAAAATTTGGCTGAAACTCATGTGGTGTAATTATTTGTGATAAATTCTGATAAATTATGGTTACGAGTGAAAACCCCTGCAAATAGGGCTTTTATAGACTCATAACCCGAAGGTCGTTGGTTCAAATCCAGCTCCCGCAACCATTTAAACTAGAAAAGATTTTCAACGGTGGTTGAAAATCTTTTTTTTTGTTCAGAATGCTGGATTTGAACCTTATTATAACCTTTTTGTATTTTAATGACCGTTTTTACTTTTTTTCCTAGTTTTACTTTTTTTCCAAGTTTAGTGTTTATAGGGGTTTCAGGGGTCGGAAGGAGTAAGACTAAGTGTTAAATTCATGGACTAAATCACTCTTTTTGCGGACTGTTTTCCAAGTAGTATTTTTTTTCCATGTGGGTGTTTTGCATTGTTATTTCTGATTTTTGGCGATTTTAGGCGATTTAACACTTAGTTTTACTCAAAACCTAAAAGTCCACTTTGAGAATTTTGATTTTTGTCAAAAATTGCTGTCAATTCCTGTACAAAATTTTTAGTTAAAAAAATAAATAATTATGCCACATGCTTAAATATATATTATAATATTTAAAACTTTCCCAAAAGTGTTGATATTAATTAAGGAGGAGATTATGAACAGAGAAGAACTTATTACAGAAGTTGCTAAAAAGACTAAATTAAGCAAAAAAGCAACAGGTGAAGTTTTATCAGCTACAATTGATGCAATTCAAGCATCAGTTAAAAAAGGAAACAAAGTTACATTAGTTGGCTTTGGTACTTTTGAAAGAAGAGAAAGAGCAGCTCGCACAGGAAGAAATCCACAAACAGGCAAAGCTATTAAGATTCCTGCTAAAAAAGTTCCTGCTTTTTCTGCCGGTAAAGCATTCAAAGAAATGGTTAAAAAGTAATTGAATAAGTAGAGTTTTAAAAGTAAAGCCATAAACCATCGAGGAAAATAAATTCTTCGATGGTTTTATATTACACAAAATAATCAAAACATGATTTAAATAAATGATGATGAAATTATAAAAATCTTATATCTTATTATTAGTCAGACTATGGGTAGAATTATATGGTTTTAGGCATCAACCAGTCATTTCAAAGTTATTGTACTGAATTATTATTAACATCCAATAAAATTAAACAAGATAATCCTGATATTGATTTCGGTGTTGATGTAATTGCATCTAATACTGACAGTTATAGAATTTTAACAGATGAAGAAAAAGCATCAATTAAAGATGATTTTTGTAATGATTTAAACAAAATGATTAATTCACCTCTATTGAAAGCAAATTCAAAAGAAGATTTTGGTGAATGGCTTGAAACAAGATTAATACTCCATTCCTCAAATGATATTAATAAGAACATAGAATACAGACGATTACTAAAAGATGTTGATATAGATAGCGAATTTAATAAATATTTGGAATCAAGAGAATGCAAAGATGTTGAAGAATTAAAGGCATTAAATGAAACTTGTTATACAAGTATGTCTCAACTAAAGTTTGCGTGTATGAATACACTCAGAAATACGCTTACTCCCATATATGGTTCGGAAGAAAGTGCAATAATTGCAAGTAAAATTATAAACGGTTCAAATGCTGATTCTTTAAGTAATTACAGTAATAAAGTAATGTTTGCAGAAAATGAAGCAGATAAATATGAAGCTGCAAAGATATTAATTGGTGAATATCAGGGTGATGAAATTGATGCAGAGGGCATCATTCAGCTTCAAAGGATACTTGATAGTTTTATGAAACAATTAGAACAAACTATTCAGGAAAGCAATAAAACTCAAGAAGATTATATAAGAGGGCAAGAGGAAATTGGTTGGGTTGATTTTAATCACTATGAAGATAAGTATGGCGATAAATATAAATCCGCATTAACTATAAAATACGAAGATTTGCACACATATTTCCAAAAGAAAGCAAATGCAATTTCTTGGGCGGAAGTATCTAATATTTCATCCGTTAATGTAAGTGCATAAGGTTAACTGCTAAAGTTTGTTTCAAAACAGACACAATGGTCGGAAGCGGTGTTCCAATCCTTTGACTTCAGAGGTAATGTTTTTGTGCCATGAATAATATATATATAAATATAAAAGATGTAGCTGAAGCAAAGGGATTAAAAAGTACCCGTTCGCTCCGTTTGGAGCTTAATAAAACTGAAAGCAAATATATATCAAGAGAAGTTACTGTTAACGGTGGAACTTCTTATGAAATATTATTTACAAGTTTAGAACCTGAACTTCAGAATAAATTAAGAAAGAATGAAAAGAAATCTACAGCACTTGTTCCATTGAATTATAAGCCACCGCAATTTGTTTCGGATAATGCTAAAATTACTGCTAATTTTAGAACAAATATTGTTTTAGCATTAATTATATATTGTTGTATCAATATAATGATTAGATTTAAAATTTTTCATAATTCCTTATCCTCATCTTGCATTATAAATTATATATGTTATGATGTCAACGTGTAGTTATGTCAACATATAAAGTTTGAGGTATTTCTATGAAAAAGATTCTTTTATCCCTGATTATCACTCTTCTCACAATAAATACTGCATTGGCTTCTAATAAAGTTGCTGAATCTTACGATATTGACTTCCCGACAGCGTATGAGCTAATGTTTAACAACAATAATTCTATTAAGGCTATGATTGAAGACGTTAAGGCAAAAAAATACAAAAAGAATTCCGCAATGGGTGAGTTTTTGCCTAAAATAGGGATGAATGCCACATTTGTTCATTTTGATAATGATATTAAAACCGAAGTGTCTTCAATTAATTTGAATGGTTCAAATGTTGCTATTCCGAATTTAACTATTCAAGACAAAAATCTGGGAGTATTTGGATTTAATGCTGTTTGGAATATATTCACTGGTGGGAAAATTCTTGCTCTAAACTCTAAAGCTCGTGCGGAATTATTGGGTGCGGATTTGAAATATCAAGCTTTATCAAGTGATTTAACTACAAAATTAATCCAAAATTATTACGGGCTTAAATTTGCACTTGATGTAGTTGAAGTTAGAAAAAATGTGCTTGATACCACAGAAGAACATCTTGATGATGCCAAGAAAATGGAAAAAGAGGGCTTAATCCCAAAATCAGAAAGATTACACGCTGAAGTTGCATACAGGCAAGCCAAAAAAGATTATGAAACTTCTCTAAAGGATGTATCAATTATTGAAGAGGGGTTAAAAAATCTTATAAAAGCTGATGATATTGATTTGGCAAATGTTTCAATAACACCGCATTCAGGACTTTTTATAACAAATAAAGAGTTGCCAACTCTTGAAGAATTAAAACAAGAGGCAATTAAAAACAACCCGAATTTTAAACAAACTGAGGTTCAAAAGAGGTTGGCACAGGCAAATTACAGGGCAAATGTTGCAAATTATTCTCCAACAGTGTCATTATTTGCTTATGATGTTGCTGCTCAAAGCAATTTAGCAACCCAGTTGCCGAGATTCGGAGTCGGTGCGGTGGTGAATTTATTGTTATTCGACGGATTTTCAAGATATAACGACTTAAAAGCTGCAGATGCTACAAGGCAAGAAGTTAAATATGCCACAATTGCCGCAAAAAACGATGTTGAAAGTCTTGTTGTAAAAAACTATAATGAACTTCAAAAATTTAAAGAGCAATACGAAAGTACTGATAAATCAATAGAAAGCGCTAAAGAATCTTTGAGATGTGCAATGTTAGCTTTTAAAGAGGGTTACGGCACATCATTAAGCGTAATTGATGCTAAAACAACTCTTGCGGGGATAAAAATTCAAAGATTAAGCGCACTTTATAATTATGACTTAAAACTGGCTGAAATCTTATCAAATATTGGTCACAGTGATGAAATTTTAGAATATATAAAAAATTCCACAGAGGAGAAATTATAGAATATGAAAAAATATGCACTTATTATAATTGGAATAATTTTAATGACCTGTTTAACAGTTGTTGTTGTCAAAAAGAACCATCAATTGATTATTCAAGGAGAAGTTGATACAAAAAGTGTTGATTTATCCTCAAAAATTACAGGTCGGGTAAAAACAATCAATGTAAAAGAAGGTGACACGGTTAAGGCGGGGCAGGTTTTGATTACGCTTGATACTCCTGATATTGAAGCTAAAAAGGTTCAGGCAAATGCGGCTTTAGAGCTTGCAGAATCTAAGCGATTGGAAGTTTTAAACGGAGCAAGGAACGAGCAAAAAGCAATGGCATTGAATGCTCTGCACAAGGCTCAATCGGACCTGAAACTTGCACAAAAAACATATAACAGATTACATAACTTAAACAAAGAAGGTGTTATTTCAAACCAAAAAGCAGATGAGGCTTATACTCAATTCAACAATGCAAAACAGGCTGTTTTGATTGCACAAAATAACTATCAAATGCTTGAAAACGGTTCAAGATATGAAGATAAACTTATTGCCTCAGCGGGTGTAAAACAAGCTCAAGGTTCAAATATTGAAGTTCAATCATACTTAGATGAGAATAAAATTATTTCTCCAATTTCAGGACAGGTAACGGAAATTTCTGTTGAAGAAGGCGAACTTGTCGGCAGCGGATATACGATTATTACAGTCGTTGATACAGATGATAATTGGGTTGTGTTTAATTTACGAGAAGATTTATTGCCAAAATTCAAGATGGGAACGGTTTTTGATGCTACAGTTCCGGCATTAGGTAAAAAACCGATAAAAGTAAAAGTTAATTTTATCTCTGCAATGGGAAATTTTGCAACATGGCGGGCAACAAAAATTCGTGGGGATTTTGATTTGAAAACTTTTGAAATTCATGCAAAACCGCTTGAAAAAAATCCTGATTTAAGGGCTGGAATGAGTGTTATAACGGATTACAACAAAATAGGCAAATAGTTTATGAACAGGTTTATTAACACCATAAAACGTGAAATATCAAAGATTAAATCCAATAAATTTTTAATGGTGATGTTGTTTATTGCACCGATAGTTTTTTCGATTGTTGTAATTTGGACATTTAGCGCAGGAATTCCTAAAAACTTACCGATTGCGGTTCTGGATTTAGATAACAGTGATATTACAAGAACAATAACAAGGGCAATTGATTCAACGCCATCTGCTAAAGTTCGTTATAAAGTTGAGAATTATAATCAAGGATACGACTTGATAAAAGAAGGTAAAGTCTATGCAATTATTGTTTATCCTAAAGATTTCAAAAAAGATTTAAACAGAAATAATACTCCGCAAATTGTTTACTATTACAATAATCAAATGATTTTAATCGGAAGTATTATTACAAAAGATATACAAAGTACTGTTATGACATTAACAAAATCCGTTGATGCGCAAATACGAATGAAAAAAGGACTAGCAAAAGATCCGACACTTTCTAAAATAAATTTGATAAGAGTTGATGAAAAAATCAAATCAAATCCTTATTTGAACTACTCATACTTTTTATCTTACGCAGCTGTTGCACATGTGTTCCAAATTTTTGCGGTATTACTTGCAGTTTGGACACTTGGTATTGAATTTAAAGAGGGAACAACAAAAGAATGGCTAAAAGAGGCTGATAATTCAATAATTAGCGCAGCTTTTGGTAAACTTTCAGTATATCTTATTGTACTTTTGATACAAATGTTTATTGTCTATGGTGGCTATGTAATAATTTATGGTGCTCCGTTTGAGGGGAATATTTTATTTACAATTTTTTCAAGTGGCATTTTTCTTTTAGCTTATCAACTTATGGGTTTGGCTTTTGTTGCAGTACTTTCAAACTTACGTTTTGCAATGAGTGTCGGCGCATTTTATACATCTTTAGGTTTTAGCCTTGCAGGAATGACTTTCCCTAACATGGGAATGCCTTTGTTTACAAGGTTTTACAGTTCATTATTACCGGTAAGACCTTATGTAAACCTGCTTATTGATCAAGCGATGAAAGGATTTATGCTAAAATATGATTTAATATATTTATTTTGGATAATGGCAATAGGATTACTGGGTACAATGTTTGTACCTCTATTAAAAAAACACGCTAATAACGAGGATTTATGGTATCAGATATAATAAAAATTTTAAAAAATGAATTTGTTGAAATATTTAAAGACCCCGGCAGTAGCTTGATTATGGTCGGAGCAATTTTTCTGTACAGTCTTTTTTATACGATACCATTTGCTAACAATGCTCTAAGAAATGTTCCAATTGGGGTCGTTGATAACGATAATACTTCTTTATCTCAGAAGTTTATCCGGGATTTGAATGCGACCGAGTATATTGAAGTAATTGAAACCCCAAAAGATATTGAAGACGCAAAATCGGAGTATTACAAAAATAAGATTAGAGCGTTTGTACTTATACCTAAAGATTTTGAGCGGGATATAAAACGCGGAAATCCGTCTTTTGTATCGTCTTATACTGATAGTGCATATTTAATAATATACAAAAATATTGCAACAGCAGTTGCAACTGTTGCGGGTGAAACCGGAGCGAAAATTGAAGTCGGAACATTGATGAAAAAAGGGACCCCGAAAGAAGTTGCAAAATCTCTGGTAAATCCTGTAGAATTTGTCCAAAATCCGCTTTATAATCCGATTGGAAGTTATCAAAACTATATTTATCCCTTGATTTTGATTATGATTTTGCAGCAAACAATGTTAATTGGGGTTAGTATGCTCAATGCAACTTTGCGTGAACGAATTAGCGGATTTAAAGAAAGAGGAGAAAACGGAAACTGGAAACTTACAAAACTCAACGCAATCAATCCTTATTCAAATAATCCTATTGAAATTGTTATAGGAAAAAGTTTAGCCTATGTTTTATTGTATTTCATTTATGCGCTGATATTTTTCCTGATATTCCCTACGCTTGTAACTTATGATATGACATATAATCTTATCCCGATGTTTTTGATACTGGTTCCGTTTTTGTTTGCAAGTGCTTTTTTAGGAATAAGTTTAGTATATTTCTGCAAAAAACGTGAAATTTCATTTTTTATAATGATAGTATCGTCTGTACCTTTAATATTTTTACCCGGGTTTGTTTGGCCGAAAGAATCAATCCCCACAGTATTGAATGTCCTATCAAAATTTATTCCGTTTGAAACTGCCGCAGACGGACTCGTAAAAATAAATCAAATGGGTGCAAGTTTTTGTCAAGTTCAAAAAGATTTTTGGATATTATTAGGTTTATGCTGCCTATATTTTGTAGCCGCTTGCTATACAATGAAGAAAATAAAATCTGAAATAGAATAAAAATAACATTGAAATTGTAAATATTTTTGTACAATTCAACTAAATTTATTTTAAAACAAGAATGTTTTTTGCCTGAAATAGTCAATCCATCTGACCTAAATAATCACACCATGTGACCTTTTACAAATGACCGTTTTTACTTTTTTTCCTAGTTTTACTTTTTTTCCAAGTTTAGTGTTTATAGGGTGGATACAAACAAAGATAAAGTTGTTACATATAAAGAATATAACGACTACTGTGCTAAACATAAAGAAAATGAATCCAAAAACGATATAAAAGATATAATTAAAGAATACGGATTAGATGAAAACGAATCAGATGATTCTTTAAAAACAGAAGGAAATATTGAGGCAGAAGCCTAAAGGCTATATAGAAGGGTTGAAAAATAGATTAAATAGAGATATGATGTTATTAGTCACCAAGAGGATTTATAGTTTAATGACAGAAATCGGGCATTACAATTACTATAACATACAAGGATAATTAAATTAATCGAAGTAAATTATGGCTTTAGAAATTAATACTGACCAAAGTAATTATATAAAAACAGAACTTAATTTGTCTGAAAATAAAACTGAAAATACTAGAAATGAAACACCTAAAAAAGTAAGTGTTGATGAATACAAAAAGACTTTAATGGATAAGTTTAGTTTTCTTGGTAAAACAACTTCAATGTCAGGTGTGCCAACAACAGTATCAATTTCTAGTAAATATTTAGCAAAATGTGCAAATGACCCTGAACAGGCACAAAAGCTAGAAGAAAATCTAGAAGCCATTCCTATTAGTATAGAGCTTTTGAAAAGCAAAGTTGCTATGGCTCCGGGAAGTCCTGTGGTAACTTATGCAAATTTTTCGGTTGATGCTAACGGCAATTTTTCTTGTGTAAGCGGTAGTACAAACGACCCTGATGGAAAAATTGCAAAAGAAAATCCAGAAAGCAAAAAGGCAGAACAAAAAGAGAAAAGAGAAGAATGGGAAGAAAAATTAGAAGAATTAAGAGAAAGAAACAAAGAAAAATACAATGAACTTGTTGAAAAAATAAAAGACGGTTCTTATGATAATAAATTAGAAGAATTTGAATTAAAAGTTTATGGTACTGATATAGATAGTATTATTAAACAAATTGAAGAAAAATACGAAGCAGGTTTGCCAAATAGTGGAAGTATTTCATCATGGGATGTTAAAGTTTAAAACAATTATTTAAAATCAATCCTAAGTTAGCTGAAGAATGACAGCTGTATCTAAATAAAAAATTATGACTTAAATCTTTGACAGAATTTAGTACAGGAATTGACAGATTTTTTTTGATATTAATCTGAACATTATTGAAAAATTTTAAAATCATTTATGGAAAAGAAGTCATACTAACTGTTAAGAGAAGTAAAACTAAGTGTTGTTTTACATCGAGCCCGAGTGCTCAAAACGTCCAGCTCCCGCAACCATTTAAACTAGAAAAGATTTTCAACAGTGGTTGAAAATCTTTTTTTGCTCAGAATGCTGGATTTGAACCTTATTATAACCTTTTGTTTCGAGCCCGAGTGCTCAAAACGTCCGGCTCCCGCAACCAATTAAACTAGAAAAGATTTTCAACGGTGGTTGAAAATCTTTTTTTTATGCTCTTTTTTGTTAACTTATATTAATCCATTTTGAATATAATCAGCAAAAAAATTTTTTCAGTTACATTCTAAAAGTATTGCAATTATTTTATTTTTTAAGCTTTAGTTAAGGACATTATAATGAACATATCAAAAATAGGCGTGTCGCTATCCCGTGATAATATATCAAACAAAGTGCGTAAGGGCATTATTGCGGCTAAAACTGCAATTATTGGTGTAACTATGGCTGCTGTTCCTGACACAACCGCAATTGCAACTCCAACCCGTATTAGTGTGGATTTCTTTAAAAAACCTCAATTTGAATACTATTACGGAAATCACCCTTCATATTATATCTATGAGATGGCAAAAAATGTTGTCAGTCTTGATATAAATTCGGGTAAGTTCGTAAGGTCTTTATCTAAGAACAAAGAGAAGCTTATGACAGATTTGAATTTATCGGAAGAGCAGATGGACTTGTACAAAAAGGTAATCAAGCATATTTCTAAGGATGAAAACAATATTTTTGGGATTGAAGATCCGGGATGTCCTGAGATTGAAAATCCGTTCCTGAAGAAACCGAGTTCGGATGATACTTCTTTACCTAGTCTGTTTTCTTTCTTAAAACGAGAAGAATATGAACCTATTGATGTTGAAAAATTTGATGTTTTAAAGCCGACACAAAATGAAATTGATATCTGCAAACGCTTTGGTGTTGATCTTGAAAAAATGGACTTAACTCCGGAAGAAAAGGCAATTACTACTATTGTCCGCCTGTCTGAGTTGGAAAAAGGGTATATTCCTTATGTGCAGAAAATGTATAATCAGCGACCTAATGCAGAAAATCCATCTGTGTCTGCATCTATCCGCAATGCTAAAAATATTTTGAGTAATCAGATGTTAGGCAAATTGGGAATAGCCGAGCTTGAAGCATCATCAATGGGATTTCCGGTTCTTGATGGTTTAAATGCTCAACAGTCTACGAGAAATGTTCTTTCAACTCGTGATATAGACGATTTGAGAATATTTGCTCGTTCCGTTATCTTCCCGAAAGAGGTCTACTTAGTAGAAAGCTGGGACAGAAAAGCAATTATACCTGTAGGGAAGAATAAAGATAAAGCTTGTGCTAATATATTATCAGCATTAATAAAATATGCCGAATAACGGTACGAGGTTATGGAGAGAATAAATTTTACAGGATCTATATCGGTTACAAAGTGGTCAAACCTGCAAAAGGTTACCCACATTACTCATACGACTGCGCCACAGGATAATTTGCTGAAGTCTGTCGTTTCTAATAAGAGTTTCAATGTTTCAGATAAACAGTTTTTCTATCAGCTAATCAAAAAGTTTTCAAAAGAGGGCTTTGGACTCAATCATTCTGATTCAGCACTTTTAAGAACTAATAATGAAGTAAGGATTGTGCCGAGAGAACCTAAATTATTCGACGGTGAAGAAGTTACCGTTTCATTTCTTGGTTAAAATTCAGCAGTTTTGCACTCTATGAGTTCCGTAAGTATTGTATTATAAGGGGTTGGAATATTGTGTTTTTCCCCGAGCGACATGACTGTTTTTCCGAAAATATCAGTTTCAGGTTTGATTTTTGCTTCTATATCCTGAAGCATTGATGTTTTCCCTTCAGGAAGCATAATATCAAGACTCTGAAGTGTGTGTTCGCACAGTTTATTATAACCGCTCACACACTCTTTTTCTGCTATTTGAGATATTTCACCACAGATATTTTTTATCAGTTCAAGACATTTTTCAGAGTTTTTTATCTGTCCGAAGGTTAACCCTGTTATTCCTGACAGTTGGTTTACGCAGCAATTGAATGCAAATTTTTGCCAAAGCTCGCTTATTATATCGTCGGATACCCTGTATCCTACATTTATATCTTCAAAGAAGTTTCTTAAAACTTCTGTTCTTTCATCATTTTCTGTTTTAGAGCCGAAAATTATATTTGCCCGTCCGTCGTGAGAGATTTCTTCCCCTTTTCTGAAGAAGGTATGTCCGAGTAAAAATGAGTACAATACCTTATCCCCGTATACATCACAGATTTCTTTTTCGCTTGTAATTCCGTTAAGAAAAGAGAGGATAATTGTATCATTTTTCACGAAGTTATTTATGTTTTTTATGGCATCAGTAAGTCCCGACGATTTTGTAGCAATTATGATAAGGTCTGCACCGAAATTTTCTTCGTTTGGCAGGGTGTAATCAAAACTGCATTTTTTGCCGTTAATAATTCTCGGCATTGTTTTATACCGTTCCAAACGGTCTTTGTCTACGAGTATTTTTAACTGAATGTTATCCTGTTCTGCAATTTGTGATGCATAATATCCGCCGATTGCACCTAAACCGCAGATTAATACATTTTTAATTCTTTTCATATTTTTTCAATAACTCATTATAGATTTCAATTGTACTTATGCAGATTTTAAGGTTTCTGTCTGCAAGACTTTTTATCGTTCCTTTGTAACACTCTAAAAGTGCCATATCAAGCCCGTTTTCTTCAAACAATTTTGGACGGATTGCATCTATATACATTTGTGGTCTTGTTCTCGGTTCAATCTTATCCGCAATAAAAATAACCTTTTCAAAATCGGTCATATTGAGTTTCCCGAGTGTATGCCATCTTATTGCCGATAAAATTTCTTCGTCTTTTATTCCAAACTCTGTTTTTGCAATATATGCGCCGACAGGAGCGTGGTATGTCTTTGGATTAATCATTTCGCATTCTTCAATAGGAAGTGATTCCATAATCTTTAGCATTTCGTCTTTTGAAAACTTTTTCGCACAGTCGTGCAGAAGTCCTGCTGTATATGCTCTTTCTTTATCGAGGTTAAACATTTCGGCAAGTTCTGACGCCGTTTCTGCGACTCCTATCGAGTGTTCAAACCGCTCTGTATCAAGGTGTTTTTTTAACCAATCGATTGTTTCGGTTTTAGAGATATAATCCATTTTCTGTTATGTACTCCTTAACTTTCGGCAATTCCATGTTCGTTACGGATTTACCGCCCTTTATATGCTCTCTCAGTTTTGTTGATGAAATGTCCGTGTATTCCATTGGTGAAAATTCAAAATCGTAGCCGCTCTCTTTCAGAAATTCAAAATCAGATTCGTTAAAATTGTCTGTTCTTTTAAAGACTATGAAATGGACTAATTCTTTTAATTTGTCTGTTTTATACCATGTCTGTATCTGAAGAAAAGCATCTGTTCCAATCAGGAAGTTTATTTTTCCTTCTATTTCATACTTTTTGTAAAGTTCTGTTATTGTGTTGTAGGTGTATGAATTTGTATTGTGTCTGTATTCAATATCGCTGATATTAAAATAGTCATAATCTGATATTGCGAGTTTAACCATATTGTATCTGTGTGCAGCTAAATTTTTATCAACCGTCTTGTGCGGCGGAATAAATGCCGGTATAAACAACACATTATCGAAGTTGTAATGTTCTTTTGCAAACTTCGCTATTTCTAAATGAATTTTGTGGATAGGGTTAAATGTCCCCTGAAATACACACAGTTTCATGTTTACACCTTTCCTGTATATTTTAGCACAAAATTATTCTTTGTTTATTCCTCCTCCAAATGTATGAAATTCTTGAATTAATTTTACTATTGTGTTACTCTTTGTTATGATAAACTTGTGTATCAAAATAAATTTGGGTGAGGAAAATGAAAAGTTCTACATTAAGAAGATCAAACATTACAAGAGAAAAGATGGCGATGCTCAGTGCATTGTCAGATTACAATACTGCAAAAGGCAGAAGTAATGCCCACATTACTGATAAACAAGCAGAACTTGATATGTTGTGGAGAAACTTCAGAATTGCGGCAACAACTAACAGAAGTCCAAAGGCATATTTCTATGTCGGATTACTTTCAGGTGTTATCCTTTCCTTGGTTGTGGCAGTATTTATAAGTTTCTTTATCGGTTATTCACCTCTTCGTGATATAAACTTCTCTGCACCTAAACCTGCAAAAGAAAATGTTAAATTTACATTTATTCCTGCTGATAAACAGGCTCCTGTTGAAGAAGCACAGCCTGTTACGGAAAAAGAATATACCGTTCAGGCAGGTGATAGTCTTGAGGATATTTCTGTTAGATTTTACGGTCGTTTTGACGAAGCAAAAATCAAAGAAATTCAGGTTAAAAACTCATTAAAAGATGTAAATTCAATAAAAATAGGACAAAAGTTGATTATTCCTTTAAATTAGTATTGATTGTGCTCTTGTCCGTGTTGTCCGTATAAATATTGATAGGGGATGTGTAATGAATTTAGAGAACATAAAAAAGGTTGATTCTGCTGTTGCGGAATTAATAGAAAAGGAACTTGAGCGTCAACAAACAACAATAGAACTAATTGCAAGTGAAAACTTTACATCACCTGCCGTTATGGAAGCATGCGGTTCAGTTTTGACCAACAAATACGCTGAAGGAAAACCGCATAAAAGATACTATAACGGTTGTGATCATATCGATTTGATTGAAGAACTTGCACAAAAAAGAGCATGTGAACTTTTTGGAATGGATCATGCAAATGTTCAGCCACATAGCGGTGCTCAGGCAAATATGGCTGTATTTATGGCTGTTCTGAAAATCGGTGACAGAGTTTTGAGTATGGATTTATCTAACGGTGGTCACCTGAGTCATGGTTCACCTGTTAATTTCTCAGGACTTTACTTTGATGTTAAAAGTTACGGGGTTGATTCAGAAGGTAACATTGACTATGAAGATGTCAGAAGAATGGCTTTAGAACACAAACCAAAATTGATTATTTGCGGTGCAAGTAACTATTCAAAAATAATTGATTTTAAGAAGTTTAGAGAAATTGCTGATGAAGTTGGGGCATATTTACTTGCTGATATTGCACATATTGCAGGTCTGATTGCAGGCGGGGTTCATCCATCTCCTGCGGGTTATGCTCACTTTGTTACAACGACTACTCACAAGACCTTAAGAGGGCCTAGAGGCGGGATAACAATGTGCGATGAACAATTTGCACAAATGATTGATAAGGCAGTGTTCCCGGGAATGCAGGGCGGCCCGCTTGAACATATTATTGCAGGTAAAGCGGTTGCTTTGCTTGAAGCATCAAAACCTGAGTTTAAAACTTATGCTCAAAATATTGTGAAGAATGCAAAAGCATTGGCTCAGGGCTTGTTAGACAACGGTATGGATATCGTTGGCGGTATGACTGAAAACCATCTTATGACTCTTGATTTGAGAAAGACAGGTAAGACCGGTAAAGACATGGCAAATGTGCTTGAAGCTGTAGGAATTACTGCAAACAAGAATACCGTTCCTAATGATCCTCAAAGTCCGTTCGTAACGAGTGGTATCAGACTTGGTGCTGCTGCTGCGACAACAAGAGGTTTTGATGAACCTGCAATGAAAGAAGTTGCAAGAATTATTGCTGAAGCAATTAAAAATTCTGACAATCAGGCAAAATTAGACGAATTGAGAGCGGATTCTCTTGCATTATGCAAAAAGTTCCCGCTTTATGCTGATTTATAATACCGGAGGGCAGTCCAATTTTAATAAAGTTATCTGAAACAGTTGGTATAAATGTAATCGGAGCAGTAATATCTTATATATTAGGGGTGTTTATTGTTCCTTTGGTTATTGCATTTTCCAAAAAAGAAGGACTTGTCGATATGCCGGGGGAAAGAAAAATTCACAAAATACCGGTGTCGAGGATAGGCGGTGTGGCTATTTGGGCGAGCACAATGCTGACTTTTCTGTTTTTGGTATTACTGAGTTATTATCCTTATGGCAGTCTTGTTTCAGGCTTGTTATTGGGCGGATCTCTTATGTTCCTTTTAGGGCTGATAGATGATGTGTATAACCTTGATGCAAAGTTCAAACTTCTTATTCAGGTTTTGGTTGCGACAATGGTTTATTGTCTGGGGGTGAAATTTGATACAATTTTAAACCCTATGCACCCGTTGAGTCAGGTTATTCACCTGAGTGTCTGGGCATCTTATCCGCTCACTCTGTTGTGGGTAGTCGGCATTAGTAATGCTGTTAACTTCATTGACGGTGTTGACGGACTTGCAGGTTCTGTTATTACAGTAAACGCGATTACTCTTGCAATTATTGCCCTTGCTATGACTCCGCCAAATCCGATAAGTGCACTTATTGCATTTATTCTTGCGGGTTCTATGATGGCATTTTTAACCTTTAACTTTAACCCTGCAAAGATTTTTATGGGTGATTCCGGGGCATTGTTCTCAGGGTTTATGCTTGCAACTATCTCAATTACCGGTGTTATGAAGAGTGCAACGCTGGCTATATTGCTGCCGTTTCTCGTTCTTGCCGTTCCTATTATTGATATTACTTATTCAAGTTTAAGAAGAATCTTTAAAGGGAAATCACCTTTTGTTGCTGATGCGGAACATATTCATCACAAATTATTGAAAGCAGGTTTTTCACAAAAATTAACAGTGGTTATAATGACCGCAGTTGCTATTATTGCAGGGTTTATTGCAATGAGCTTTATGAGTGCTTTGACAATTAAGCACTATGTTTATTATATAATCTTTGTTGTTGCATCAATGATTTTATTAAGTCTTTTTGATGTCTTCACAAAGAAAAACTAAAGTTATTTTATCTGACGAGGGGATATGGATACAAAACTGGATGATATTTTTAAATCCGATAGATATAAGACGAGAAATGCTCTAAATTCGGAAGATTTGTGCACCGATTTGGAAGTGTCAAGTTTGCTGGCAAAAACATCAGTCCCTTATTCCCACAGAAGGGTTGCAAATAATTTTGTTCTTTTGAGAAAGATTTGTTCTTTTCAGGTTGTTCAGCCAAGAATAACTAAGACTGAAGAAAACCTTCTTTCAAAATACTTTTTTGCAACACTTGAAAATACAACAATTTCCAAAATGAACAGAGAAATTGTACAGATGAAGGACTGGGCTACATCAACCGACGACAAATTGAGAAATGATTCATTCTCAATTCTTGAAATTCGTGTAAAAGAACTGAAATTTATTTTATCAAATAATTATACTCTTAATTCTAATGAAATGTACAAGGGTTACAAAGCATTAGATGCGTATTTGACAAGTATAACAAAATATTACAGTTAGTTATTTTTCGTTGATAAAATTAAACATTTTATACATATTAAACTTTTTTTATAGTATAATCTAACTGTTAAGGAGATGTGTAAAATGTTATTAGAGTTTTTAAATTCTAAAATTCACAGAGCAACTGTCACAGATTCAAATTTGAACTATGTCGGTTCAATAACTATTGACGAAGATATATTGACTGCGGCAAAGATTAGAGAATGGCAAAAAGTTGATATTCTTGATATAAATAACGGCGAAAGATTTCAGACTTATGTTATTAAGGGGAAACGCGGCTCTAAAATGTTCTGTGTTAACGGTGCTGCTGCAAGAAAAGTTCAGGCAGGTGATAAAATTATCATTTGTTCGTACAGATATGTTACTGAAGACGAATTAGAAGGATATTGTCCTACTATTGTTCAGATTGATGACAATAATAATATTGTATAAGCGGTAAAGATGGATAAATTTGTAAAACCTAAAAAGAAGAAAAAAATGAATATTGATACAAAAAATATGGGTGTCAATATTGATAAGAATGAGTATTATACAATCAAAGATTCATTCACAAATTATCCTGAGAGCTATTATAGGGGCAGATAATGGAAAATTTAAAACGCATATTAATTGTTGATGATGACGATGAAATCAGGGAGCTTTTAGAGTTTGATATCGCGCAGAGCGGTTACTTTGTTGATACGGCCTCTGACGGAAAAGAGGGTTTGACAAAAGTTTTAAATAACAGTTATGACTTAGTTATACTTGATGTCATGATGCCTAAAATGAACGGGTTTGATGTATGTAAGAACATCAGACAGGCAAAGCTTGCTATTCCTGTTCTCATGTTGACCGCTAAAGGTACAATTGACGATAAGACTGTCGGGTTTGATTGCGGGGCGGATGATTACCTTGTGAAGCCTTTTGATGTTCAGGAGGTTCTTCTTAGAATAAGGGTTCTTTTAAGACGAAATCAACCGCAGGTTGAACAAAATTTATCTAACGAGATTTTGACAGCAGGGAATATTGAAATCTTTCCTGATACACTTGAATGTGTCATTGTGAATAAAAAGATTAAACTGACTCCGACAGAGTTTGAAATATTATATTGTTTAATGCAGCATTTTAATAATGCTGTTACGCTTGCAACCCTTTTAGATGAAGTCTGGGGTTATGACAGTGATGAAGATGTAAGAATGTTGAGAGTCCATGTGGGCGGTCTGCGTAACAAGATTGAGCCGGACTCAAAGAATCCGCAGTATTTGCATACGGTTACAAATGTTGGTTATAAATTGACCCCATTTGGAGAATAGCATGAAACTTATAAAAAATGTCAAACATTTAAAAATAGTCGAGCAGATAATTCTTGTAAGTATATTTGCTGTGCTTGTAACAATGACTATTTGCGGGTTTGTTATAAACAATATCAACCAGCATTCTGTCCGTGCTCAGTTGAGTAATATCGGCATTATTATTGCTAACTCTGTATCAGACAGTATCGATGTATTTCAAAATTCCATAAAATATGAACTTGAACAAATATCAACTACTCTTACTTACTTTGAAACGGATGCGGAAAAATATAAATACCTTAATGATATAAAAAGACACTCAAAACTCTATAGTGATATATTTATCCTTCCGTCAGAAGAAAGTTATATGAGTTTTAGAAAAAAAGTGACTGAACAAGAGTCGGCCGCCTTTGGTGTAAAAATGCGTGACGGCAGATATCTTGTTGCATTGTTTGAGATAGAAAAGGTTAAAAGAAATGTATTTCAGTCTATTGGGGCTGATAAACGTCAGATATATGTCCTTAACCCTGATAATGTTCTTGTGACCTCGTATAACTTTAATAAGCAGGTTTTTGACAAGTGCGTTAAACAGTTACCAAAGGAGCTTGTTACTGACGAGGCGACTGTCTACGGGAAACGGAAAAACCAGCCGTTTATTTACCTGAAACGGTCTGAACCAAATATCTTGATTATTGTATCTACCCCAAAAGAAATTACGAAAAATACAATTGAGCATAACAGGTTAAAGATTATTATGGCGATGCTTATATCGTCTTTTGCTGTTCTGTTTATTGTAGGTCTTTATATTTCTTATTTGTATATCAATGTGCGCCAGTTATTTAAGGCGATTATTGCGATATCAAAGGGGAATTATAAGCGACGGATAAGATTGCTTATTCACTTTTTGACTCCGTATGAAATTGTGTTCCTTGCTAACGAATTTAACCGTATGGCTAATCAAATACACAAGTCGTATATCAAGTTAGAAAAAACAAACAAAGAATTGAAAGATTTAAACGAGTTTCGATCTAATATGATTGATACGGTGAGCCACGAGTTCAGAACTCCTTTAACGAGTATTCAGGGGTATACTTCAAGACTTTTAAGACAGGATATTCAGATTGATGAAGCCACAAAACAAAAGTCGTTAAAGGTTATCAAACGACAGGCAGAGCGTCTTAAACGCATGGTTGAGGACTTGCTGGTTATTCCTGATATTGAGGGGGCAAGTCTTAATGTGAATATTGAACCGGTTGATGTAAGAACCGTTCTTGAGGATGCTCTCATTCTTGTAAAAAATAATGAGGGTAAAACAATCGTAAATGAGGTTAATCAGGAAAATATAACTATTTCTGCGGATAAGGACAGATTTGAACAGATTATGATTAACCTTATTGAAAATGCTGTTAAATATGCCGATGACGAGTCTGATATAGTTGTTTCCATTGATGAGGAAAACGATAAGAACAGCGACGAATATGTAAAAATTGTCGTCAAAAATAAGTGCAATGTTATACCAAAAGATAAGTTAAAAACTTTATTTGATAAGTTTACGCGCCTTGACGATTCTACGACAAGAACAACAAGAGGCACGGGACTCGGGCTTTATATTGTAAAAGGCTTAGTCGAAACAATGGGTGGTCATATTCAACTCCATTCAGGCATGGATTGGGGTTTTGAAGTTCACTTGTTTATGCGCAAAGGATAAGGATAACCGGAACAGTTATGAACTATACAGAGGAACATAAAAAACTGTTTGAAAGAGCTATTAGAGAGGCAAGACAGACATCGTCTTTTGATGTTCCCGTTGGTTGTGCAATTTTAAAAGACGGGGTTATAATCGGGGCTGCTCATAACCAAAAAGAAGAGCTCAACGATGTGACAGGTCACGCTGAGATTATTGCGTTGAGAGATGTACAGAAGAAATTCGGCACTTGGCGCTTAAACGGCTGTGAGATGTATGTTACTTTAGAGCCTTGTCCAATGTGTGCTTGGGCAATTGTATCATCCGGTATAGATAAACTCTATTTCGGCTCATATAATACTCAATGCGGAGCCTTCGGGTCAGTGATGGATTTGAGAAATACTGCAAATTCTAAGCTTGAAGTCTATGGCGGGATAGAAGAAGAAAAGTGTGATAAGATACTTAATAAGTTTTTTGACACACTCAGAGGGAGTAGTAATTGAAGGTTGAGGACAGGTTAATTGTTGATAAAGCTGAGCTGGATAATCTTGTTGAACGATATGAAACGAAAGATTTTATAAAGGATGATCCTGTTCAGTTTCCGCATTTGTTTAAAGATAGAAAAGATATTGAACTTGCGGGGTTTATTGCATCGCTTTTTGCTTACGGAAGCAGAAAACAGTTTATAGCAAAACTCCATGAGTTGTTTTCTTATACAGAGGGGGAACCGACTAATTTTGTTAAAAACGGCGACTTTGCCATTCTTCAAAAAGAGAATTTTAACTATCGCTTTTCTAAGCCTAATGATGTTATTGAATGGCTGACTATATTATCAAAACTCTATAATACCTCTGATGGGTTAAGTGAACTATTTAGGTACGGCTATGAAAAAGACAGCTCTTTGGATGTAATGTATCGGGTTGTGAGCGACTATTTTTATTCCAACGCTAAGGAAAGAATGGGACAGGGGTTTTATCACCTTTTGCCTGATCCCCATAAGGGTGGGGCTATGAAACGCATGAATATGTTTCTGCGTTGGATGGTGCGTAAATCAGAGGTTGATTTGGGAATTTGGAGTTTTATACCTAAGTCTGATTTGCGGATTCCTTTAGATGTTCATGTTGCCAGATTGTCACGAAAAATGTTATTATTAGAACGGAAAAGCAATGACATGAAAGCTGTCATTGAATTAACAAATAATCTAAAACGGTTTGATCCCGAGGATCCTGTCAAATATGATTTTGCTATATTTGGCAAAGGGATTGAGGATACTTACGGCAAAGTTTAAGGTCTTATGTTAAGAAATATTAAGACATTAAAAACAAAAATGAACAAAATTTTTTGGAATTCGTTATATGGGTGTAAGAGGTAAATAAAATGACAGAAAAATGTAATAAATTTGAAGCACTATTTACATTCTCCGACGAAAAGACTCTGATGGAACATATTGAGCACTGCGAAGATTGCAGAGCTGAATATGAAAAAATGAACAAAGTGTCTGATTTAATAAGAGAGGTTAAACCTCATTATAAAAAAGACAAGTTTAAAGCTGTCAAGGTTGCTTGTGTATTGTTTGCTTTGATGGTCGGTGGTACGACATTGGAAATTGCAAGCATGAATTACAACATTCTTGATACCATTAAGTACGGACAGCAGTTTACTGCTGAAGATTTAGGTTTTCAGACCGACGATTACGGTTTGATAATGGTGGATGGTGAATGAACTTCAAAGAAATAATTGAAAATAACAAACAAAATGTAAGAAATATAATAAGGCTTATAACTAAAGAAACTAACGAAGATTTAGAACAAGAAGTCTTTGTCAAGGTTTGGAAAAATCAGGACAAATACGAAGAGAAAGGTAATTTCAAAACATGGATAAACACCATCGCAAAGAACTTATCAAAAGACTACTTGAAATCAGCAGACAGGATGGTCCAAACAAACTCTACAACAGACGAAGAAGTAATAAACTCAATAAAAGACAATAAAGTAACGCCGGAAGGTGCCTTTATGGCAAAACTGAGGCAGAAAAGAATAATTAAAGCAATAGACAGTCTAAAGCCAAAATTGAAAGAAGTAATAATGTTATATGATATCGAAGGATATTCATACGAACAGATTGCTGAGAAGTTAAATGTTCCCGTTGGAACTGTGAAATCAAGAATATACAATGCAAAGAAAGAGCTTGCCCTGCAACTTGAGGACTTACTCTAGAAGAAAGGTTTAAATTATGAAAAAAGTTTTGACACTCATTTGCCTGTTGGTAATTACAACAGGTGTAGCAAGTGCACATCCGATTGTGCCACAAAATCATCACAAGTATACCCCTGTTCCCCAAAAGGCAGTGCCGCCTCAAAAGCCAATACCTGTTGCGCAGGTTCCCCTCCCTGTTCCTGTTTACGAAAACTCATACGGGTACGGTTATAACTATCCATCAGTTACCTTCTCTTTAGGAAACATTGATGTATCGGTAGGACTTTAAAAGCGGATACTTTAAAACAAATTGAAAGGATTTAGTATGAATAAAAATTTATTAATAATGGGCTTAATAGTTTGTATGGCAGGATCTGTCGCTTTCGCTGAGGAAACTGTCAGCACAAATGTGCTCGATTCTGCTGCTAATCAGGTTGAAATCCAAAACACATTAGACAGAACAAATTTTGAAAATGCAAGAAAGAACGAAAAATTCAACAGATCTTTTAGAGAAGGTAATGTTGACAGAATTAAGTATGACAACAGCGTAAATACAAACAAATATAAAAACTTCGACAAGAAGAAACTCGACAAAAAGGTATCAGATAAACGACCAAATATTAATGATAAACGGTTTGATAAAAACTTCAAAGGTCAAAGACCTGATCAAAGATTTGGACAAAAACCTGATCCGAGATTTGGACAAAGACCTCCAAAATACGGTGATTTCCGTAAACCTCATAAACCTTATGATAAAGTAGGCAGACATCATAAACCATCAATTAACAATTACAAAAAACATTCAAAAAATACCGTAAAACCAAATAACAGAAAAGTGCATAACAGATCTATAAAAAGAGTTTAACAAAACATATTATTAAAAATGAAAGAAAGGAAAAACAAATGAAAAAGACATTATTATTAGCAGCGGTATTAGCATTAGGAGCATCAACTATGGCTTTTGCGGGAGAAGGTTGTCCTGTCTGCCACGGCGGATATCCCCCACCACCTGATTGTAAGCCTTGTATGGGTAGACCATGTTGTAAACAACATCCGCCAAAAGTTAACCTTGATGAAAAGCTGAAACTGACTGATGTTCAAAAGGCTAAGGCGAAAGAAATGAGAATGCAAAGCCGCGAAGAAATGGAGCCTATCATGAATGCCATCAAGACGAAGTTTGAACAAAAAGAGTTGATTAAACGCAGCAATGATATTACAACAGAGGCAAAGCTTGAACAAATTGAAAAGTTGAACAATCAAATCAACGCACTTCATAAGCAGGCTCGTGATATAAGATTGAAGAATGACAGAGATTTTGAATCAATCTTAACCCCTGCTCAAAAGAAACAATTAGATAAATTGAAGGCTGAAGCAAAGAAGAATGCTATGGACAAAAAGAAATCTGCACAGCCTCCGCAAAAGAAATCGGCCCCTACGAAAAAATAACATACTCTCTTCCCTAAAACAGGGTTCCCTAATGCGGTTAAAATGTAACTCCTTAACATGCATTTAACCGCAGACGGGCTAGGGGTAACAAAACAAAATTCTCTATGACTATTATCTACACTGTTTTTGATATATAGCACATCCAAAAAGAAAAATAAGATGGAGTTGCTGAGAGCTATATCTGATCAATAAGATCCATCTTATTTGAAGAGGTTGACCTTATCGCCAACCTCTTTTACTATTTTATTCTTCAATCATTTCATATAGCGTCGGTGCGAGTTGAACAGGAACATTTCCTTCAGGTATTTTAAGAACTTTTGCCGTTATTGTTTTGTTTGCGTATTCGATTGAGATTATATCGCCCACCTTTAATTGTTTTGCAGGTTTTGCGATATTGCCGTTAACGAAAACTCTCCCTAAATCGGAAATGCTGTTCGCTACCGTACGGCGTTTTACTAATCTTGATACCTTCAGAAATTTGTCCAATCGCATAATTGTATTCCTATGAGTTGATAAGCAGGCTTGCTCCGATAACACCTGCAGTGTTACCTAACTGAGCAGGAACTACCTGAACTGTTGAACCTGAAATCGGCATTGCGCGTTTTACAAGGGTTTCCTTGATAGGGTTCATAAGAATATCTCCTGCTGCTGCAACACCACCCCCGATAATAATCTTTTCAGGGTTAAGCAGATTGACAACACTTGCAAGACCGATACCGATATATTCACCGACAATGGTGAATATTCTCTTTGCCACAG
This sequence comes from uncultured bacterium, assembly GCA_902765215.1. Taxonomy (GTDB): domain Bacteria; phylum Cyanobacteriota; class Vampirovibrionia; order Gastranaerophilales; family Gastranaerophilaceae; genus UBA2883. The sequence goes on along the minus strand of CACWZA010000003.1, from coordinate 33,105 downwards.
GATCGCCCTGTTTTGCTGCTTCTGATACGATATATGGTGTTATATCAGGGTTTGCAAGTTCTCTGTATTTTGTAGACTTACCGCCCTTAATGTATTCTTCTGCCATTGCAACTATGCTTGGGCCAGATGCAAATGCTTCAAGACAACCTCTGTCGCCACAGCCGCAAAGAGGTCCACCATTCATATCAAGTTTGATGTGTCCGATTTCACCTGCTGCGTTGCTTGCACCTCTGACAAGTTTCCCGTTCACAATAAGACCTGAACCGATACCTGTTCCGACTGTGATACAGATAAGGTTTTGACATCCTTTACCTGCACCGAAGTTTAATTCGCCGAGTGCAGCACATCTTACATCGTTGTCTACTCTTGTTTTAATACCAAATTCTTTTTCCATGATTTCTGCAATAGGTACATCAACCCAGCCCGGGATATTTGGAGCAAGTCTTACTATCCCTTTTTGACAATCAATCTGCCCCGGGAACCCAAAACCCATACCTTCAATATCTTTAGCTTTAGAGTTTGTTTCTTTTAACAAGTCTTTGATAGCTTCTTTCATGTTGTTTATTGTGTATTCATAACCCATTTCCGCTCTTGTCGGAATTGAATTAGAATAGATTATACTTCCTTTGTCGTTTACTAACGCGATTTTTACATTAGTTCCGCCTACATCTATACCAATTCTGTTACCCATACTATTCTCTCCTTTTTATTCTCTATATTTTGATTTTATATTAAACATCACGGTTCGTAAAGAAATATTTGTATATGCCCTAAAAGTGTTGTATAATTATCTTGTTATTTGTATTAAAACCACACGAGGATTCAATGGGTTTTTGGGACAAACTGAATAACTTTAAAGACAGAATTGATCAGGTCGAATCGAATATATACACTACTCAAAAGGATTTAATGGAGGTGTATGAGAAAAACCTGCAATTAGAGGCTGAAATAAAAGAGCGAACTGAAGAACTTGAGCTTGCTAATCAAAGGCTCGTCACTGTTCAGCATATTTGGGAGATGATGAACTCATCTCAGCCGCTTGCAAATGTTTTGGATTCGATTGTTAACAGTCTGCAGGGTGAGTTAGGTTACCTTTTTAGTTGTATAGTCCAGAAAAGAGTCGATAATCAGGGGCAGTATCTTGAATTGTTTGCCGAATCAAAATGCCCGTTTTCTGAAAGTGTTACTCAGGTTTTGGGCAAACCTCTTTTTGAAACAAGATTAAGATGGCGTGAAGATAAGGATGTCGATTTTCATATTGAAAATAACAAAATTTATCAGAGTAAGGATGTTTTGTTTTCGCTTGATTACGTATTCCCTGATTTGCCCAGAAAAACAATTGAGGATTTGCTTAAAAGGACAGGGATGTCATCATATATACTTATTCCGCTCAGATGTAACGGAAAGCATTTTGCCTCACTGGTTGTATATTCATCAAGACCTTCTGCACAGGAGTCTGAGCTTAACTTTTTAAGACTGTTCTCAAAACAGATTGAAATGGCAATTACAGTTGCAAACTTATTCCAGACGGTTAAGGATCAGGCTGTAACTGACGGGCTTACAGGGTTGCATAACAGAAGGTATTTTGAGGAAGAAGCACAAAAAGAAGTCTTGCGTGCTCAACGCCAAAACCAAAAGTTTACTGTTATCGGGCTTGACTTAGACCACTTAAAACATATAAACGATAATTTCGGACACTCTTGCGGCGATATTGCTATAAAGACGGTTGCAGATGTGTTAAAGCGTAATGCAAGATCTATCGATATTACTGCTCGTATGGGCGGTGAAGAATTTAATATTTTACTTCCTGGTGTAGATCATGTTGGCGGACTTGTTGCTGCAGAGAGAATCCGTAAAGCAATTGAAGAAGTTGAGATTGATGTGCTAGGTCATGTTACAGCAAGTATAGGGGTGGCAACCTTTGGCGAACATTCTGACAATCTGAATGAATTGTTGGAACTGACGGATCAGGCAATGTATTCATCAAAGAAGAATGGCAGAAACCGTGTCACTCTCGCTAACCCTGAAGAACTTGAATCTTGGCAGGATATTGCTATCGATTCGTTCATTGAAATTCTTAAAAATAAGAAAATGCCTATCGATAAGTCTGTATCTGAACGGATGAACAAAATGCTAAGTAAGTTGTCACTTGACCATGATGCTCTGTATACCGTTTCAGATATGTTGTCTGCACTTTATAATCCAAACCATAGAGAAGGTTCTTCAAAAGAAAAAATTGTCGTTGCAAATCTTCTTGCAAAGCGCTTTGAACTCTCAAAAGAAGATACGGATAAGTTAAGGGTTGCCATTTTACTCTACGATATCGGGAATATGATGCTCCCTAAGGATATTTTGCAAAAACGTTCTCCGCTTACAGAGGAAGAAAAACAGTTGATAAAAACTCACCCTGTTATAGCGGCTAAAGAGATTTTGAGTCCGATATCAGTCGTTCAGGATATTATTCCGATTATTGAACATCACCACGAAAACTGGGACGGCTCAGGTTATCCTGCAAATGCGGCAGGACAAAGTATTCCTTTGTGTTCTCAAATGGTTCTTGTTATAGATGCTTATTTTGCACTTGTTGAACCTCGCCCTTACAGAAAAGCAAAATCAAAAGAGGAAGCCATTCAGATTATTAAAGACGGCATTGATACTAAGTGGAACGCAAAAATTGCTGAAGAATTTATCTCAATTATCAGTGACGATTAGTTTATATAATTCCTTATAGTTGGTATTTTTATGCAGTTGTTTAAGAAGTCTATTGTGTTGACTTTTTCCGTATAGAGGTATTTAAGGAAATTTAAGTAGCTCGTATCTGCGGCACTGACTATTACATTTATCTCAAAACCTTCGGAACAGAAAGGCTCGTAGTCATAGGTGACGTAGCTATTGTACTTGCTTTTCCACTCTTTCTTTTCTATTCGGCAGTTATTTTCTTCTGCAACATCTTCAAACCAGTCAATCACTTCTTTTTTTACATTTTTAAATTCAAGGTATCTTTCAGGAAATTTTCTCATAACTTTTTCTCCATAATCAAATTTTATTGGTTTATGCGTTATGTTAAATTCCCGTTTTGGATAATCTTACAGGTCAAAACTTTCTACTATCTGGTTAGTTGCATAAAAAAGACGAGCCCTTGAGCCCGCCTTTTTTATTTATCAATTCAGATTATTTTGTCTTTCTGAAAAATATTCCCAGTGCATCCTTCATGTTTGTCGGTGTTTTGTAATCGTCGTCTTCTGTTGCTTCATCAGGATATTTTGCTGTCCCGTATAAAAAACGATTATAAATAGTCAACAGGACATATATCATAATTGATGATGCCCCGACACCGAGCATTGCAATCAGAAACTTCATAGCGAGAGCGCGTTTGCTGTATGGCAGACGAGTCTGTATTTCAGTTTTTGAATTTGCTGCATCTTTAACAATATCTGATGGCTGAACTTCTTCAGACCAGGCAATATTACCTATTGACAGAAATATTGCAAATAAAAGTATTAAAATTTTATTTTTTAGATTTTTCATTTTATTTTGCTTTCTTTGATGTTTTTGACTTTTGTGTCTTTGTTGTTTTTGGTGCTTTTTTAGCTTTGCCCTGACCTCTGTTTGGTCTGCGTGATTTCTTCGGAGCTTCTTCTGTTTCTGCTTCAGCAGGTTGTTGTTCTGCTTCTGCTTCAGTTACTTTAGGCTCTTTTGGCTCAACTTCTACCTCAATAGCACCGCCCTGAGGAATGATATTCTCTGAAGTTTCTAATACTTCTTCGCCCTTAATCACTTCTTTTGCTTTTGCTTTGTTGAATTTAGAGCGTTTGTTTCCTCTTGTGTTTTTCTTGTTTGTTTCAAGAATATCGTTTTCTTCTTTTGCAGTAGTTGAAGGGTTTTCTACCTGAATACTTACTTCAATTTCCTGCATTTGCGGAGTATCATTTATTTGTTCTTCATCAAATTCCTGATTTGCTCCGCCTTTTTTGTTGAATTTCTGATTATTGTTCTTTTTAAACCCGCTCAGAGGTAATTTCATCTTAGCGGCTTTTGCTCTGTATTCACCTTCAGCTGTAGGTGATGCATACTTAATGTCTTCCATTATGTATCCGTTACCCTGACAGTGAGGACATTTTTTAGCGAATACTTCTGCTAATGCCTGACCTTGTCTGTGTCTTGTGAGCTCAACAAGCCCTAAATCCGAGAGTTGACCTACCTGAGGTTTTGCTTTATCAGGCTCTAAGGCAAGTTCAAGTTCTTCCATCATTGCCAACTTATCTACGCGTGATGTCATATCGATAAAGTCGACAATAACCATACCGCCGATATTTCTCAGTCTTAACTGTCGTGCAATTTCGTGAACTGCTTCAATGTTTGTTTTCAAGATAGTTTCATCCTGTGTTGCAGAGCTTACAAATTTACCGCTGTTTACATCGATAACGGTAAGTGCTTCTGTCTGCTGGATGAATAAATATCCGCCTGACGGCATATTAACCTTAGTTTGAAGCGCTGCTTTGATTTCTTTATGGATATCCATAGCAACTAATAAAGGTTCAGAGCCCTTAAACAAGGTAATTTTAATATCTCTGTTCATGTGCCATGTTTGAAGTAATGTCTGAAGTCTGTTCATTGCAAAAGCAGTATCTACAATGATTTCCTGAGTGTCTTCAGTACATGCTTCACGGATAACTCTGTAGAGTAAATCCTGATCTCGGTATAAAAGTGAAGGTGCTGTAACGGTTTCAGCCGCAGTTACAACATTGTTCCACTTTTCAAGCAGAATTTCCAAATCTTCCTGAATGTCTGCCTCTGATTGATTTTCTGCTTCTGTTCTGATAATAACCCCGACTCCGACAGGTTTGAGAAGGCTTACAATTGATTTAAGTCTTGCTCTTTCTTTTACTGTTGAAATCTTACGGCTTACATTGATGCCTGCTTCGTTTGGCATAAGTACCAAAAATCTGCCCGGAAGGCTGATTTCTGTTGTTACACGAGGCCCTTTGTGGCCTGTAGGTTCTTTAACAACCTGTACGATTAATTTTTCTTTTGGGGCTAATTTATCCTGCAATGCACCTTTTTTCATTACATCCTGTGCGTGGAGAAAACCCATTTTATCAGATCCGACATTAACGAATGCGGCATCAATACTTGGTAATACATTTTCTACCTGTGCTAAATATACATCGCCTAAAAGAATTTCCCCTCTGTTGATGAAAAATTCTGAAACTTTGCCGTTTTCAAGTACGGCAGCTATGTTATCGCGTTCTGCAATAACAATTTTTTGTCCTTGTTCTGTGCTTTTCATTTAATAAATCCTTATTACGCTATAAAACTCTTAACTGTTCGTCAAAAAAGCGTCTGCGTGTGATGTTTGGAATAAATTTGCCATTTATATCACTGCCGATTCTTTCTGCTAAAATCTTGATGAAGTCATCAATTCTAACAGGCGGAATCTCGCCTTGTTGACCGGTTCTTAGAACTATGAATAAACAATTTCCCTCAAATCTGTACGATTTTATTGAGTTTTTAATGTTTATTGTTTTTTCAAAACCTTTTTTGTTTTTCTTCGTGATTAAAATTTCATCCGAAGAACAAACTTTGTCTATATTATACTTAATATCTTCAATTTTGTAAAGTGATGATATCTCATCAAAATCAACTTTATATTCTGCCCAATAAACGGTTGTATCTATTGAAGTTGCCGTTTTATCAAGTTTTTGAATGTCAATAATTTTTGCATTTTTATGCAGAACTTTTGATAATTCGTCTTTTATTTTATCGATAGGTGTATCTTCTAACAGTTCTATATCTATAAGTTCGCCGTCGCTTTCAATAAAGAGCGGGAGCGCAACACCCATTGATACCTTCATTGTAGGGTTATACCCCATTGAAAAGGCAATATTTAAATCTGTTCTTGAAAGTGCTTTTAAAAATGTGTTTTGCCAATCGAGGTGTGAGAAATATTTTAGTATTCCCTGTTTTGTTATTTTAAGACGGTATTTGTGCAAAACTCTGTTGTTTTCAGCGGTACAAATAGAAGGATCTTTCTTTTCCTCTGCTGTTATCTTTTGGGCTTCTGCGCTTGCTTTGAATTGTGGAGCCATAATTTTACCTGTATGCAGTCCGAAACATACTCCACAGCTGACACATCTGTGTTGACAGGTCGGTTGAAGATTTAGCTCGTTTGGCTGGTCAAAGGCTTTTTTGTATTCGTTCTTTAACCATTCTTTGTTTACGCCGATGTCGATGAAATCCCAAGGGAGTGTGTCATTCAAATCGTAAACTTTTTGTGCCTTTTCTTCCATTGAAAAACCACATTCTTCCGCTGTTTCTCTCCATACATTCTTATCAAAATATTCGCCCCACGCATCAAGGTAACATCCTTTTTTATAAAGTGCTTCAACATATTTGCAAAGACTGTCGTCCCCTCTTGTCATGACGGCTTCTATTTGTGAAACATATTTTTCGTGGTAGTTTATTTTTACCCCTTTGATTTTATCTGTTTTGGATTTTAGATATTTAATATGCTCCGTAACCTCGTCTAAATCTGTTTGTCCGCACCATTGGAACGGTGTAAACGGTTTAGGTACAAAAATAGAAAGGGTACATGTTATATCAAAACTGTGTTTCAGCCCTTTTTCTTTTTTGAGTAGTTTTGTTCTGTATCTGATTGTACTCAGTAATCTTGCCATTTCATCCATATCTTCAAGTGTTTCTGTCGGCAGCCCCGAAATGAAGTAGAATTTGATTTTAGACCAGCCGTTTTCATATAAGGTAAGAACGGCATTAAGTATTTGTTCTTCCGAAATATTTTTCTTGATAACATTGCGGAGTCTTTGGCTGCCTGCCTCGGGAGCGAGTGTCATTGTTGATTTTCTGACACTTTGCACTAGGTTAGCAAGTTCTAAATTAAACCCGTCTATTCTTTGACTTGGAAGAGATACGGAAATTTTCTTTTTGTTGAAATCAACGGCAAGCTCTTTTATTACTTCATTTATGTTTGCATAATCGTTTGATGATAATGAAAGGAGTGAATACTCGTCGTAGCCTGTATTTTTCACCAGTTCTTTTGTTATATTTATAATGTCTTCCGCCGACCGTTCTCTTATCGGCAGGGTTACATGTCCCGGCTGACAAAAACGGCACATCCTTCCGCACCCTCTGCGAATTTCTACGACTGCTCTGTCCTGAACAGAGCTTGAAAACGGAATCGGGTAACGAGTTGGCGCTGTTTCAGGGGTTAGTTGTGCAACTCTTTTTCTGACAGTTTGGGTTAACCCTTTTATCCAGATCCCCTCAAGCATTGATAATCGTTCAAGTTTTTCTTTTCTTGATTTATTCTTCGTCTCTTTGATTGCATCACAGATTTCAAGAATAATGTCTTCTCCGTCCCCTATTATAAATGCATCTATAAAATCTGAAACAGGCAGCGGGTTATAAGTACAAGGCCCTCCTGCTATTATAATTGGGTCAGAATCTGTTCTGTCACTGTTTTTATATGGTACTTTTGCCATATCAAGCATTTTTAAAACAGTCGGATATGAAAGTTCCCATTGTAAAGAAAACCCGATCACATCAAAGTCTTTTGCGTTTCTTTTGCTTTCAAGTGCGTAAAGCGGATTAGGTGTGAAGTCAGGTTCGGGTGCATAAACTCTGTCTGCCATATAGTTTGCAGTTTTGTTTACCTGTTCGTATAATACCCTAACCCCTAAATTACTTATCCCGATTTCATATTTATCCGGAAAAGCAAGCAACACTCTTACATCGGCCGAGTCAAAGTCTTTGTTATATGATAAAAACTCTCCGCCAACATACTGATAAGGTTTTGTGCAATTGTGTAAAGCTTCTTTTTGTTCTCTGAAAAAACAGTTCATTATGCTAAATCTTCCGGGACATATTTTTCTATTTCTATTATTGTGCCGTTGAGGGTATCATTATCAAATGCTTTCACGAATTTCAGTAAGTCTTCACTTTTTATGTCATAGTTGTAGAGGCAGGTTTCACCATCAACATCTCTCATTACTGACACAATGTAATGGCATTTTTTTGCATAAGAGGTCAATTGTGACGGTACAAACTTCTTTCCGTTTACATCGCGTTTAAGTTTTACATAGCTGAAGCCTGCGAAAAATTTTATTCTTTCTTCTGCTTCCTGCGGTAAATCTTTGTTATGGCGATTAAACATATTTATTACTTTTTGGTTTATATCTTCTGACATACTAAAATCCCCTCATAATCCCTCTTTATTTATTAAACTATATAAATTAGCATTAGTACAATATTTTACTAAAAATTTACAAATTATTTTCAAGTGTTTTGTGTCGTTGTTTTGTGTGGCAAACTTCTCTAAGCCTGTGATAGTGTATGTTTTACACTATTAAGATATGTAATTTTTAATGGTTTTTCTATTGTAATTTTTACAAAAAATTGTAAAATGAGGATAGGTGAACATATTCACTGATAGTGAATGAGGTATCCTATGCATCTTATTAATTTCATCGTTGAACGTATTCTGAAGTATTTTTCCAGAATCGGGGCAACAAAAATCAAGTACATTACATATTAAATTATTATGGTTTTTAGTGTTCATACATCACATGTAGCTAGCCGGACGCAGTACGACAGCTCTTGTGATGTTTTTATTTTTTATAAGAACAGTCTGTAATTTAGTATAAATTCCCACTTTACATTTACTGTAATTTGTTTTAGAATTAAGTTGTTATTTAGTGTAATTACGTTATAGATAAGGGATAGAGATGAGTAATCCAAAATATAAAAGAATTCTGCTTAAGGTTAGCGGTGAAGCTTTGCTTGGTGAGCAGGAATTTGGTATTGATTATAAGCCTGTTGAAATGATGGCAAACGAGATTAAATCTATATTAGATGAAGGTGTTGAAGTTGCCGTTGTTGTCGGAGGCGGAAATATATTCAGAGGAATGAAAAACAGTGCTCAGTTGGGTATGGACAGAGCATCTGGCGATTATATCGGGATGCTTGCAACAGTTATGAATGCGGTTGCACTCCAAAGTGCTCTTAAAAAGGCTGATGTTGATTGCCGTATTCAGTCTGCTATCACTATGAGGCAGATTGCAGAACCGTATATCAGACACAGAGCAATAAGACACCTTGAAAAAGGCAGAGTTGTTATTTTTGCTGCAGGTACGGGGAACCCGTTCTTTACTACTGATACCGCTGCAGCCCTCAGAGCATCTGAAATTAACGCAGAAGCAATGCTTATGGCTAAAAACGGTGTAGATGGGGTCTACGATGATGATCCTAGAACTAACCCGCAGGCTAAAAAACTTGACTTTATCCATTATTCGGATATTATCCTGAAAGGGCTTAAGGTTATGGATTCATCAGCCTGCACCCTTTGTGAGCAGAATAATATACCTATTGTGGTTTTTGATTTTAATGCAAAAGGTAGTCTGAAAAGAATTATGGCTGATGAAAAAATCGGCACTTATGTTAGTAAATAATTTATTAGATTGATTATAGAAAGAGGTAAAAATGTCAGAAACAGTTGATGCTTTATTTAAGACAGGCGAAGAAAAAATGGAAAAAGCAATCTCTCAGTTAAAAAGAGAATTTGCTACAGTTAGAACAGGAAGAGCAAACCCTGGGATTTTGGACAAGGTGCAGGTTGACTATTACGGAACACCTACTCCGCTTAGACAAATGTCACAGGTTACTGTTCAGGACGGTACTACTCTTGTTATAACTCCATACGATAAGACTATTTTAAAAGATATTGAAAAAGCTATCATCAAGGCTGAATTAGGTATCGCTCCAAACAGTGACGGTGTATGTCTTAGACTTGCATTCCCGCCTCTGACTGAAGAAAAGAGAAAAGAAATTGCAAAAGAAGTTAAAAAGATGGGTGAAGATGCTAAGGTTGCTGTAAGAAATGTAAGACGCGATATGGCAGATGCACTTAAAAAGGCAGAAAAGGCTGAAAATCTTCCTGAAGATACTGTTAAAGATAATCAGGATAAAATTCAAAAAGTTACTGACAAGTATACAAAAATGATTGATGCTTCTGTTTCTGAAAAAGAAAAAGAAGTTATGACAGTATAATAGAGGTGAGTTTTAAATGGATAAAAGCATAACAAGGATAATAACGGGCACAATAATGGGCTTTATAATGCTCTTTTCTCTTTTGAGCGGCGGACTTGCATTGTTTATTATTACCATGTTGGTCGTTATCTTTGCAACAAGAGAATATGTTTCTATACTTAAAAACAAAGGCTTTTATCCTAGTATAAAAGTAATATTGGTTGCTGATGCAATATTTGCGATACTTGCATATCTGAACAGATTTAATCTGCTTTCATTTGCGGTTACCGTTTGTTCAATTTCCGCTTTTATGTGGGTGTTGTTTAAGGGTAAACAACCATATATTGCTAATGTTGCAACAACAATATTAGGTTTTATATATGGCGGTTTGTTCCCGCTTTATCTTATCTTTTTGAGAGATATCGGCTCACAGCCTACTTATCATCATCTGTTAAAAGTTACGGGCGAATGTCCGGGTAAGGGTTTTGTACTTCTGATATTCTTTACTATTTTGATAACTGATACGGGATGTTATTATTTTGGAAGTAAGTTCGGGAAGCATAAATTATCACCTGTTATAAGTCCGAATAAGACAATTGAAGGTGCTGTCGGCGGAACATTTTGCGCAATTTGTATGGCAACTTTAATCGGGTATATGATTGATCTTCCTGTTGTTTTCAGTGTTATTGCAGGTATTCTTGTTGCATTATTCTCGCAGATTGGTGATCTTTGTGAGTCATTAATCAAAAGAGATGCAGGGGTTAAAGATTCAGGAAATACACTTCCGGGGCACGGCGGTTTCTTAGACAGAACAGACAGTTACGTGTTCACCCTCCCTGTTTTGTACTATTACTTCCATTATGTTGTATATGATGTAAATACCTTAACTAACATAAAAACATTTTTACAAGGATTGTTGTAATGGGTGGTTTGATTTCGGGCCTCTTTAATAAGAATGAAAAAGATAAACCCTTTAAGTTAGAGGGGGTAAAGTGCTCAAATGAAAAATTGTTGAGAGTTGCTTTTACACATCCTTCCTACACAAAAGAACAATCTTTGCCGTATAGCGAGAATTATGAACGGTTGGAGTTCTTGGGTGATGCAGTTTTGAAACTGGTCACATCATCACTTTTATATAAAAAGTACCCTGAGTATGAAGAAGGCGATTTGTCTAAAATAAGGTCTATTTTGGTATCTGATGCTACTTTATCAAAGGTTGCACTTGATATAGGGTTAGATAAGTATTTGCTCCTCGGTTCAGGTGAAGAACATACGGGCGGGCGCAAGAGAGAGTCAAATATTGCCTGCTCTTTGGAATCTGTATTCGGGGTGTATTATCTTGACGGTAAGGTATCAGTTGTTGAGAAATTTGTTGAACGACATCTTTTACCGATTTCTGATGATATAGAAAACCATTTTGTTAAATATAATGCAAAAGCGGTTTTGCAGGAGTACACACAAAAAATATCAAATGAATTGCCTATATACAATTTGGTTGAAACAAAAGGCCCTGCTCATAAACCTCATTTTGTGATTGAGGTATCTTATCAGGATAAGGTTTTGGCTTCGGGTGAAGGAAAAAATAAAAAAGAAGCCCAGCAGGATGCTGCATATAAAGCCTGTGTTGAGTTGGGAATAATCGAGGAGGGGGCAAATGAGTAAGGTTATAATTTCTCCGTCAATTTTATCTGCCAATTTTTCTAATCTTGAAAAAGATATTATTTCGGTTGAAAAAGCAGGGGCTGAATGGCTTCATATTGATGTTATGGACGGGCATTTTGTTCCTAATATAACAATCGGTGTTCCCGTTGTTAAATCAATAAGGAAAATTACGAATTTGCTTCTTGATGTTCATTTGATGATTGAAACCCCTGAAAAATATATTAAACCGTTTGCTGATGCGGGAGCAGATATTATAACCTTCCACTATGAAGCAACAAAAGAAAAAACAGAAGAAGTTATAAAGTTAATTAAGTCCTGTGGTATAAAAGCAGGTTTATCAATTAAACCGATGACTAAGCCTGAAGAAATTGAAAAGTACATTCCGCTTGCAGATTTGATTCTTGTAATGACGGTTGAGCCGGGTTTTGGCGGTCAGAAGTTTATGGATGAATGTGCTAAAAAACTGCCTTATATAAAATCCCGTCAACCAGAAAACAGTTTTTTGCAGGTTGATGGCGGAATAAACGATGTTACCTCAAAAATATGTGTTTCGGCAGGTGCTAATTCCTTAGTTGCAGGAAATTATATTTTTAAATCAGAAAATGTTGAGTCTGCAATTCGCTCTCTAAGATAGTTTGTTAACTTATTATTACAAAATAGCCCGGTTTGCAAAAATTTGCTATTATTGTTACTATGGGCACTTACACATTAAAAGGCACAGTTACATATACCGTTTTTCGGCATTTGTTCTCCCACTTTGTCAGTCTTGTTACGACAATTGGAGATATGGTGCGTTTTGGCGGTCGTTCAATCATGCATATCTTAAAAGGGCAGGTTGACAAAAAGGTTCTTATTGAACAGTGCGCCAGATTTGGTATCAGTTCACTGCCAATAACTTTGTCAATCGTCGGTATGTCATCCATTATTGTGTCTATGCAGGTTGCAGGTGAAATGGTTAAGCAGGGGGCAGGCAATTTTGTAGGGATGCTTGTTGCTATGCTTATTATCCGCGAAGACGGCATAATTATGTCAGGGTTTGCTATTATCTCTATGATTGGTTCGTCGCTTGCATCTGAGCTTGCAACAATGCGTGTAACTGAGCAAATTGATGCCATAAAAGTTTTAAAGGTTGATCCTATCGAGTATCTGTTCGTGCCGAGAGTGTTTTCCGGTGTGTTAATGATGCCTTTAATCCTGATTGTTGCATCTGTTGTCGGTATTATTGGCGGCGGTGTTGCGGCACATTTGGCATCAGGTTTGTCTTATAAGGCATACTTTGATTCCGTTTACAGAGGTTTGTATCTGAAAGATATGAATGTCGCTATGTTAAAGGCGGTATCTTTTGGGTTTACAATTGCATTAGTAAGTTGTACCTGCGGTTACAGAGCATCAGGCGGTGCAAAGGGTGTGGGGCTTGCAACTACAAAGGCCGTTGTTTGGTCATTTGTTGCAATTGTTATTTTAGATTTAATTTTCTCAATTGTATTTTTCTTCTAGGGAGGAACATTAGTAAGAGATGAGCATAGAAGTTAAGAATTTAATAAAATCTTTTGGTAAAAACAGAGTCATTGACGACTTGTCGTTTAAGGTTGAAAATGGCGAAATACTTGCTATTGTCGGTTTTAGCGGTTCGGGTAAAAGTACCGTGTTAAAACTGATTAGCGGTTTAATCAGTCGTGACAGCGGAGAAATTATTACAACAGGTGATATCGCTATGGTATTCCAGTATTCTGCGTTGATTGACTCTCTTGATGTTTATGAAAACATCTCATTTGCGTTGCACGAAAGAAAAGATTTAAGAAAGAAGTATACAGAAAAGAATATAAAAGAAATTGTGAGAGAAAAACTCAGTCTTGTTGGTTTGGCAGGTATAGAGTCGAAGTTCCCGTCAGAGTTATCGGGTGGTATGCAAAAGCGTGTTAGTTTTGCAAGGGCTATCGTTACCGAGCCTGAAATAATTCTGTATGATGAACCTACAGCTGGTCTTGATCCTATGTCATCGACATTAATTGAAGATTATATTGTAAGGTTAAAACAGGAAACCAACGCAGCATCAATTGTGGTCACTCACCAAATGTCCACAATTACCCGTACGGCTGATAAAGTTCTTATGTTGTACGGCGGAAAATGTGTATTCTACGGCACACCTGATGAATTGTGCAAACAGGATACACCGTATACTAAGCAGTTCGTTTCGGCAAGTCTTGAAGGGCCGATGAAGATGCTTAAAGGATAGTTATAAGAATATTAGATAAAGAAAGAGGATATAAAAATGAAATTTTCATCATCATTCAAAGTAGGAGTTTTATCATTACTGGCGTTAATGATATTTTTCTGTACAGTTTTGTGGGTAAAAGGAAGGGCATTCTCGTCTGCGGCGAGAATTGAAGTCCAGTTTAAGGATGTTAACGGTATTCGTCCCGGATCTGCTGTTCAGATGATGGGTTTAAGAGTAGGGCAGGTAGAAGAAGTCGTTCCTGTTGTTGAGGGCGAATCAAGTTATGTTAAACTCAAATTTGTTATAACAAACCCTAATGTAACTATTCCTAGGGCTTCAATGCTTTCTATTCAGCAATCAGGTTTGATTGGGGAACAATTCCTTGAAATCACTCCGCCTAAGCTGAAAGCTGTTTATATCCCTTCAAACACTACTTTGCTTGAAAAGAATGCTCCTGTTCAGGTTAAGCTTGATGATAAATATTATGATGTCGGGGTAGTCCGCAGAACTCAGATTTTGAGCAAATCTGTTATTCCAAAGAATTTAATCGACAATATATCAACCCCTTATGCATATAAGTACAGCTATATTATAAATTTACCGGGGCTTGTGTTACCTGAATTTATGGTTGGACAGGTCGTTTCGGATAAAGGTGTGTATAAGTTAAGAATTAGACCGCTTGATAATGCGGCTATCCCTTATCCTCATCAAACTTCTCCTTATACAATTATGGAGCCGATGAGAATTGCTGACTTCTTAGATTTACAATATCAGGCAGCTGAATCATTAACGGAAACAAATAAGAAACTGAATGAGATTTTGGATGAATCAATGGTTGCTGATTTAAAACAGTCTGTTGCTAATATCAAAGTCTTAACTGCGCGTGCTTCATCAACTCTTGGTAAGGCTGAACTGTTGATTGATGAATCAAGGAAAGACCTTAATTCAATGATGACAATGATGAATGATGTGTCTAAGAACTTTAATGATTTGTCAAAGAATGTTAATAATATTATTAGTGACCCTCAGTTCAAGCCTACAATGCTTCAAACTGCTAAGTCACTCAGCAGGCTTGCAGATGAGTTGACTCCTATTATAGGTGCTGTCGATGCTCAAAAGTTTGCGTCCGATTTATCAACTACTGTTAATAATGTTGCTGAAATCAGTAACTCAATTAACAGAATGTCTAAGGATGAAAAATTGAAGAATAACCTTATGCAGACACTTGATAATGTGAACCGTGCATTGTGCAATGTATCCGCAACACTTGAAGTTATTAATAATACTAAAGATAAGGCGAATGTAAAACAGGTTGTTGAAGATACGGCTGTTACAGTTCGGAATTTACGGAAATTCTCTGAAAAATTAAATAAGAGATTCCTGTTGTTTAGATTATTGTTCTAAGTTTTATCTTGTAAAAAAGTTCGCCGTTTGTTTCTCAAATGGCGTTCTTTTTTTTATACCATTATTTTTGATGTGGTATGATTAATTATGTTAAACACTACGTTTCGGATTTTATAATAGGGGGATATTATGGCGTCAAAAAAAGACTTGGTTATGGATTTGCAGACTAGTTATACAAATGCTGTATCGGCAAGAGGTAAGACTGCTATATTGATGAGTGAAATTACGTCTGCTGATGAAATTGCAAAATTAAAGTTTAGCATAGTTGATGGGAACCTGCTTATAACCAATTCTGACGGGTCAAAAGGTTTAAGGTTATCTGATTACGGTAATATAACCTCAATAAAGTTTGATTACAAAGTTGAGGGCAGAACATCATCATATCAGTACGTTGATATCATTAAAAACAATTTGGTTGATAACACAGCAAATACCGTTAAAACTTATAAAAAGACCTCTATAACTGGTGTAACCGATTATAATGATTATATTGATGCCTCACAATCAGGGTATGTATCTAAAAGCAAAAATAAAGGCCTGACTATAAACGCGAAAAAGGGCTCTGATATTGTTATCGGAACACAATATAATGACACTATTACAGGCGGTTTGGGTAAAAACACCCTTATATATAATTCTGATACATTCGGAATTGATACGGTAAAACTTACAAAGGGTGAAACTCTTGATATTAAGTTTCAGGGTGTTTTGGAAGGCTGTGATATCAATTGTTCTGTTGCAAATAATAAAAAAGATTTGGTAGTCACTTCATCAAAAGCTGACGGAACAGAAAACAAAATTATTCTGAAGAATTATTATGCAAAAGATTTGGGTGCAACTGTTCGTATAGATGGTTATAACCTTGCTAATCAGGCATTGATGCCGCAGTATACGGCAAAAAATTATTTTGAAGCAGGTAAAACAGTTAAAAAATCTTATACGGGTTCTGCTCTAGCGGATAATATTGATGCAAGCGGTTTATCTAAGGCAACTAATCTGAAAAAAGGAACAGGTTTAACTATTAACGGTGGTGCAGGTTTCGATATTATTGTCGGCTCTGATTACAACGATACTATAAAAGGCGGCGCTGGTGATGATACTATTGAAGGCGGGGAAGGGAAAGACAATCTCTATGGTGTATCAGGTAATAATACATTTGTTTTCTCGGCAGGCGATGGCACAGATACATTCTATTCCGGTAAGGGAAGTGACATACTTCATTTCTATGGTATCAATTTAAAAGATATCAATTTTGATGTGAGCGGGAAAAACCTGATTATTAGTTATGGCAATAATGATAAACTAACTTTAAAAAATTATTTTGGGAAAGGTAATAAGGTTATATCATCAGCAAAGAAAATAAAAACAAAAGATGGTGAATATGATTTAGAGGCAGCCAGAAATAAACAAGTCGTCATCCCTTCAACAGACGAAACTGATGTTGTCAAAGAGTCTGTTACATCAGATTTGGCAATTGAACAGGGTAAAAACTATACAATTAATTCTGTTTCTAACGGTGTTAAATTATCTTTTGTTGCTGAGGATGTTACTAAATTGAGCGTTACTCAGTCAGGAAATGACATTGTTATTGTGAACGGTGAGGATACAATTACTCTGAAAGGTCAGGCAGCAAAGAGCGGTAGCGTTATTCTTGCCGATTCTCATAATGCAACTGAATCTGTATATACAGGTACGGGTGATATCACAGGCTCTAACGGTAATGATATTATCTTTAATTCTGCAGGTAATGCAACTCTCACAGGTAATGTAGGTGCAAACACATATATCTTTAAAGCAGGTGACGGAGTTGATCATATTGTTTCAACATCAGGTCAGGATGTTATAAAATTTTCTGATGTTAATATTGCTGATATAAAATCATCAGTTGAGGATAACAAACTTGTACTTAGATATTCTGACAATGACAAAATTTACATTGATGATTTCTTTAAGACAAGAACAGATGTTCAGGTTGTTACGGCTGATAAAAAGACCTTCTCGCTTGTTAATGGGCCTGGTTTTATACTTGCCGACGGGAATATCAGCGGTACAACAAAAACGGATATTATAGCTGGCGGGAACGGCAATGACACAATTACTGCAGGCAAAGGCGATGATAGAATAATCGAATTTAATGGAACTAATACCTATGTCTTTAATAAAGAGGATGGCAGAGACTATATATATGCTAAAGGAACGGACTCTTATAATGACATTCTGAAATTCAATGAGTCTGTTATGAGCGATTTGAAATTGTACAAAACAACATCAGGCGACCTTATTATAAACTATAACGGTGGAACTTCAGATGCCACAAATAATGTTGTTGTCGTAAAAGATTATTATAATACCGACAGTACAGAAAAGAATAAAGTCACTAAGTTTATGCTGAAGGATGATAATAATGTTTATTCAATAGAAAAAGATTACATTAACTATATTACAGTCAAAACTTCAACAGAAGTACATGGCTTCAATCAATATGTCGGTACTAAATATAACGACGAATTTTTGACAAATACTTCAGGAACTGAAATATATTCAGGTAAGGAAGGAAAAAATATCTATAATTTCTCAAAAGGTAACGGAATCGATTACATTTTTTCTGAATCAGGAAAAGATACAATTATTTTCTCTGATGTTAATACTGCTGATTTAACGGTTGAGAAAGATAAGGATAATGCAAAAACTGTCGCTATTTATTATAACAGCGGTAATAAAAACGACAGAATTGTTCTTCAAAATTATTTAGATAATCCTTTAAGTATCAAAATTAAAGGAACAAATAACTCTGAAACAAATGTTCAGACGCTTGTTTCCAGTCAATTAAATGAGGTTATAACATTAAATTCACAATCATGTGCGGCAAACAGTTATATTTATGCACAGATAAATTCTGAAGTTGCACAGTGGGCTGATGCAGGGGTTAATAACGGTATTGCAGATATCGTTAATCCTGCAGATACAAGTGAAAACATAGATTTAGTTGCGGTATTTTCAAACAACTAATATCGATTTTTTATAAAAAGAGCAATCGCTATGCGGTTGCTCTTTTTAGTTTGATTATTGCATTATGTCTTTTGTCCGTTCCGTTTTCTTTTCTGTAGGAATAGAATAAATCGCTTCTGCATGAGGTACAGAAAGGACAGATATCAATGTTTTCTTCGGGTATTCCGATTTCTGTCAGTTGTCTTGCGTTGACTCCTTTTAAATCTATTCTGTTGTCCGGGGTTATGAGATTAGATTCATCTTTTACTGATTTTTTAACTGCGGTAATCACTTCTTCCCCAACCTGATAGCAGCATTGACCTATGGCGGGCCCTATTGCTATATAGTAATCATTGATATCTGAATTAGTTAATTCCCTCATTTTATTTACTGTTTTTGGCACAATTCCTTCAACTGTTCCTCTCCAGCCTGCGTGTGCAATCGCCCCGATGTTTGCTTTCTTGTCGTATATAATTACGGGGGTGCAGTCTGCAAATCGCAGATAGATTGCCTGATTGTGGTTATTGAGAATCAATGAATCAGTATCGGGATAGTCTGAAACACCAATCACAGCCGTTTGTATGTTCGGTGTATGGGTTTGAGTCGGATGGATAAAGCTCGTGTCATCAATACCTAAATACTTGCACCAGCCGTCAAAATTGTCCTCGACATTACTCTCTCTTGTTGTAAAATAGTGCTCAATTCCGTTGAGTAAGTCGGAATAATATACTAAACCCGTATCTGTCTTTTTTTCTCTGAACATATTTTAAATATACATCAAATAATATTTCTGTTCACATTTAAACATGTTTGAAGTAAAATTATATCAAAGAAGACAGGGATAGAAAGGAATAATATGAAGGTTTCAATAAATTGGTTAAATGAACTGGTTGATTTATCAGATTTAAAGGTTGAACAAATAGCGCATGAGCTTACTGTGAGCGGGTTAGAGGTTGAAGAAGTTGAGGAAGTTAAGGCTCAATTCACAAACATTGTTACTGCCCGTATCGAAAAGATTGATCAACACCCGAATGCTGATAAATTGCACCTTGTAACCATCAATAACGGTTCAGGTTTAAAAACTGTTGTTTGCGGCGGTCAAAATATCGCAGAAGGTCAGATTATTCCTTATGCATCTGTTGGCAGTAAAGTGTTAGACCGTCACACGGGTGAACAGTTTACTCTTACTCCTGCAAAAATAAGAGGGGTAGATTCAGAAGGTATGCTCTGTTCTGATGATGAACTCGGTGTTGCTGACAGAAACTATCAGGAAGAAGATGGAATTTTGATTCTCAACAGAATCTTCCCTAATGTTCAAATCGGGGTAGATGTTGAAGAATTGTTAGGGTTTGAAAAAGATGTAGTATTAAATGTTGCACCGACTGCAAACAGAGGTGACCAATTCTCTGTTGTCGGTATTGCAAGAGAATTGTCTGCAATCTTTAACAGACCGCTAAAATTCTCTTATTTGCAACCAACAAAAGATTTTTCAACTGATGCATTTAAGGTTGAGATTAAAGACGATGATGTCTGTAAATTCTATTCAATCGGTTTATTGAAAGATTTGGTTATTAAACCTTCTCCTGACTGGATGCAAAAAAGACTTATTGCATCAGGTATAAGAGCAATTAACAATGTTGTCGATATTACAAACTATGTATTGCTTGAATATGGTACTCCGTTACACGCATTTGATTTTGATAAAATCGGTAATTATTTATGTGTAAGACGCGCAAATGACGGCGAAAAAATCATCACACTTGATGAAGAAGAAAGAATTTGTACAAGAGATACCGTTCTTATTTCAACCGAAACTGAAGGTGTTTGTGTAGGCGGTGTCTTTGGCGGTGCTAATTCAGAAGTTGATGAAAATACAAAGAATATTGCATTAGAGGCAGCATATTTCCCTGCGCCGACAACAAGAAAAAGTGCAAGAAGTATCGGGTACAGATCAGAAGCAAGTGCGCGTTTTGAACACGGTGTTGATATTGAAGCAGTTAAACCGGGACTTATGCGTGCAATGCAGTTGTTGGTTGATTATGCTGATGCAAAAATTGAAGGTATAGTTGAAACAGGCACAAATAAAATTGAAACCCCTGAGATAACCCTGCGTTATAATCAGGTTTCAAAGTTGCTCGGCTGTACAATTGAAGCTTCAAGAAGTAATGAAATTCTTGAAAGATTGGGGTTTGAATATTTGGGCGGTAATGAAATTGCTGCAAAATATAAAGTTCCGTCTTTCAGAGCAAATGATGTTACAAGAGAAGTTGATTTAATTGAAGAAGTGGCAAGAATTAACGGTTATGATAAGATTGCACCTACTCTTCCGAGTAAGACAGGTACTCCTGATATTACAGTTGAAGAAACTATTAAACAAAAGGTTCATGATGTTCTTCGTTCCTGCGGTTTGAATGAAATGGTTACAACATCTTTGATTGGTAAACCACTCTTGAAGCAGTATGATATGACTTATGATGAAGAAAATGTTGTTGAAGTTGAACATCCGCAAAGTGAAGAGTTTACAATGCTCCGTCAGACAATGGCTGCAAATATGCTGAATGTTCTTAAATACAATTATGACAACGGTCAAAAAGTATTCTGGGGCTATGAAATCGGCAAAACTTATATCAAAACGGGTAATGCTGATATGAAAAATGCTGGCGTTAAAGAAAATCAATGCGTTGCAGGTGTGTTGATGGGTGAGATTGAAAATTCTAAGTGGGAAGACGCTCAGAAAACCGATTTCTATACTGTAAAAGGTATTATTGATAAGTTGTTGGATGAACTTGGAATTGCTAAACGAATCAAGGTTGTTTCGCTTTCTGAATCACCTCTTAAAGATTCGCACAGAGCACTTCACCCATACAGAACTGCGGTTATGATGCTGTTGGGTAAACAGCCTGAGGTTATCGGTTACTACGGTCAGATAAACCCTGAGCTGAGAGATAAGCTTAAATTTAAACAAGAAGCGTTCTTGTTTAAACTGGACTTAGATTTGGCTATTTCTGCCGTTAATGAAAAAACTGTAAGATATAAAAAACTGCCTCAATTCCCTGAAGTTCAGAGAGATTTGGCATTAATTATTCCTGAGGATGTATCTTATACAGAAATTGAAAAGGTTATTCAGAAAGGTGTCCTCGGCAATCTCTTCAACGGTTGTGAAATCTTTGATGTGTATCAGGGCGAACATGTTCAGGACGGCTTTAAGAGTGTTGCGTTCAGAATAAAAATGCAGGATCCTAATGCTACCCTGACAGATGAAACTGTTGAAGCGCAAATGGCGAATGTTCGTTCAGTACTCAAAAAATCATTTGCTGAAGTATCGTTCAGAGAATAGGTGAATATGTTGAAAAAGCTGATTATTGGTTTATTTACAGTATTGGTTTTAGCAGGAATTACATTTGCAAATGTTGTGCCTGTAAATACTTCTGATATCCCAAATACCACAATAGGGGTGTATCAGGCTGATAAGAACCTTGTTATCTATTCAAAACCTGATAAAAAATCTGAGGTTATACTTGAAAGACCGATTGATTATTCTAAGTTAGTCGGTTTGAAAAATGACTGTATGTTTGCGGTGCTTGTTCCCGAAAAAGAACTTGGTTATCTCTATGTAACCGATACATCTGATGATGAAGAATGGGTACAGGTTATATATGATAAGACAAAAGGTTTAAAGGGTTGGGTTTTCAAAAATGACGATTTTCAGTTTATGCCTTGGGTGAACTTTTATAATTTATATGGCAGAAAATACGGACTTGCTCTTTTAAAACCTGAAAGTCCTGTTATTACAGGTATCTTTTCCAATCCTGATGATAATGCACAGGTTTTAGGTCAGCTCTCAAGGCCGAAATTTATTCATTTGACATCTGTTGAAGGTGTTTGGATGCTTGTTTCTGTTCTTGATTTAATGGGCAACACAACAACAGGTTATATCCGCTGGAGAGATGTTGAAGGTAATATTTTTATATTCCCTTGTATGAAGTAGTTATATTTTTATTTTTACCACTGCTTTTCTAACTTCTGTCGGGGTGTCAATACTTATTGACGGTTTGTGTGCATCTTCGGGGTATAAAATCATAAATTCGCCTTCTTTTATCGGGAAGTAAATTCCTTCACCTGATAAAAATTCAATGTCTTTCATCTGATCGTATTGAACTGTAGTTGTACAGTTTTCGTACTTTGTTACTCCAATTTGTTCTTGACCTGAAATGATATATTGAATATCAATATATTCTCTGTGTGCTTCAAAATCTGCATCAGCTTTCGTTGTGTAGGTTTGTATGTTCACATAATCTGTGTCTGACAGTTCATGTCTGCCGTCTTGCAGGTTTTCAAAATCTGCTTTTTCTAAAAATTCGAGCCCCTTTTTTATGCTTGAACTCAATCTGTCGTATTCTTTGTAATGTTTAAGTTTATCTCTAATCATATATCTCTCCGATTTATAATTATATTATATACAAAAAAAGTCCTGCGTGCTGTCAATGTTGCAGGACTTGATTTCAGTATGAGTTTTCGCTTAATTGTATTGACTACTCAAAAACCCGATGGGTTTTCTCTCAGAAGATTGCTTATTCTTTTTCATGGTTTCAATAGCGACAGTAAAATCGTCATTTGTTAATTTAACATTTTCAAGATCTTCAGGTGTGTAAGTGCCTTCCTCTATTTTTTCATAGATTTTAGCCCGTTCCATAGCCGAATTTCTTGCATCTTCTACTGCTGCTGCGATATCTGAACCTGTAGCCTTTTCTTTGAATAACTTGTCTACGATTTTTTCTTTGTTCAAATCTTTAGACAAAGGTTCTGTTTTTGTGTAGATATCAAATATTGCTCCCGTTCCTTTGAGGTCAGGTGACGGTGCTTCAATAGCCAAACCGAATCGGCCTGCTCTTGTCATAGCGTCATCAAGCATATTGCGTTTGTTCGTTGCCGCAATCATATAAATTTGATCACCGCGTTTTTCAGAATCACTCATTAACCCTAAGATAGTGTTTAATGTCTTTTCACCATAAGGGTCTTGGCCTGTTCTTTTCTTTGCAATTGCATCAATTTCGTCAATGAAAATCAATGCAGGTTGATTTTTTCTTGCTTCATCAAACAGGTTTCTCCAGTTTTCTTCTGATTCGCCCACCCACTTTGAGTCAAGCTGAGATGCGTTAATCTTTTTAAACCATGCACCTGCTTCATTTGCGCAAGCTTCTGCTATGTATGATTTACCTGTTCCCGGAGGCCCGTATAGAAGAACCTGTTTTCTCATATTTTTCCCGTTTTTGATTTCAGGATATTTCATAGGGAAAAGAATGTTCTTTTTGAGTTCTTTTATTGTGTTGTCCATCCCTCCGACATCAGCGAACATAATTTTGCGTTCTTTTGGTTCTGCTTTCTTTTCAACATTCATCATAGAAAGCGATTTTTCGTTGATTTCCTTAATTTTAGGCTCAACTTCTTTGTCTAAATCTACAAAGAATGTGAACGAGTCTTTTATTGGAAGTATTGTTTCTTCGTGACTCTGTATGTCTACACCATACTTACCGAAGTTTACTGTATCTCCGTCTTGCAGGTATCCGATTTCACCCTGTTTGAGAAATCCTGTCTGGTTCTTTTTGTCTTTAATAATCAACGGATCTGTAGATAAGTTTATAGCTTCTCTGTCTGCAAGATTTTTTCTGAACCCGATTGTTCTGTCAAGAGCCTTATCCTCAATATAGAATACACGTTTAATAACCGTTTTGAAGTTATCAACATTTTCTTTTAATGATTCAATTGCTTCTTTGTAAGATGGTGCAGTCAAGATTAAATCGTTTGACTTTACGATATTAAACAGGTTGTTTACCTTTTTAGAAACCTCGTTCATAGGTTTTGTAGGCAAGCCGCCCTTAAAAGATATTCCTTTAGCCTGTAATATTCCGTAGTTTTTATCACATAAGACATTAGCGACCGGGCACATCACGTTTGCATTAACATTTTTTGCGTTGTGATTACGTTGTTCCTGTTTTGTAGCAGGAATTTTTGCACCATAAAATGGCGCATTGTTAATGTTCTGTACTTTCATAACAATTACCCCTTCTGCTTGTAGTCTAGTTGTTTTTTTGTGTTCTTGTGCAACCTTAAATAAGTGTTCTTAATACAATTTATTTTGTTACTGTTCTCTATTTTAGACTTTTTTCAGAATTTGTCAAGAGGTGAATGTAACAAATAGACACATTTCGGTGTTTTAATATGTTAAAAAGCCCTCAACACTTGTTGTTAAGGGTTTTTTGTTGTGTGAATTATATTAAACTTAATTAACTTTCTTTTGCAGGTTCTTTGATTATATTAGTGATGATTGCTGCGAGTAATAAGCATACCGCACCAATATAGAAAGAATATTCATAGTGATAATTTATTAAATCACCTGAATGAATAACAGAGTTGTTAATTATCCATGCAACTAATGTACATACAAAAACCTGAGGCCCTGCAATAAAGATATTGAAGATACCCATAACTGAGCCTTCTGTTCCCGGTTTAATGTATTTAGAAAGCATTGCAAACGGAAGTGCACAAACACTTGCCCAGCCAATACCTGAAAGTGCCATAAATGATGCAACTGCAACAGGATTTGTTCTGAATATCGCCATTCCGATATATGCAAGTACCATTGAGATTAATGATATGATATGAATTTTTTTGTTTCCGAATTTACCTGCAAGTACCCCAATAGGAATTGCAATTACAAAACATATAAAGTTAAAGATTGCAAAACAGATTGACGAATAGTTTGTCGCAGTTGTCTGTGTTGCCATATATCCTGCCTGAGCGCTTTCGGAGAGTTTTGTTAAATCAGGAACTCCAAAAACTGTGTGGATTGCAAAATTAGTAAAGAATATCATCATACACATCATACCAATCCATGTAAAGAACTGCATTGTGCAGATTTTACCAACTTCCGGTGACAATAAAAAGAATTCCTTTAATGATTCTGCAAATGATTGTTTTTGTGCTGTTTCTTCAGTTGCTTCTGTTTTTAGTGAGCTTTTTTCTTTGATTGTCATACAAGTCCAAATCATTGCGAGTGAGAAGGCAAGTGCTGCCATAATGAATTGAGCAGGAATAGACATTTGTATTCCAAAAGCATATTTTAAAACAGGAGCTGTTGCTGCTGCTATAACTGAGCCTAAGCCGATAGAAAGGCTGATGTATGAATTTGCAACAGAATGTTGTTCTTGCGGTACAACATCCGGTACAAGTGCTCTGTACGGGCCTTGTGCAATATTGATACAGGCATCTATTACCCAAATCATTATTGCGGCAACAAGTAATCCACCCCAAGCCGGCATATCAAAGTGACAAACTCTGCCTATAATATCAGAAATGCCTGCAGAGTTAGGAAATGCCCACAGTGCCAATGCTGTTATTAATGCACCGCCAAGCAAGTAAGGTCTTCTTCTTCCAAATCTTGATTTTGTATTATCGCTGAGCACCCCGATTAACGGCTGTACAACCATGCCTGTGAACGGGCCTGCTAACCAGATTAAACCGTATATAAAAGGTGATGCCCCTAAACCTTCGGTTACAGGTGCTGACAGGATAATTCTCATCTGCCAAGCGAATTGCAACCCAAGGAAACCAAGTGCAAAATTAAGAAAATTTGCAGTGGTAAATCTTTTCATTTCTTCGTTTCCCATTATTTGCTCCCTTTTGTTTGTGTATTACTTAATTAAAGTCTTGCTCCTTTTGGAACAACTGTTATTCCGCCTTCAGAAACATAAAAACCTCTGGCTCTGTCTTCGTCCTGATTAAAGCCGATTTTTGTATATGGCGGTATATCTACATATTTGTCTATAATTGCCCGTCTTATTTCCGAGTGACGACCAATATTAACATTTTCCATCAGAATGGACTCTGTTACCTGTGAATAACTGTTTATTCTGACCTCAGGGGCAAGAATACATCTTGAAAGTGTACCCCCTGATACGATACAGCCTTCCGATATCATAGAGTTTGTAGCCATACCGACACGATCCTGCTCCTGCCAGATAAATTTTGCAGGCGGATAGTTATAGTTAAATGTTCTTAAAGGCCAGTCTTTTGAATATAAGTTGAGTTCAGGCTCGTAATCAAGCAAGTCCATGTTTGCCTGCCAGTAAGCATCAATATTTCCTACATCACGCCAGTAACCCTTTTCGTTCGGGGTCATGCCTTTGAACTCGTTTTCGGCAAAATTATAGACCATAACTTTTTTACCCTGATTGAGCATCATCGGAATTACATTCTTTCCGAAGTCGTGACTTGATTCAGGGTTGTTGTGGTCTTCTTCCAGTACCTGTAATAATATATTTTTGCCAAAAACATAGTTACCCATAGATGCAAGACACATATTAGGGTTCCCCGGTATTGTTTTTGGTGCATACTGAGGTTTTTCCACGAAGTTTGTCAGCCTCCAGTTTTCGTCAACCTCCATTATCCCAAATTCCGATGCTTCCTCAATCGGGATAGGTATTGCAGAAATAGTGAGGTCTGCATGGTTTTTCTTGTGGAATTTTATCATTTGAAATACATCCATTTTGTATATATGGTCGCCCCCGAAGACACAAACATAATCAGGGTTTTCGTCAATGATGTGTAATTTGTTTTGATAAACCGCATCTGCCGTTCCTCTGTACCAGTCATTCCCCGTTCTCATCTGGGCAGGTACAAGATCTATATACTGGTCAAGAAACGGTGATAATTGCCACCCTCTTGAGATGTGTTTATTCAGAGAGTCTGATTTATATTGGGTAATAACTTTAACCTTAAAGATACCTGAATTAATAAAGTTATTCAAAACAAAATCTATAATTCTGTATCTGCCGCCAAAAGGTACTGCCGGTTTTGCCCTGTCTTTTGTAAGCGGATATAACCTTTTCCCTTCGCCACCGGCTAATATCATAGCCAAAGTATCATTTATAGACATAATACACTCCTGTATAAACACTTCATGTATTAATATTATATAAAATAAAGATAAATATGCACTAATTCATTTTGATTATTTTTTTATAATAAAAATAATTTACATTCATCGTTCCAATGTGTTGACAAAATTTTTTTATTGTGCTAGTATGTGTGTGGGGTAAATGTATATTTTTGAGTCTTGCTTAACGCAAGGCTTTATTTTTTGTATAAATATACATAAAAGCGATAACTTCCGTTACCGCTTTTTGTGGGGACTAAAATTTCTCAGTCTTATCGAGATGAGTGTTAAACTGATTCTCTATCGATTCTTTCTTTTATAGCATCGATAACTTTTGCAACATTGTCCGAATCTGTTGCATCTTCACCGACATCGACTCCGTCAACAGCCGACCCGACAATTATCTTGTCTCCGCTTATTGCTACTATGTCGCTTACATTTATGCCGTATTGTTCAGCATGCTCGCATAGTGCCAGTAATATTGGAGTGGTGTAGTCTTTATATGAATCATCTTTTCCAAAAAGATTTCTAATCCAGCTGTAGTCGTATTCATCGACGAGTTTGCTTATGATATCAGGTGTGTCATTAAGTATTTGCATTACATTATCTGGTGAAACTGATGCTGCTGCCATTGTGAGCATAGTTTCGTTATCATCCTTAGCCCCGTCAGCATACATTTTTGATATGTCTTTTGCCTGAGAGTTGTATTGGTTTTCTTTAACTTGTTCCTGTTTTGGATCGAATATACTGAATACTGTCTTTTGTGCAGTTGTTCTGTTTTCGACACCGTTAGTTTCGTTATCTCTTATTTCTTCTAAGATTGTGTCTATATCATATCCTTTTTGTGCTGCGAACTGTTTGAAGGCAACTATTTCTTCTTCTGTATCGATATAACCGTTGCCGTTACCAACCATTGAGTCAACATGTTGTGCTGCCATAGTCAGCATTTCTGCTTTTTCGTTTGCTCCGGTTACGGTCTTTTGACCTTTTGCAATTTCTTCTTTTAGTGCCTTTGCAACTGTCGCGAAGTTGTCTTTGTCAATAACATCGCTTCCGATTGATATGTCACTGAAGGCTCTGCCTGCAACATATCTGTCCCCGTTTCTGATTATTATTGCAGATATGTCGATGTGTCTTTCTTCTGCTGCTGCTACAAGACTGTCTATTACCTTTTTAGCGGCAATCGGGAATGCTTCGTCTTCGTCCGAGCGCGTTATAACATCTAAGACATCATCAATACTTTCGTCATCAAGTACATCAAGTACATTGTCTTTGTTTACCATATCCGTATATGTCAGTAGTTCTTCGTCATCGTTGAACCATGCAACTATTGTGTTCCAGAACCCTTTTTCATAGGTTGTTATACCTGTTTTTATAGTGTCTGCCGTTGCAATAGAATCACCGTTTCTTCTTAGGACGGTACTTTCTGCGAGTGCAGATATTACTGCCGTTTCTATATCTTTGTTTGCAGGAGTCTTGTTGAGATCGTACTCGGTTTCCTTCTGAACCCTGTTTTTGTTATAGGTATCCATGATTTCATCAACATTGTCAATGCCTTCTGTTTTACATTTTTTCTTAAACAGTTCTACTTCTGCACCGTCAACATAACCGTTGTTGTTGCCTCCGTGTCTTTCATTGTCAACATACGCCTGAAAGCGTCTAATAGTTGATGCGTTTACTTGTGTACTCATCTTACAATTCCCCTAAATAATCCCCGTACTATATAAAAGTTTTTTTGTGTCCGAAAATTGATTAATTTGTTAAATAGTGCTTAACATTTGTTACAAATGTCGAAAAGTGCTTGTAAACAGGGCTTTTAGCTTAGGTGTGTCGCTGCTTATATATTATATTAATGTATATAATATCAGTCTAAATATATTGTTTTTGAGTATATATACATGTGAAAATGTTATATTCCGGTAAATTTTATAATATTTACTAATCGCTGAAACCCGCTTATATCTTGATTTTTATTTTGTTTGTAAAGATATGTAACAAATGAACCCTTTTGTGAAATTCGATACTTTGTATATACTTTATATATATGTAAGATGTACTAAAAGTTAAAGGACTGTAAGATGGCTACCACTGCGGCATTATTAGCTCAATATATGTCATTGCAGAACCAGCTTGCTGACGCACAGTATCAGCAAACTAGGTGGAATAATCTTGCTACTGCCATGTCTAAAAAGCTTTCAGAACAAGAAAAGCTTGAAGAGAAATGGGAGAGTAAGTCCGATGCAGCTTACGACGATTATACAGATTCCGATAAGGAAATTAAAATAAAGGGCGGAACTGTAGTTAAACAAAAGGGTGCAACAGGTTTAAGAGCGATAGTTCTTTCTGAATATAAACTAGAACAGAAGAAATTCGCGGAAAAATATGCATACAATTGGGTTCCAAATTTCGACCGTGATAAATTAGAAGAGTACACGATGCTCGATATGGAATACTCAACGATGGTATCTATGTACGAGACACTGGCAACCGAGTTAGAAACTCAAGCCAACTACACTAAGGAGGCTACCGGCACAGCGGCTCAAGATAACGGAATCATCGGAAGCTAAAGTATTTAGCATAAGAGAGGCGATAGTCATAGGGCCAACCCCCCCAGGCACAGGAGAGACAAAACTAAAATATTCTAAAACTTCATCAAAATTATTAAAATCTATTTCCCAGTTAAGATCACCGGTTATTTTGCCGTGGGCATTTCTTGATATGCCTACGTCGACGAAAACAGCTTTATATTTAACCATCTTACATCTTACAACTTTTTTTCCTGCCGCAGAAATTACTATATCTGCGGCTTTTATTTTTTCTTCAAGGTCTTGTGTGTACGAGTGGCAAATTGTGACTGTAGCATTGCGTTGGAGCAGCATTCTTGCCATAGGTTTTCCTACAATGTTGGAACGCCCGATAATCACAACATGTTTGCCTTCAATAGGTACCTTGTAGTAATCAAGCAGCATCAGTATCCCCTGCGGGGTTACGGGATAAAAGTATGGCTCCTGTCCTGTCGCAAGTTTCCCTACATTTTCCGGAGTGAAACAGTCAACATCTTTTTTAGGGTCAATTGCGTTTATTATGTTGTTTGAATTTATGTGTTTTGGAAGCGGCATCTGTACTAAAATAGCCGTTACATCAGGGTCGTTATTCAGACGGCGGATAGTATCAAGAAGCACCTGTTCTTCTGTTTCTTTCGGTAATTCAATCACCGTTGATTTTATACCTAATGATTCCGCTGTTTTCTTTTTGTTTCTTACATATATTTGACTTGCTTCGTCATCACCAACCAAAATAACTGCAAGGTGAGGTTTCTTTTCTAGTTTATCAACCTTTGCTTTTATGTTTTCAAGTATTTTTTTTGATAACGCCTTGCCGTCTAATAACATTTTATCCTCTTTTTATTTATATTCCTGTGGTAAATTGAGTCTTGAATAGAACTGCTTAATAGAATCAACAACAACATCAGATTTTCTTTCAAGCGGGTGTTCCGACAGTTCGCTGTCAAAAGGTATACAGCCCACAATATCAAGCTCGTGACATTTTAGCATATTAGAAACATTTTGCATTCTTTCATCTCTTACTCTGTTGATTATTACACCCATTTGACCGCCTGCAGCATATTTTGCTGAAAATTCTTCAATTCGTTTAGCGAGCATAACCGATTCTTCGTACGGAAGTGCAACTATCAGCGTCAGGTCTATATCTGTGTCTACTAACTGGTTTAAGTATTTAAGGTCAAATTCGCAATCAAAGATTACAAAGTCATATCTGTTTATGATTTTAAGTAATGCATCATTAATTTGCTGTGTAATTGGGCATCTGCAGTCTTTTGAACCTGTGAACCATGTGACTATAACATCTGTGTAGTCATCAAGCGATACAATAATATCTTCCATTGCCCACTCAACATATTCTGATTTTGTCATGTGCTGCGGAATACCTGTTTTGTATTCGTGTTTACCGCTTCTGATACCGTAAATTGTATTTCTGATATCTAAACCGTAACTGTGTCCAAATTCGGCAGATAAATCGTTATCAACAACAAGTATGCTCTTTTCCGGAAAGTATTCTCTCAGAATACTTAATAACGATTTTGCGATTGTTGTTTTACCGCTCCCGCCTTTTCCTGTAATTGCTATTTTTGTAGTCAAATATATACCCTCACTTTATTATGCTAATTGTATAATAAAAACACGAAATAGGGAATAGTGGATATGCACTATTTGACATTTAAAAATTTACATAACGATTTTATTATATTTTTAATATTTTGTGATTTTGGAAGTTCAATTTCGGGGTAATACTGCTCGTAGCTTTTAATAATGTTCTTTGGAAGGTCTTTATCGCTTGCAAGTAATTCTGCAATCATATTAAGGTATTCATCCTGTTCTTCCCTGAAAGCAAGGTCTGATGCCCTTAAATCCTCGTCTGCTTCGTAGTGAATGAGTGCGTGATATGCTGCCATAATATTCTTATCGTTAGAATCTTTTGGAAAGTGCATAATTGCCTCTCTTACGGAAATTCTTTCCGTAAGTACACTAACTATTAGTCTTGCTACATATTCTTTGTCTGACATAACTATATTCTAATATAAAATAAGATAAAATCATATTTGATTTATAATTAAATCACGGGGGTAATATGTCAGATATAAAAATTTTAGATTGTACTTTGCGTGATGGCGGCTACCTTAATGACTGGAAGTTCGGTGAGGGTAATATTGAAAGTATTATATCCGACCTTTCTGATGCAGGTATTGACTATGTCGAGTGCGGTTTTTTGTCTGATAAAGTGTCTTACAACCCTTATTATTCGCTGTTTAATTCGACAGACAGTGTAAAACCTTTGATAAAAAGCGACTCAAAAACCAAATATACACTTATGGTGAATTATGGTGAGTATGACTTTTCCCGTTATGATTATGATTTTAAAGATGTTGAAATCAGGATTGCTTTTAAAAAGTATAATCTGATAGATTTAAAGAGGTATTTAGAGCCGTTGTATTCAAATAATATCCCGTTTTCCCTGAATGCTATGCATATTAGTTTATATTCAGATGAAGAGTTGAAAACATTATCTGACCTGTCAAATGATATAAAACCTACAACCCTGACAGGGGTTGATACAATGGGGATAATGACTCCGAGTGATTCTGAGCATATTTATTTTTTTCTCGACAAGTATTTATTTGATGGTATATCGCTCGGGTTTCATTCTCACGATAACTTAGACTTATCTATGGAAAATGTAAAAGCCATTATTGGTTTAGATATAAAAAGGGAAATTATTTTTGATTCTTGTTTGGCAGGAATAGGCCGTGGCGGGGGTATGCTAAATACTCATGATATTGCCATATATCTTAACGATACAAAGGATTCTAATTATGACCTTTCTCTGGTATCTGATGCGTCTATGTTAGTAAATGTGAGGGTTGAGGATAAGTACCCATATTATATTTCGGCAAAATGCAAGTGTCATCCTAACTATGCAAAATATTTGCTCAATAGTGGTGTAGATAAGGGGCTTTTTGAGGATATTTTGTTATCTGTTCCTGATGAGAATAAACCTTATTTTTCTGAAAAGATTATATCTGTTTTAACTGAACATAAAAAAAACTCCCTCGTTTTTGAGGAAGTATAATACAGTTTATATATTTATTGATAAAATCTTTTTTTATTTACCGATAGCCCAGCGGAAACCGACTGAAAGCATTACACCGTTACGTCCGCCGTTTCTTATCATTGCCTGACCATAACCGGTGAAGCGTTCACCCCAGCGTTTCTGTAAACCGATACCGTATTCTACATAAGGTCTGATACCCATATCAGGTATGCCTACATCTGCTGTGTTG
>CACWZA010000002.1 GCA_902765215.1 uncultured bacterium | reverse complement strand
AGGTCGGATTACCCCCTCCCCTACCCTCCCCCTATGTAAAGGGGGAGGGAGTAGTTGTAGAAATCTTTGATTTCTTACAAATACGGGTGAGGGTTAATTCTATATTTACCCCGAAACAATTATTTACCCCAAACAAAAAGAGCCGAACTTTCGTTCGACTCTTTTGCTTTTATTTGATTTGTGATTAGAATTTAAATCTTACACCACCGTATACGCCTTGGCCTGCTGCTGCATCTTTAGTTGCACCAACGAAACCTGAAACTTGGTTGATACCAAATTCGCCTTCAGCGTTGTAAACAAATTTTGCCTTAGGAATATCGTGGAAAGTGTGTTCTTTTTCAGTGATTTTGAATGCAGGACCTGCTTCACCTTGAATAGCAACTTTCATACCGTTGTCAAATTTGTGTTCATATCTAGCACCACCTAAAACTTGAGGCCAAGCTTCACCAAATGAGTCACCGCCTCTAACACGTCTGATAACACCTTCAGCTTCACCTTTAGCTAACAAAGAGAAGTCTTTGTTAAGTGGGAAGTATTGAGTAGCACTTGCCTTAGCAATAAAGTCACTCTTAGGTTCTTTACCAGCGTAAATACCGGTTACGTCAAACTTAGTATTGTGTTTTTTAGCAGAACCGTGGAATCTTAAACCAACATTGTTGCATAATTCGTCACCGGTAGTAACACCAGCATCTAATGCAAAGTTAATTTTGTTAGGTTTTGGTTCTAAAATAGTTTTGCCCTTTTCAGCGTATTCTAAGTTACCGTCAGCAATTCTACCTTGCTTAACAGAACCTTGGAAGTGTCCGCTGTATTTCTTTAACAATACTGTACGAGCGTCTTGAACGCCTTCCTTAACAACCTTAGCTGTATCCTTAGCTACGATTGTGCTAGCCTTGTCTAATGTAGTTTGTGCATTTTGTGCAGCAACCTTAGTTGCACCTGCGCTGAATGCCATTAAGCCTGCTACTGCCATTGTTCTTAAAGATCTAATGTTCATTATAATTTATCCTCCATTTTTCTAATTATAACGTGTGTTGATACTATATACATATTGTGTATGTTTGCATGAACAAGTGTAAAAAATTAATTTGCTAGTTGGTGTTTCTATCTTGTTACATTTATTTACAATACGACGATAATATAAACTACTACTACCTTTTCACTGAATATACATATTATATGCACAACAAATACAATAATGCAATAATATATTAATATATGTTTACTAATCGTTAATATTTCTGATATTATGTAGTCATGACAGAGGATAATAAACCATATGTAGAGATATACACAGACGGAGCATGCAGCGGTAACCCCGGAAAAGGCGGCTACGGAGCAGTGCTTCGCTATCAGAAATCAGACGGGAACTATGCTTCAAAAGAGTTATCGGAAGGGTTTTTAAACACAACCAATAACCGAATGGAGCTTCTTGCCCCTATTGTTGCGCTTGAATCATTAAAAAAGCCATGCAAAGTAACCCTGACTTCTGACAGCAAATATTTAATTGATGCTATTGAAAAGAAATGGCTTGAAAGCTGGCAGGCAAAAAACTGGAAAACAGCGGGAAAAAAACCTGTTAAAAACATTGACTTATGGAAACGCCTTATTTCTGCTATGGATAAACACGAGGTTAAGTTTGTCTGGGTAAAAGGTCATGCCGGACACGAATATAACGAGATATGCGACCGTCTGGCAGTAAACGCTTATAACGGTGATAATTTGAAGATAGACGAAGGTTTTTCTGATAATTAGGAACAAGAAATTATTATATCGGTGAAAACACATAAAGAAATTACTGATTCACTTTTATACATTTACCCCTGTCCATGCTATACTTGAAACAGAGAGGGTTTAGAAATGGAACTTAACAAATATATTGAACACACCCTGTTAAAACAGGACGCAAAAAAGGAAGATTTTGAAAAACTGTATCAGGAAGCGATAGAAAACAAGTTTTTCGGGGTTTGCATTAACCCTGCTTATGTAAAAGATGCCGCTGAACATGTACAAAGATACGGCGTTAAGGTTGTAACCGTTATCGGGTTCCCTCTCGGGGCAAATACAACCGGAGTTAAGGTTTTCGAAACAAAAAAAGCGCTCTCTGACGGGGCAGACGAAATTGATATGGTTATCAATGTTTCTAAACTCAAAGACAAAGATTATGACTATGTTATAAACGATATTAAATCGGTTAAACAGGCATGCCCTAACAATAAGTTAAAGGTTATTCTGGAAACCGATTTGCTGACAAAAGACGAGATTGGTACAGCATGCGAACTTTGTATCAAAGCGGGCGCTGATTTAGTCAAAACCTCTACTGGGTTTGTAAAAGGTGGCGTCGGAGCAAAAGCGGAAGATGTAAAACTTATGGCAGAAACAGTAAAACCGCATGGACTTATGGTTAAGGCATCTGGCGGAATCCGTGACAGAGAAGCTGCGATAGAAATGATAAACGCAGGAGCAGACAGACTTGGTACAAGCTCCGGGGTTAAAATAGTCAGTGATTAGAAATTTCTTTATCGGCAAAGCCGATTAACTTAAACAATGGAAAGGATCAAATAAACATGTTAAGAGCAGGTATAGTAGGACTACCAAATGTAGGTAAATCAACATTATTCAACGCATTGACCTCATCAATGAACGCACAGAGTGCAAACTATCCGTTTTGTACCATTGAGCCAAATGTTGGGGTTGTAACCGTACCTGACGACAGACTGGAAATACTTGCAAAACTTTGTAAGACCAATAATATTATTCCGACAGCGATTGAATTTGTGGATATTGCAGGTCTTGTAAAAGGTGCAAGCAAAGGGGAAGGACTTGGAAACCAGTTTTTACATAACATAAGAGAGGTTGATGCAATCATTCAGGTTGTAAGATGTTTTGATGACGAAAACATTGTCAGAGAAAACAAAGTTGATCCTCTGAGTGATATTGAAATCATCAACACAGAACTTATACTTGCCGACTTAGCATCTATTGAAAAACGACAGGCAAGAATATTAAAACAGGTTAAATCAGGCGATAAACTTGCAGTATTAGAGGATAAAGTGCTTTCAAAAGTTTCCGATTTATTATCGGCAGGCTCATTTATCAAACCTGAAGAACACTTTGACGAAGAAGAAATGGGTGTACTTAAACAAATGAATTTAATGTCTGTTAAGCCTGTAATTTATTGTGCTAATGTATCAGAAACAGATTTAAAAGACGGCAACGAATATACAAAACTCGTTGAAAAATACGCATCAGAACACAACGCAAAGACAGTTATTATTTCTGCAAAGATAGAGGAAGAACTTGTTGCACTTGGTAAAGACGAGGCAAAAGAATACCTTGCAGATTTAGGAGTAGAAGATAGCGGTATTGATAAAATGATTAAGTCTGTTTATTCGCTTTTGAAACTGCTCACCTTTATTACAGCGGGCGAAAAGGAAGTAAGAGCGTGGACAGTAAAAGAAGGAACAAAGGCGCCACAGGCAGCGGGTGTAATTCACACAGACTTTGAAAAAGGGTTCATTAGAGCAGAGATTACCCCATATAAAGACTTTGTAGAACTCGGCTCATACCCTGCATGTAAGGACAAAGGTGTTACCCGTATTGAAGGTAAGGAATATATAATTCAGGACGGCGACCTCGTCCACTTCAGATTTAATGTGTAGGATAATTATCCCTTCTTCAATATTTTCAAAATAAACTTATACAACTCGGGATCTTTTGACATGAGAGTATAACGGGTATTTTTATAATCCCCGCTCAAAAGGTGACTGTGCGGTTTGTAAACGGAACACGCAGAATCACAACCGACAGCAAAATATTCATCCACATTTCTGCCCGCATAATCACCAAGCAGCCTGTTTTCCTGTATTGCTTTCTGATAAAGTTTATTCAACTCTCTTTCTTCCTGCTCAGTCAGATATTCCTCAACCTCGTGTCCTATTTCATGCCCGACAGAGGACAGTCCGCCCTCATCAGCTATCAAATCTTTTTTCAGTATGATTGCCTGCGGAGTGTGAATACCGTCAACAGAATCGGCAAAACAACCGCTGTTTTTCAACCCCTGATTAAAATGTCTGTCCCCCGCCTCTTTAGGGAAAACCCTTGTATATGTATCACGAATGACGGCTATCGGATTGAATTCCCCATAATAATCATCGAGGATAAGATTTTTATACATCAACAAATCGCCGTCAATAAAGTTTTGTTTTTTACGGTTTAGTTTTGAATCATAAAAAAGATGTTTTTTCTTAAACTCGTTAAAGGCTTTTGTTTCATCATTTGTGAGATTATTATACTTATATTCCCTGTTTGGTTGATTATGATAATTCCCCGTAACTTTGTCTTTTAATACTCTGCCCAAAGGCTCAAAAACTGTTCCGTCACGGCTTATTTTGTCCATAACTTCAACAACCTCATCAGGTTTTTCCTTTATATAAAGCGAAACTGAATGAATGGCAAATTCTCTTTCCTGAATACCCGCATTTTTATCAAGAGCAACATTTTTTAAAGCACCAAAGATTTTGTCATTCCTGAACTTACCCCCGCCCCATAAAGCGAGAAGTTTTGCTTCAGGTTCAGCGTTTTCAGATTTCAATACATCTTCTATTATCCCCGTGATTTGAGGTTTATTCTCTTTTTTGCCAAAAATCATAATCCCTTTGAGCGCATCGGCGCTTTTTGTTTCTTTGTACAGTTCTGCAAAATCACCAAAGAAATCTTCCTCAGCTGAAACCCTGTTTTTATTAACATAGTTTACACCTTCTATTGCAGAAAGCACATTAAACCTGACATCCTCCCCAAACGGTTTTGATTCGTCTGCCCTGTCATATATTTTATCAAGCAGTTTCATTTTTTTGCCCGTATAACGGGTTTCAAACGGTTTTGACAACCGTTCCAGTCTTGCAAGTCCCGTAAGATTAAAGTTAGTGATAATATTATCCACGACCTCAGGTTTAGTATTTTTCGGGATAATCGGCGAAATGGCAGTATAATTCCTTGCAAGTGTAAGCTCAGGATGGCTAAGCTCCTCATAAAGCATCTTTCTTTCATGATTTAATAACGCCCTTTTGTTTCTAATTGTCGGCGTTTTACGGTATCTTTCCGCAAGAAAGTCTAACCTTTCTGTCGATTTATCCGAATACGAAAAAATATCAGGTCGTTCCCCCTGCCTGAATTTTTCATACAAACAAACCGACGGGGAGTCAGCCTTTTTCTTATTCTTAGCCGTAAAAGACGGCTGTACTGACACCGTATTTAAGAATATTCTCATATCAGGGTAAACGAGTCTGAAGAAAAATTTTTGCTATTAAAAAAGGAATGCTCTCACACTCCCTTTAAATATATTTTTATTGTGCTTCCACCTTTTCCGCTTCATTTTCGTGTTCCTGATCGTGAAGTGCAAAGCAGGCTTTATTTTCATATCCGGTATATTCACAGATTTGTCTTGCCCATTCCTGCAAGATTTCATCATCAGACAATTCATAAGAAATCGGTTTCCCTATAGTTGCAGTTATATGTTTTTGGAACAGTTTCTTTCCTGCATAACCGTCAAAACCTTTTATCCCGACAGGCACAATATCTAATTTTGCTTTTTTGGCGATTGTAATAAACCCTTTCTGAATATTTTCAATAACACCGGTGCTTCTTATCTGACCTTCAGGGAAAATACCGAGCGACCATCTTGTATTCTTTCTGATATCAAATACCGTTTTGAATGTTGCCAGTTCAGGTTTTTCTCTGTTTACCGCAAAAGCGCCCAATATTTTTACAACAGAACTCAAAAGCCAGTTTTTCTCGTCAAACAATTCTTGTTTTGCCATATATGCAATCGTTTCATCGGCTGCAAGAGATACGAAAGGCGGATCCAGATAAGATGTATGATTTGCCGTATAAAGGTATTGTTTACCCTTTTCGATGTTTTCTCTGCCCACAATTTTTATACAATACTGTAATTTAGAAACAGTCCAAACAACAAGGAACAGAAAGACTCTGTAAAAAATTGTACGGGGCCAACCGTATTCGCTTGCGTATCGTCTGTTGTAATTTCTTGTATCCATATTCTTAACTCCGTAATCCCCATTAGTTCTTTGAAGGCACATATTCATAGCCTGTCAATTCCTCAATAGCCTTTCCCCACTTGTCAACCACTTCCTGAATATTATCACTATATGGAATAGGTTTTCCTATTCTTACAATTATTTTTCCGCCAAACGGAAATTTTGCTTTTTTATCTGTTCCTATTAAACCTATTGGAACGACAGCACATTTTGTTTTCTTTGCTATGTTAGCAAACCCTTTGGTTACACCTGTAATTTTACCCGGATCTTGTCTTGTACCTTGCGGGAAGATACCAAGCACCCAACCTGTTTGCTTAATATTCATAACTGTTTTAAGAGTATCTATGCTTAATTTTTCTCTGTCAACAGCAAAAGCTCCGAGCACATTTAACCAAAATCTTAAAAAAGGATTATCGAACAATTCTTTTTTAGCCATAAAAGCACCGCCTTTATTCAACACTCCGCAAACGAGAGGAGGGTCAAGAGCGGATAAATGGTTAGATGCTGCGATATATGCATTATCTTTTGGCAAATTTTCGCGTCCATGCACTTCAAGTCTATACATAACCTTATACATAATTTTATACACTATATGCATAGCGATATATTGCAATATCCTGCGCCATATATTATAAAATTCAGGTTTACGCAAACATTCTTTATCTGACGGCTTTTTCTTTTGCGCCACATTTTCCGTATTAACATTATTTTCCTGTGTTTTTTCCGTAACAATCATAATCTGTATCCCTAAATTGTAAAAATATTATACTATAAAAAAGAGTTAAAATATTACAGGGGTTACAATATTTTAATATTTCATCATATCAGGCAATTAATTTTCTTTTCATGTTTTATACAGTTATGATTTTACCTCGTGTGACAGGAACATATAACCCTCAGTCAGAACTTCTTGAGAATTTCTATAAGCACTCAATGAGAGTCCTGAAAGAGACTGTTGATTCGGTTCATTCAAAAACGCTGGATGAACTGTATACGGATGCATTTCGTCCAAGTCAGACAAAATCAAATATGACAACGGTAAAATCATTAAAAACGGGAGAGCCGGTTAATATAGACCTGAAATACAAACTAATTCAAGGGGATAATGAGATTGATTCACACAGACTAAAATATTATGCTTATCTGACTAACGGTAAATCATATTTAGGTTCAAAAACATTCGGTATAAGAATTAACCCGTACACAAACAAAAAAGAATTTGAGGGCGGGTTTATAGCATCAAAACAAAACAACGACTATTCCGGGGTACAAATCAGATTACTGCAGGCTGCATGCGAGGAAGCAAACCGAAACGGGATAAAATCAATGCCATTATATGGCTTATTCCCTGCAGTAAATTTCCACACAATGATGGGGTTCAGACCTGTTCCTCAATGTAATGAGGAAGTTCGTTCGTGGGGCGACATTACAAGAGCACTTAACGATGCCAGAGTATTCTGGCCGAAAGCGATCGACGAAAATACAGAGCCGATACTGGCAAAAAAAGACGGCAAATACTTCTTTGATCTTAACAGGACAATGTATTGTGCAGTTGTAAAACAAAACAATAAAGCCTTAAAAGACGGAAAAAGACATATTCCGCTGAGCAGTCTGAATTCCGATAACGCAATAGATATGGAACTGTCTGGAGAAGAATTTGATAAATGGATAGAGAGAAGCAAAGGATTTGAAATCATGCCTGACGCAGGCGGAAACCCTGAAAAGCGTTCATTTAAAGAAAGATTACTTGATTTTATAAATATCTACCGCTTAGGGGGGTAGATTTGTCTGCAAACTATCAGAATCAGGGTGAGGGGCGTTTTATATATTTACCCCTTATCTATGTTATAATATAAACCGAGGGAGAAAATTATGTACGAAATAAAAGCACAAATGTATTTTTCAGCAGCACATCATCTTTTAAACTATGAGGGAGAGTGCGAAAACCAACACGGCCACAACTGGCTTGTTGAAGCGTATGTCAGAGGTACTGAATTAGACAAAAGCAATATTTTGATTGATTATAAGGTTTTAAAGAAACACTTAAAATCTGTTTTGGACCTACTTGACCATAAAGACATTAACGAATTACCTGATTTCAAGGGGATAAGTCCGAGCAGCGAAACTTTGGCAAAATATATTTATGGAAAAATGAAAGAAGTTATTCCGCAAACTTATAAGATTTCAATCTGGGAAACTTCAACATCTTGTGCAAGTTATTTTGAAGAGTAGGGGTAAATATAGTGTTGAATTAGTTTCAGCATATCGTAAAAATGGGGAGATAATACATAAATGTTAGCGTTAATAAAAGTAATAGCAATGGGGATAGTACAGGGGTTGAGCGAATTTTTGCCAATATCAAGTTCCGCACACCTTGTTTTCACATCACACATTTTACAGATAATATCGGGCAACCCGATACCTGATGAATCGAGTTACGATATTGTACTTAGTATGATGCTCCATATCGGCACACTTATTGCCGTTTTTATCTTCTTCTGGAAAGAAGTCGCTGAAATATGGAATGCCCTAATTAACGGGATAAAAACAAAAGATTATACTGACTACAACGCAAAACTCGGACTTTATATAATCTTCGGGACACTTGTCACAATTATTGTTGCATTATTCATTGATGATACGGCAGAAACACTTATGACAAGACCTGCTGTTGTAGGATTTTTATTGATTATAACGGGGTTCTTCCTTTTCGGGGCTGAAAAATATTCAGACACCGTAAAAGAGAAAGAAAACAAAATCTCTTTAAAAACCGCCCTTATAATGGCTGCAGCTCAGGGGTTGGCAGCACTTCCGGGGTTTTCTCGTTCAGGCTGGACAATAGCAAGCGGTTTATTCTCAAAAGCAGACAGAATGGCTGCCGCAAGATATTCTTTCCTCTTAAGTATTCCTATTATATTGGGAGCATCAATAGTTTACCCGCTAAAAGAGGTTAAATTCGCTGAACTTGCCACTTACAACTGGACATACATAACTATTGGAACTATAGTTTCCGCTATTGTAGGCTATATCTGTATCAAATATTTCTTACAGTTTTTATCAAAATTCTCTTTAAGAGTATTTGCATACTACTGTATGGCTGTAGGGTTGATAACAACTTTGTTCTTTACTTTTTGGTAAACTAATAACCGTTTCCTTCATCCCAGAGGGAATCATCATAGTGAACAAGTTCCAAGTGATCAATAATCAGAGTATCGCCGTTTTTGATACCTTTGGATTTTAGCGCTTCAAAGACTCCCATTGCAGACATTATATGTTGAAGTCTTATAATCTGTTCAGGGTTTCTTGCATCCGTAACGCTTGCAAGTCGTTTCAGTTTCCCGCCCTGAATAAGGAAGGTATTTTTATCAAGTTTAAATATTTCAAAACTGCTGTCATCATTATCATAAGCCCCTGTATCTTCCTCAACATGGACTTCTATTTCAGGTCGTTCAATCTCATCAACCTTTTCTGATACAAAATACATCAATTCATCAATATTCTGTTTTGTCACGGCAGACATAGTAAACACTTCTTTATTTGGCAGATATTCTTTGAACTCTGCAAGAACTTCGTTTTTGCGCGCCTCATCAACCGCATCAATCTTGTTCAGAACAACTATTTGATATCGTTCTGCAAGTGCCTCTGAGTGTTTTTTCAGTTCATTATTAATAATTTTATAATTCTCAAGAGGGTTATCCTGAGTAATATCTACGATATGAATTAAGAATCTGCATCTTTCAACGTGACGCAAAAATTCATAACCGAGCCCTACTCCTTCACTGGCACCTTCAATAAGCCCCGGAATATCGGCAATTACAAACCCGTCACCGGTTGGTTTTTTGACAACACCAAGGTTTGGAACAAGAGTTGTAAACGGATAATCTGCAATTTTCGGTTTAGCGGAACTTACAACACTAATAAAGGTTGATTTACCCGCATTTGGCATACCCAACAAACCGATATCAGATATGAGCTTAAGCTCTAATCTTACTAACCTTTCTATCCCCGGTTCCCCCGGTTCGCAATATTGAGGAGCGCGTTTTTGAGGAGTAGCAAATCTTGCGTTACCTCTGCCCCCTCTGCCGCCTTTTGCAATAAGTACGGTTTGCCCCTGCTCTGTCAGGTTTCCAATTACGGCACCTGTTTTATCATCAGTAACAACTGTTCCCAAAGGCACTTTGATATAAAGGTGTTTTGCACATTTACCGTGCATACCTTTAATACCGCCGTTTTCACCATTTTCAGCCTTAAAAACAGAACGAAACTTAAAATCTAAGAGGGTAGCCAAACCTTCATCTGCAACAAGATATATGTCGCCGCCGTTCCCGCCGTCACCGCCTGCAGGACCGCCTTTATCGACATACTTTTCACGCCGCCAAGCAACCATACCGTTGCCGCCACGTCCTGAAACTAATTTAATTTTCGTGTTATCTATGAATTGCATTTTTCTTCACTGCCCACTTTTGTTATATAATAATACTATGAAAAAGAATAAAAATACATTATTTACGGGTGAAAAGGTAACATTAAACGATAATAGTTACATTATGGCGATAGAATCCAGTTGTGACGAAACTGCCTGTGCAATAGTACAGGGAGGAAGAAATGTTGTATCGAATGTTGTTGCCTCACAAATAAAAACTCACGAACAGTACGGAGGGGTTATTCCTGAAATTGCTGCCCGTGAACATTTAGAAGCGATTAATGTAGTTATAGATAAAGCCTTTAAAGAAGCAAACCTTACCCCTGAAGATATAGATGCTTTTGCGGGCACTGTAGGTCCGGGGCTTGTCGGATGCCTGCTTGTCGGACTGAATGCTACAAAAACCCTTGCACTGGTACATAATAAACCGTTTATCGGGGTAAACCACCTTAACGCACACGTTAGTGCAAACTTTATAGATACAGATTTAAAACCGCCGTTTATTGCACTTTTGGTAAGTGGCGGACACACACAGATTATTGATGTTAAGTCATATTCCGAACTTGAAATAATCGGAGAA
Organism: uncultured bacterium; assembly: GCA_902765215.1. Lineage (GTDB taxonomy): Bacteria > Cyanobacteriota > Vampirovibrionia > Gastranaerophilales > Gastranaerophilaceae > UBA2883. The sequence goes on along the minus strand of CACWZA010000002.1, from coordinate 123,030 downwards.
ACAATAGATGATGCTGTCGGAGAGGCATACGATAAAGTCGCAAGACTGATTGGATTACCATACCCGGGGGGGCCAAGACTGGATAAACTGGCTCAGGAGGGCAACCCTCACGCATTTGAACTTCCGGAAGCAAAAGTCGGGGAATTTGATTTCAGCTTCAGCGGACTAAAAACAGCGACTTCAAGACTTGTTAAAAAGTTAAAAGAAGAATATGGTGAAAATATCCCGTTGAACGACATTTGTGCAAGTTTTCAGGAATGTGTTTCCGAAACCCTGATTAAAAAAGTACGACACGCTCTTGAGGTTAAAAAATACAAACAGGTTGCTATTGCAGGAGGTGTTGCGGCTAACTCTGAAATACGCAGAAAGATTTTTGAACTGGAAAAAGAAGGTTACAGAGTTAATGCACCGATAATGAAATACTGCACGGATAACGCATCAATGGTTGCAAGCTCTGCATTTTTCTTTGATAACACCTTTGATGATATTGATGTAGAAGTCTTTTCAAGGGTAAAATAAAATTATAACAAACTTCCGCGGGCAATCATTTCAATAATAGACTGACCAAAAACCAAACAGCCGATTATTATACTTACAAAGGTTGCAAGCATAACAGCACCTGCTGAAATATCTTTTGCCATACCGACCATTTTGTTATATCGGTTGTGATAGTATGAATCAAGTGTAAATTCAATCGCAGAGTTTAACATCTCTGATACGATTACCATTGCAATAGCAAAGAGTAATATGCAGAATTTAACAACATCAAACCCTAAAAGTATAGCCGCCATCATAACAAGAGAACCCACAATCAAGTGTATACGAAGATTTCTCTCGCTTTTCAAAACAAGTCTAAACCCTTTTCTTGCGTTTTTAAATGTATTTCTGAACCCTTGTGATTTGTATTTACTCATCTTTTTCACCTATTTCGGCATATCTTAGTGCTTTTTTCTGTACTTCCACAACAAAATTATAATCTTCTTCGCTCTGGTGGTCAAACCCCAGCAAATGCAAAATACCATGAGCAATCAAAAAATACAACTCATATTTATCGGAAACTTCATGTTTTTTTGCTTCCTCTCTTACTTTATCAAGTGCAAGTATTATTTCGCCAAGGTTTATCTCAGAATCAAGGACAAATTTTGCATCATCATCAGCGAAAATTGCAAATGTAATGATATCGGCAGGATAATCCTTCTCGCGGTAATCACGATTTATCTGATGCGTTTTTTTGCTGTCGCAAAACAAAATATCAAATACGAGAGTATCGAAATCAAACCCCTCAAGACAGGAAACATCTGTGAGCTGAGACAGGTAAAACTCAACAATTTTACGGGTATTCTGAATAACCTCAAACTCATCAAGCTCCCAGCCGGAATAAATATTCTCGGTAAATATATTTATTGTTTTACTATTCATTATTTTCGCTATTTTCTTTATTTTGTTCTAATTGCTGAATCTTCGCTTCCAAATCGGAATCCATAACAGAACCCTGAACTCTGACATTATTAAATTCATTCGCAATAGATTGCTGATATTTAATTCTGTTATGCTGCATACCTCTCAGGATACGGTTAAATGTTGTTGCAATAACCTTCAAATCTTTGAGGGTAAGCGGACAATCAGAGAACTGACCGTCATTCAGTCTTTCTTTAATAATTTTATCAATTATTTCTTCTATTTCTTCATTAGAAGGTGTTTTCAAAGAACGCACAGCAGATTCAACAGCATCAGCTATCATCAGGATAGCAGTTTCCTTCATATTAGGCTTAGGGCCAGTGTATCTGAACTGTTCTTCTTTTACATTTTCAATCCCTTCTTCCGCAACGGCCTGATTATAGAAATAACTTGCAAGTCCTTCACCGTGGTGCTGAAGAATAAAGTTATGAATTATAGACGGAAGATGATATTCTTTTGCAATTTCCACACCATCTTTAGGATGGGCTGTAATAACCATCTTACTAAGTCTTGGGTTAAGTTTTGTGTGAGGGTTTTCTATCCCAAAATAAGACTGGTTTTCCACAAAGAAAAGCGGTCTTTTTAATTTCCCAACATCGTGGTAGAACGAGCCGACTCTTGCGAGTATCGGGTTAGCACCAATCGCTTCCGCAGCCGCTTCCGCAAGGTTAGAAACCAACAAACTATGGTGATATGTTCCCGGTGCTTCAAACTGTAAACGTTTTAACAACGGTTGATTATGATCGGCAAGTTCAGCCAAACCGTACGGAGTAATAATTCCGAATGTACTTTCCAATATAGGGAGTGTCCCTAATGCAATAATACCGCTCAACAACCCGTTCAGGAAGATTAACAACAAATCTCTCAAAATCAGGAAGTTTTCTACATCAATAAGGAATTTTTCCAGTATATAAACGGCTGAAACGATTACAACACCTGCCAATGAGATTTTTAACCCTGTAATAATCAGGTCAAATCTCTTTGAGAATTTGATTTTTGATATTGCAATCATAGATACTGCATTTATTATAAGGAACGATGTCACAAACTCAATACCGTAATGTAACCCGACTGTGAGAACTGCAAGTTCAAGCATAGAAGCAAAGAGCGCTATTCGGGCATTTGTAAATACTGATAATATAATTATGAACGCAGGGAACGGCAAAATATACGGTGAAAATCCCGTTGGAATCATTGCCGCAATCAGCGCCAGAAATATCGCCAAAAATCCCGTAATCGTTATATGATGCGATTCATAAAATACTTTTTCAAAATTTTTCTCATACTGCATAAATATAAATGTAGAGAATAAAACAAGAATAAATATCCCGAAGATTCCCCAGAAATTGAGTTCAAGAACATTATAGCCTGCTTCACGCAAAGCATCTTTCTTTAATTTCGTAACAGGCTCACCTTCGAAAACTATCTTATCGCCCTGATGGAATACAACCTCATAAGGTTTCACAGAGTTTTGAGCATTCTTTTTTGCAATCTCTGTTGCCAAGTCATCAACAACGAGATTTGGAGTAATAATTTCTTTCAAAAGTGCTGTAATAATTGTTATTTGATTACGGGGAGTATTAACAGGTATATTACGCTGAATAATCTTATCTAGTTTCCCGTCTTCGTAACTGCTTTCCGTAATGCCGACATTGAGAACTTTGACCAGTGTAATTTTCGCTTTATCAAATATTTTTTGAAGCTCTGCATCAGAAGAAATCAAAAGATAATTTGCAAGATATGCTTTTCTGTCCTTCGCTGAAATATCGAACAATAGCCCCAATTCATCTTTTTTGGTAGCATCACTGACATCTTTTTGTCTTATTTGTCTTATAGATGTCTGAAGTGTATCTAAATTTACTTTAATAAATTCATCTTCCGCAGGAATAAGGATAGGTTCAATATTTTGAATAACCTCCTGCCTGTGTTGTTCAGTTCTTTTGGTATCAACAACCGTTATGGTTTTCTGAGCGATAATATCTCTTTTACTGATACCGTTCTCAACAACTCTCTGGAAGAAGAAGTTCTGAGAAGAAACAATCAGTGTCATTACCAAAGAAAAGCACAGGAAGATAACTATATCCGTAACCTTATGTGCCTGAACTCTCTCTACAATATCATTAAACGAAATCATAATTATTCGTCCTCAATTAATGTATTACCTTTTCTTTTTACTATAAACCCGCATTTAATACAAGCGAGGGTTTCACCCGTACTATCGACAGGCATAAATTCGTGAGAACAATTCTCGTCGTCCTCTGTAGAATCTTGATTTAAGGGATTATAATCATATTCTGAATTTAATTTTTTAGGAAACAAGTATCTTAAGATACATTCAAGAATATACATTATAAAGTAAAACCTCCGGGCAAAAGTTCATCAATTGTGTGAGTAATAAGTTTATCTGCAGCAACAGTTATAACTACTGTCTCATCGGTTTTAAATTCGTTAATAACCTGACGGCAAGCCCCGCAGGGAGTGCAGTTATACATATTCGGTGAATATATTGCAATTGCTTTTATTTTGGTTTCACCGTTTGCAATAGCAGAACCTATCGCATTACGTTCTGCGCAGATTGATAAACCGTAACTTGCATTCTCAAAATTGCAGCCCGTATATATATTACCGCTTTCCATAAGCACACAGGCCCCTACCCTGAAATCGGAATAAGGTGCGTATGCGTTTTTTGATGCTTCTTTTGCTTTTTCTATTAATTCTTCGTATGTTGCCATAAATTATACCTGCCTAACACTAATTTAAACCCGAATACAAAATAATCAATCAACCACAAAGTTGAAATAGTAGTTAAAGTATATTACTCTTTTTTTCACCAAATTGCAAGAGCGGAAAAGAATAGTTTTGGGGTAAATGAAAAATAGTAACCTCTCCGCGGGAGAGGTCGAGTATCTTATGATTTGCCTGCAAATTATTAGATATTCGGGTGAGGGGTATTTTATATCCCCCCAAAAACAATAATTGAGCAAAAAAATTTTTTACAGGCATTATATAAATATGGATATTAATATAAGAGATAGTTATTATCGTGCAAATTTCACGAGCAGACGGAGAAACGGGCAAAGTTATGAAGATTTTGAACGGCTTAATCGTGATTCCAAAATTGAAGAACGGCTTGGTGAAATTATTGCCGATAAAACCAATTATGTGGCAGAGGGCAGATTTAATAAAATTTACTCTATCCCCGAATCTGATAATTTTATGCTTAAAGCATACAGAGGGATAACACCGGAAAACATAGGGCAATATCAAACAACTGTCACAAAAACGGAAGATTTGTTCCCTAAAATCAATGTAGGTCAACCTGTTGCGAGTCTGGGCAAATATTTACTCGTTATGCTGAAACAGGACGGAGAGGAATACAGCGTACCTTTCACCCACCGAGAAAACATGAGCGAAAAGGATATAAACAAATATTTATCCGACATAAAAAAAGTTTCATCTATGGAGCAAAAGAGCTTTAATGCTTTTACGGACGAGGTCGCCGAGCTGACGAAAAACAACTGTTATATTGATTATTTCAACTCAAACAATTTAATGACAACAGATAACGAAATCAATCTGGTAGATATTATAAAGATTAAACGAGCAAAACAGCGTGCCTTTATGTTTCCGAGCAAAGAATCACTTATGAAACTTTTTGCAGACGAAAATGTATTACCTGTAATTGCCCCAAAAATTACCGATACACAAATAACAGAATTAGGGGAAAATCTTGATATAATATCAGAAAAGACCTCAAAAGCCATGGAACATTCACATTTACCTGAAAACAAGTTTTTAACAAGTACAATAGGGTTTTTCATGGATACCTTCTGGCACGGAAGAAACAAAGATTTCAGAACTGCTTTACGCAGTATATGTCCGAAAAAATAAGACGGGATAAAATACCACACATTAAAAAAGAGATGTGACAGTTATCACATCTCTTTTTAATCTTTTTTGTATGTTGCGATTACATCATACCGCCCATACCACCCATGCCTGCCATAGCTGACATATCAGGTGTTGCAGCCTTTTCTTCAGGAACATCTACAACAGCTGCTTCAGTTGTTAATAACATAGAAGCAATTGATGCAGCGTTTTCCAATGCTGAACGGGTAACCTTAGCAGGGTCAACAATACCTGCTTCAAACATATCAGTATATTTATACATCAATGCGTCGTAACCGTAAGCATCTTTGCCGCTTCTTACATTATCTACAACAACATCTGACTTAGCGCCTGCGTTGTATGCAATAGCTCTTAATGGCATATCTAATGCAGCCATCAAGATTTTATAACCGCTCTTTTCATCATCAGAATCGAAAGTCAAACCTGCTAATTTTTCTTCTAAGTATTGTTGAACTCTGATAAGCATTACACCACCACCAGGAACGATACCTTCTTCGTTAGCAGCTCTTGTAGCGTTAAGAGCATCTTCGATTCTCAATTTTCTTTCTTTAAGTTCTACTTCTGTAGCAGCACCAACTTCGATTACAGCAACACCGCCTGATAATTTAGCGATTCTTTCCTGCATTTTTTCTTTGTCGTATTCGCTGTCAGAAATAGCCATTTGACTCTTGATTAATGAGATTTGTTTAGCAACAGCGTCTTTTGTTTCGTTACCGACAACGATTGTTGTTTCATCTTTAGTAACAGTAACACGTTTTGCTTTACCCATCATATCAGTTGTAATATTTTCTAATTTAATACCAAGTTCTTCAGTGAACATTTGACCGCCTGTTAAGATAGCAATATCTTCAAGCATAGCCTTTCTTCTGTCACCAAATCCCGGTGCTTTAACAGCAACTGCTCTTAAAACTTTTCTCATTGTGTTAACTACTAATGTTGCAAGTGCTTCACCTTCAACATCTTCAGCGATTAACAACAATGAACGACCGTCACGGGCAACTTGTTCAAGAACAGGAACCAAATCAGAGATAAGGTTGATTTTCTTGTTTACACAAAGAACATAAGCATCTTCTAAAACTGCTTCCATTCTTTCAGCATCAGTAACGAAGTAAGGTGAGATATAACCTTTATCGAATTGCATACCTTCAACAACTTTGAGGTTAGTACCGAAAGATTTGCTTTCTTCAACGGTAATAACACCGTCATGACCAACTCTGTCCATTGCTTCCGCGATTAATTCACCGATTTCGTTGTTGTTACCTGCAGAGATTGTAGCAACCTGTGCAATACCTTCTTTTGTGTCTACTGATTTTGAACAAGATTTGATTTTTTCAACTGCTAATTCAACAGCCTTATCAATACCGCGTTTCATAGACATAGGGTTAGCACCTGCTGTTAAGTTCTTTAAGCCTTCTCTTACGATTGCCTGAGCCAAAACTGAAGCAGTAGTTGTACCATCACCTGCAACATCATTTGTTTTAGAAGAAACTTCTCTCAACAATTGAGCGCCTGAATTTTCAAGCCCGTCAGCGAGTTCAATTTCTTTTGCAATAGTTACACCGTCGTTAACGATTTGAGGTGCACCAAATTTCTTTTGCAAGATTACATTACGACCTTTTGGGCCTAAGGTAACTTTAACGGCATCTGCAACTGCATCGATACCTCTAAGAAGAGCTTTTCTTGCTTCTTCTTCAAAAACTATTTTCTTTGCCATTTTTATTTCTCCTTTAAAATCTTACTTTTATTAACCTAAAACTGCGAGAGCATCTTTAATAGACAAGATTTTATATTCAACCCCGTCCATTTTAATATCTGTGCCTGCATATTTAGCATAAAGAATGATATCCCCAACTTTAACATCCATTGGTTCTCTTTCACCGTTTTCACCGACTTTACCTGCACCAACAGCAACAACTTCACCCTTTTGAGGTTTTTCTTTTGCACTGTCAGGAATAAAGATTCCGCCTGAAGTTTGTTCTGTATCTTCGATTAATTTAATAACAATTCTGTCTGCTAAAGGTTTAATACTCATTCTATAATCCTCCTATTTAATTTACTGATATTACATAATCTAATGTATAACAAAATTCGGCAAAAATTAATTTTCTTAATGAAAAATTAAGAATTGAATAATTAAATCATTTTAAGAATTGTCCATACCGATAAAACTATTGCCAGAACAACAACCAGAATAAAGGCAAAACAATGCACACAGACCTGCCTTGCCGTGATGTCATTATTAACAGTTCTTACCACCTCTTTGGAAAAATCTGTTTTCATTTTATTTTTTTGCTCATCAAAGGAGTTATGCATAATCTTTTTCAGTTTGTATAACTTTTCAATTTTGCCCCTGATTTTAGGTTTTGAAACGATGTTACGCCTTATTCTGATATTACCTTCGTCAGATAACTCATTATCAACATAGGCGGAAAGCTCCATCAGCGAAACTTCGGAAGCAGTAATAACAGGGTTAGAGAGCTGAACAGAGGGTTGTTTATCCTCAGTCGGACAGTTATCACTGATTATTTTTTTGTATGCCCCTTTTATATCACTGATTATTGAGCGAATGACCTTAAACTTCATTGCACAACCGCTGCATTCAGCCAGATGCTCCTCAAAGGCGTGTTTAAGACTATTACTTAAATCACCGTCTATATAAAATGTTATCAGTCCTTCAAACTGGCCGCAAGTCAACTTCATAATCTACACTCCTGTCATTATAAATAATCACTTAGTTCTTCCTGCAGCTTAATTCTTGCGCGGGAAATTCTTGATTTTACGGTTCCTATCGAGGTATGGGTGAGGTTTGCGATATCTTCATAACTCATTCCTTCAAATTCTCTGAGAACAATTGCAACCCTTGAATTTATAGGCAAAGATAATATACTTGTCTTGATAATACAGCCTAATTCTGATGCCATACACTTTTCCATCGGCTGAATATGTTTATCCTCAACCTCAGGTTTATCAACCTCATCAAGGCTCACGGGCGGGGTATGTTTTGTATCTTTCCTGACAAAGTCGTAAAAGAGGTTTAACGCGATTCTGTTTGACCAAGTTTTAAAACTCTTTGAATCGTGCAATTTTTCAAGGTTTTTTGCAATTTTCACAAGGGCTTCCTGAGTTAAATCAGCAGCAATTTCTCGTTTTTTGCAAATATGCGAATACATACTGAAAATATCCTTCTGAATACGCCTTATAAGCTCTTCTAAAGCCTCAAAATTATCTTTTTGAGCCATTTCAATCAGGATAGACTGCGGAATTTTTTTGTAGTTTGTTTTCACCATACCGGCATCTTAAAAGAGTTTTTGTTATATTTACATACTCTTTCAGCCTATATATGCAGGTAGTTTAATCGGGGGTAAATGAAGAATATTCGGGTGATGGGTATTTTATACATCCCCCTAATACAATAATTTATACTATAATATAACCATGGCAAATGTAAGAGAGAACCTAACAAAATTAAAAATAGAAAATAAGAAATTCGGGATATCCGTAAACGACACAGGATATTCAAATTCTGATGAATTATTGAACGCAATAGCGGAATACTTATCCGCAGGGGCAGAAATCATTGAACTTATCGGTGGGGACATGCCTGATAAGCAGTTTTTAGACACAGCAAAAAAGACAAAACAACTTTGCGAAGTATTTAATGCCTCGTTGTTGATCAGAAACAGAGCAGATATTGCCTATTTATCTTCGGCTGATGGTGTAAATCTTGAACAGGAAGGGCTGGATATCCACTCTGCGAGAGAATTACTTGGAGAAGACTTTATTATTGGATTATATACAAACACACAAGAGAGTGTGATTCAGTCAGTAAAAGATGGTGCTGATTTCATTATTGTAGGTAACATAAAGTCAACACCAACAGAGCCTGTTACGTCAACAGGATTAGAGTATGCAAAATGGGTTAGCGAGAATACCCTTTTTCCGGTACTTGCCTGCGGAAAATTAAGCACAGAAGATTGTCGACAACTAAAATCTGCGGGTATCCCAAGATTTTTAATTGACAATTCTGTATTAAATTATTCATCCCCAAACACAGTAACCGTAAATTACCTTGACGATTTGTAATCAAGTATTAAACTTACAAAGATCAGTTAATTCCGGTTGAGTTACACTAAACCCAAAACCTTCTTGTACCAAGAAAATGTTTCCAGCTCAGAGCCGTTGAAAGTAGTCTTAATGCACTGCTTTTTGAGATAGTTTTCAAATTCATCATTGAAGCCTGACTTACTTTCCTTAACTTTTGACGCAGTTTTCATAATTTTCTCCTTTCGGAAAAGTCACACTATTATATATTTTAATCGCACTAAACTTCAATAGATTTATAACACTCATTATATATTTTTTTTGCATGACTGTCAAAAAAAACCGGCAAAAAAAGTCAAATTTGTTACATTTCTTAAAATGGTCTTATGATACCAAATTACTGGAATACAGTCATATTCTCATATTTTGTTTGTTTATTTCACAATAAAACACTTTTAGTAAATATTTGATAAAAAATTTCCCCATGCCGGACAAAGAAAATTAAAAAAATCGAAAAACGACACCCTGACAAGATAAAAAGATTAAAGGGCAGAGTAACAAAATTTAGTAATTTGTTCACAATTGAGCATGTTTTTGATATTATTTAAACGCATAGAATTTTAGTAAGGGAGAAAAATAGTGAAAACGGCATTAAAATCACATAATTGCGGACAGATTACCGCAAAAAATATTGGAGAAGAAGTTACACTTTCAGGCTGGGTAGCATGTGTCAGAGATTTAGGCGGAATTATTTTCGTTGAATTAAGGGACAGAACAGGGTTCTTTCAACTTGTTGCAGACCCTCAGATTAACCCGCAAATTCACGAAATATTCTCAAAATTAAAAACAGAATCAGTTATAAATATCAAGGGTAAAGTAACTATGCGTCCGGAAGAAACATATAACGACAAACTTCCGACAGGCGAAGTTGAAACTTATCCTGAATTTGCACAGGTTTTATCAGAAGCAAAAACACTTCCGTTCGTACTTGATGACGAAAATGTATCAGAAGATGTTCGTTTGAAATATCGTTATCTTGACCTGAGAAGAGAAAATATGCTTCACAATATGACCTTGCGTCACAAGATTGTAACAGCGGTAAGAAACTATTTAAACGGGGAAGACTTCCTTGAAGTTGAAACACCTATCCTTATCAAAACAACACCGGAAGGTGCAAGAGATTACCTCGTTCCTTCTCGTGTACAGGAAGGTAAATTCTATGCACTTCCTCAATCACCGCAAATCTTCAAACAGTTATTAATGGTTGGTGGTTTTGAAAGATACTATCAGATTGCAAAATGCTTCCGTGACGAAGATTTGAGAGCAGACAGACAACCTGAATTTACCCAAATCGATATGGAAATGTCATTTGTTGATCAGGACAATGTTATTGAGGTAACAGAAGGTGTTGTTGCTGCAGCATTCAAAGAAGCAGGTATCGAGGTTAAACCTCCGTTCAAGAGAATTACTTGGCAGGAAGCAATGGACAAATACGGTTCAGACAAACCTGACACAAGATTTGGCTTAGAACTGTTTGATATCGGCGATATTATACTCGAATCAAACTTTGATATCGTTAAGAACACCCTTAAAGCAGGCGGTATTGTTCGTGGTATCAAGATTGAAGGCGGTGCTAAATATTCAAGAAAAGATATAGACGATATTACAAAACTCGCTGTATCATTCGGCGCTAAAGCACTTGCAAACATTATTTACTTAGAAGACGGAACTGCAAAATCACCTGTACTCAAGTTTGTGACAGATGAACAGGCAAAAGCTATTCAGGAAAGAGCAGGCGCTAAAGCAGGCGACATTATCTTCTTTGTAGCCGATAAACCGAAACTCGTTTACGATATTATGGGCAGATTAAGACTTCACTTCGGTAAGACACTTAACCTTATCAATGAAGCAGATAATGCACTTCTTTGGGTAGTAGACTTCCCTATGTTTGAATGGTCAGACGAAGAAGGCAGATTTATGGCAATGCACCACCCATTCACGTCACCTAATTTGGAAGATTTAGACAAATTAGACAGCGGTGATTTGGGTAATGTTAAGTCAATTGCTTACGATATTGTTTATAACGGTACAGAATTAGGCGGTGGTTCTGTCAGAATCCACTCACCTGAAGTACAAAAGAAAATATTTAAGGCATTAGGATTGACAGAAGAAGAAGCAACCGAAAAATTTGGGTTCATGGTTAACGCATTACAATACGGTACACCACCTCACGCAGGTTTGGCTATCGGGTTAGACAGATTGGTTGCATTACTTTGCAGAACTGATTCTATCCGTGATGTTATTGCGTTCCCTAAGAACTCAGGGGCAAAATGTCTGATGTCAGACGCACCGGGCGAAGCATCATTACAACAAATGAGAGAACTTCACCTCAAATCTACGGTTAAACCACATTAAGATTAAAATATAATTAAATAAAAAAGTAAGATGCGGTAATCATAGATTACCGCATCTTATTATTATAGAAACTTTTAACCTCTCCGCGGGTGAGGGGCAATTAATTATTTTCTATTCACCTTTTTATTTCAACAAATTTTTACCCAGTTTTTCAACAGTTTTCAAATCTTCCTCAGGGCTTTTGCCTGTTGTAGTGAGGTAATTCCCTGTGAGAATACCCTCAACACAACATTTTAAGGCGCGTTCCTGACCATCTTCCGATAATCTCATCCGTCCGCCGCAGAAACGAAGAACAGATTTTGGGTTTGCAATCTTAAAAATTGCTAATGTTCTTAAAATATTTTCTTCATCGATTTTATCAAAATAATTCTCAAACGGAGTTTCAGGAATAGGCATCAAAATATTGATAGGAATAGAATCCGGCTGAATTTCAGCAAGTTCCATTGCCATCTCAACACGCTGTTCGACAGTTTCGCCCATACCGAGTATAACCCCGCAACATAATTCCATACCGTACTTTTTAACCAACTTGCAGGTTTCTACTCTGTCTTGCCAAGTGTGTGTTGTGCAAACTTCGGGATAATAAGATTCACAGGTATTTATGTTATGGTGAAATCTCTTTAAGCCCGCATCTTTAAGCTTCTTGGCTTCTTCATCATTCAGAATACCTATAGATGCACAACTGGATATTCCTTCAAACTTATTTATTTCTTGAATCAGTTCAATTATTTTATCGAAATTTTCTTCTTCCGGATTCTTGCCTGAGGTTACTACGGCGAAATGGTTAACCCCGTGTGCTTTTGCTTCCTCAACCGCTTTAGCAACCTTTTCAGGCTCTATCAGAGGATAAGTTTCAATATCCGTTCTGTAGTGACTGCTTTGAGCACAATATTTGCAGTTTTGGGAACACTTACCGTTACGCGCGTTCACGAGCGAGCAAAACTCAATATTATTACTCATAAACTGAGCTGAAAGCTCTAATAATGTATCTAAATCTGTATTATATAAATCTAATAATTCTTCTTTATCAAGTCCGATGGTTTGCATATTTATATTTCTCCCTCAAAATATGTTACCTCAAAACACTTATAAATACAAGCAAAACGCAATACAGGCATGAAAAACATTCTTTTTAAAGTTGACAAATAAAAAAAAATAATTAAATAAGAAACAGAAGTCATTTAAACAGACGATTTCAAGAGAGACTGTTTAAAGGTATTCTAAAAGGTGTCGTATTCTCTTTGGGAAGGACGGTTTGTAGTGTATAATGCGATGAATATTCAGCCAAGACCATATATGAGTCAAGGTTACAGAACGGAGCAAGAGTCTGAAGAACAGACTCAGGATGCGCTGTCGCAAAATAACCGTCAACAACAAGGCAGGGGCGAACAGCAACAGCAGGAAGAAGGAAGACCAAGAACAATAGCAAGAGGCAGAGCTCCAATGACAGCACACGGGGGCAAAAAACCGTTCCCAACCAAGCCTATGACGGCAGGCGGCGGAAGAAGACCTGTTCCTATGGGCAGACCTGCACCTGCAGCACAGAGTGCCCCAAGAGTAATGGGGAATCAGTCAATTCCTCAGGCAAGACCGCAAATGCCTATGGCACCTGCACAACAACCGCAAGCTATTCAACAACAACCGGCTATGGCTCCTCGTCAGCCTATGCCAAATTATCAGCCTGTCCAACAATATCAGCCTTATCAACCAAAACAACCGGTAGAAGCTGATCCGCAGGTACAGGAACAAATCAACAATATGGCTAAAAACAACCGTGTCAATATTGCGCAGGTTATCAAAGATTTCAGAGGAACTTATGCAGCAATAGGCACACCTCAATGTTTAGTCGATGAAGTTGAAGATTATTTAAACGAAGTTATAGAACACACAAAAGGTGACGCACCGTCTATCAATTTTGTTCAGACAAATCTGCAAAATGCGGCGGTCATAATTGATAAATACATCTCCGAAACTTTGGACAAGGAATCAAAGGTAGTCCAAAACTGGTTAGATGCATTATTTTTACAAAGAATTAACTATAAATATAACGACGGTGAAATCAACGAAGACTTTTTAGTCAAATTCCCTGAGGGGGGAAATGCACCGCAGCAGCCTGATAATGTAGAGGAGCGGGCAAATGTAAATGCTATTGCACGCGCACAAAAGGAACAGGAACAAGCACAGGCACAAGAATCGACAGGTGAAATACCTGATTACGAACCGATACCTGAATATCAACAACCTGTAAACCAAACTGTTCCTATTCAGCACGCACAGCGACCACAAGCACCTCAACCTATGCACCACGCAGAGGTACCGGTTGTCAAAAAACCGCCTAGAGTTGCGAGAGATCAACGCGTTGCAAGACCTGTTGCGCCAAAAAGACATAAACCAAGAATCACAATTATCCCTGAAGATAACGAATTGAAGTCATTGTTTGTACAGGCTAAAAAGCAGGCATACTCTAACAACCCTGCAAAAGCAATGAGCATCTTCAAAAAAGCGTTGTTAAGAGCAGAAGCGATTAACGATTCTGAAGCTCAATCAAAGATTAACTTTGAAATGGGTAAGATTTATGATGATAATAACTACCTCGTACAGGCATTGAGCAGTTATAATCAATCTCTGAATGATACAACAGATACATCAATCAAGACAAAGGCGCATTATTCAATGGCCAAGATTTATGATGATGTAAATCAGGTACACTCTGCAATAGATCACTATATGACATCAGTATCGTATGCAGGACAAGAAGATAACCTGTCATCACAATCAAAATCTTTGACAAATATTGCTAATATTTATACAGACAGATACGACGATTATGCTTTCACTTTCTATGATGAAGCAAATGTTCTTATTGAACAGACAGACGACTCAGAAATGAAAGGTTATGTATCAAGCAACACAGCGGGAGCATACAACAAGTTCAACAGACCTGATAAGGCGCTTAAGTGTTATGCAAACGCAGTCAAAAACTATTCGGAAGCAAAAGAGGAAAACTCTATTGCGGAAAACTACTTTGCAGCAGGTGAACTTATGTACGACCTTAAGAACCCTGCAAAAGCAAAGATCCTGTTGAAAAAAGCATTATCCCACACGGATTCTTACAGAGATGCCGAACTCATCAACAAGATTAACGACTTGCTGGAGGAAATCGGATAGAGGGCAGGGTAAATAAAAAATGCCCGCCTCACACAATGGTTACAGATAAAGACCATTTAGAAAAGACATAAATCAAAAACAGAACACATATTTTCAAAATTCATCAATTACACACACAGACGCAGTCGGAGAAATCTCCGACTTTTTATTTTGGGTATATTATCCAAAGCCCTGCTAAATCGTTTCAATAACCTCAATATTTGTGTCACAAGACAATTCCTCGTGAGCAACAACAGTGAGCATATTGATAAATTCAGAGAAAATAGCAAAGGTCATATGACGAATTTCCATAGGAACAACGAGAATAATCTCTTTCAAATCGTTGGCATCTGCAATTTTCTTCATTTTTTTAGCGAGTTTCTCTGCAAACTTGCCGTCTACTTTTATGACCGCACCATCCTCTGATTCAGACAAAGAAAACATATCGTCTAAGGTTTTGCCTGAAAATTCCATAACCTTTGACGGTTCTTTTGTTATGAATCTCTGAGAGATATGTTTTGCAAGTGATAATCTTATTCTGTCCAATAAACCGTCTTTTGACATTTCGTCAGAAAAATCGTTAATCTTTTCAAAGATATAATCAATATCCTTAATTGAAATGCGTTCTCTTATCAGGTTGATTAAAATATATTTTAACTCTGCAATTGTTATAAAATCAGGAATAATATTATTTATAACAAACGGATTTCGCTTTTCAACAAGAGTAACATATCTGTTTATATCGCTATAATCAAGTATTTCAGAAACATATTTAACCGAAATAAACTCGATTGCTCTTGCAATATATTCAACTGCAGACCACCCTTCTGCCCAAAAATCATCAGCCTGTTTAACATCTACCCACCATATATCTTTGCCTGTAATTTCGTCTTTAACAACAATTGTTCCGGCAGGTTTTCTTGTCAGATGAAGATCGTCTTTAAAGAATGCGATATGTTCAGGTACCGCAGTAGATTTATACACTTCAAGGTTATGAACCTTAATGCTGAACTCATACGGCGCCAACTCATCATTATCCTGAAAAACCATACGCGGAATAACATAACCAAGTTCATCAGTCAGTTTTTGGCGTGATTTAACCGTTTCCGATAACAAATCATTTTGGTTATCAGGGTTCACAAACTCTAACAGTTCATCGCTGAGATTAACCGTAAATTTTTCCTCACCTATGCGGGAATACATAACCCCCGGGGAAATCTCTTTCACCAAATCCTGTTTAAGATTTTCCAGTCTTTGGAGTTCGTCAGACATCTGTCTGTTAAGAGTATCGCGTTCTGACCAGTCAACCTTATCTATCTGAGATTTTACATTTGCCACTCTTTCTTTTTGGGCTTTTATTTTGCTTATAATATCCCTGCAAGATTCATAAGGTGTCATATTGTTTGAAAGCATCTTTTCCATCTGAGCTTTAAAGTTTTTGACATTAACCACTTTATCAAACACTTCATTCTCGTCAGTTGCAGGACGCTCACGCATAAATATACAGCTATATACAATATCGTCCTCGGTTTCAACTTCGTGAAGGGTATACAAATCCCAGCCTTCCTGAGACATTTCGTTTAGCAAATCCTGTAAGGCCTGTCTGTCTTCAGTTGAAGTTTCTTTAATCACATACTCTAGATTTCTGCTAAACATTTTTTCCCTCACTTTGTTAATCTTAAGACTTTTAAAAAATTGGATACATATAAGGAATTTCCCCTATATATTTACCCCTATTGAACACCTTTCATTCTCTGGATTAATTCTTTTGTGATATCAACCCCGCCGCAAAAAACTGCTTTGTCGCTGATAATCGCATCAAGTTTTTGCTCAACCATAATTCCTTTTGCAACTTCTCTGATTTTGTCAAAGATTTGTTGTTCGGTTTTAGCCTGTTCTCTTAAGAAATCGTTTTGTTTTTGCTTTAATTCGGCAGTCACTTTATCCTGAAAATTTTGTTTCTGAACAGGTGACTGGATAGCTTCATATTCTTTTTCCTTATCAAACATATATTGTTTAATAGCTAATGCTTTTGAATCTAATTGTTTTTTCGCATTAAGTGCATAAGAACAATTTTCAATAACTTCTTCATAATCAACATAACCGAGTCCGCCTGCAAAAGCCATAGTAGAAGGCATCATCAGTGCTACTGCTGTCAAAACTGCTATAATAGATTTTTTCATTATTTTTCTCCTTAAAATTTTCTATATAATAAATTTTCGCACAAAAATAAATAAGATATTTATTCTTAAATTTTATATTTACTTTTATTTACACCTCATTGGCACGGTATTTATCCAACACTTACCCCTAGTACATCATGTCGCCGACACCGAAGGTGAAGTAACCGTGTTTGCTGCCATACGCACCGCTGCGTGTGAGCGGAATACCGTAGTCAACAGAGAGCGGGCCAACACCAGGAATATAGAGTTTCAAACCGATACCTGCTGAGATTGCTTCCATTGGTCTGTCATAAAGTTTGTCAGACAGATAACCGCCAAATACCTTACCGGCATCAACAAAGAATGTCAAACGCAGGTTCTGGAAGAAATTAACTTTCAGTCTGTCTAAGAAGAATACAGGAGTAGCGAGTTCTGCAGAACCCATTACAAACGCATCACCCGTACCTACACCGTTGATTTTGTAACCTCTGACTGTGTATGGGCCGCCAAGTCTGTATGCCATAACCTCAGGCATATCGTCTCCGAAGATTTTTCCGCCTGCCTTAGCAGTAAGTGAGAATGAAGACTTAGACGCAACAGGGAAGAATCTCTTAATCATACCTGTGAGCTTACCGTTAGTCTTTTTAAACTCATCAAGACAGAATGCCTGATCGTAACGGATAGTTGCCAATACACCGTTTCTAGGATTAAGAGCAGAATCTCTTGTGTCGTATCTCAGGCCGGGACTAAAGGTTAAGAATAAACCGCCTTCAAGCTGTTTTGCACGCTCCGAAATAGGAACATTTTTCGCTCTGTACATACTCTTAATTCTTTTTTCGTCACCTTCTCTGACATGAATATTTTCAACTCCGACAGAGAATGTTGAAGCAAGGTTCGGGTTGTGTTTCATCTTATGAGTCATTGTAGCTTCGACACCAATTCTGTCTTCAACTGCGAGCGGTACATTATAACTACCAAAATCTCTGAAGAAGATTTTACTCATAAGAGATGTATCCGCATTGAGGAAGTACGGCTGGAAGAAACTCAATTCAGCCTGAAAATTCATGTGGTTTTTAACGGTTGTATCACTCATGATAACACCGGTACCAACCAAACCGCTCAGAGATACTCTCTGGTTAAGTCCTCTGAAGTTGTTATCGCTGATACCGAGTGAACCAAACACACCGGTACTTGAATCAAGACCACCACCGAGAGATATTGATGCAGTTCTTTGTTCCGTAATTACGATAGTAATATCGTATTTGTCAGGATCATCAGGGCACGCATCAATACTTCTGTTAACATCTTTGAAGGCCTGAGTAGAATACAAACGAACCAAATCTTCTTTAATTTGGTTTTCGTTATAAACCATACCCGGTTCAGTCAAAATATTACGGGTAATAACATATTCTTTTGTTTTGTTGTTACCTGTAATTAAAATCTTGTTAATTGTACCCTCTTTCAAACCGATATTAATGGTTCCGTCAGGGTCATCATAAATAGTGTCGACTCTTGCAAGAATATATCCCTTTTGAGCATAACATTCGTTGATTTTTTCAATCGCCTGATTAACCTCATCAATATTCTGAGGTCTGCCGATTAAACCGACAACAAAAGGCATAAGTTCTTCGGTTGCAATCGCGGTATTACCGTCGATAACAACATCTTTTACAGGGATATTTTCTTCCAGTAAAATCTTCAGGGTAATTGAGCCATCAGCATTTTCTACGGGGATTGCTCTCATTTTCTCAGTAAAGAAACCCATTTGGTAAATGTTTTTTAAATCTCTCTGAACCATATCTGCATCAAACGGATCGCCTTTTTTCATGTTCATTTTAGACAGAACAACGGCAGGTTTGATAACATTTGTTCCGAGAATTTCTATATCCTTAATAGTTTGGGCATTTTTAACGGAAGTATCAAAATAATTAGCCGATGGATTTTCCTCAGGAAACACAAACTGCGATTCCTCGCCGTTAAATAAAGCAGCGGCGTTTGCGACATTGGCTAATGTGAAAAATGCACATAGCATTATTAAACTTTTTCTTATTATATCAACTGAGTTCAATGACTCTCTTCCCCAAATCTATTATATTAATTAGTTTACCATAATCACCCAAAGAGGGCAAAAATATACATTATTTAACATATTGCTATTAAAAAATACCTGTTTTTAGACTATTTCGCCGTTTGAGATATTGTATATCTTTACATTTCTTAAGAAATCCTGCTCAAACAAAAGTGTATCAACAGAAGTGATTATTGTTTGAGTTGTGCTTGCGATTGATTTCAAAAGATAGTTTTGTCTTAAATCGTCCAGTTCAGCCAAGACATCATCAAGCAATAAAACAGGGCTGTACCCTTTTTTCTGAGTGATTAAATCAATTTCCGCCAGTTTCAGAGCAAGGACAACCGTCCTGTGCTGACCTTGGGAAGCAAATTTTGTTGCATCACTTCCGTCAAGATAAAAGAAAATATCATCCCTGTGCGGGCCAACACATGCCTGACGGCGGGCAAGTTCTTCCGCCCTGCGTTCAGAAAGTTCCTCCCTCAATGCCTGAGCAATATCCTCTAATTCAAAATGAGGGAAACTGTATTCAAAAGAAAATTTCTCGCTTGATGAAATACCCGAGTATTTATCAATAGCAAACTTTTTCAGTTCTGACAAAAATTTCTGCCTTGTATAGATTATGTTTGAGCCCGTAATAACCAACTGCTCATTAAAAACATCCAATAAAGAATTATCTGTTTCCTCTGATTTTAAAAGGTTATTTTTCTGAACTCGTATTTTTGAATACTTTGTCAGACGCTCGTCATGCGTCGGATAAATCTGAGCGATGGCGCTGTCGAGCCAGTCGCGTCTGTCCTGCGGAGTCCCTCTCAGCAAAAGCAAATCCTGTGTTGAAAAAAGAACAGTATTAAAAACAGATTTATAATTTTTTGGAGTTGTTTTTAACCCGTTTAATTTTACCGTTTTAGGCTTATCAAGATTATATTCAACTTCGAGTGAAATATCCGTATCTGACTTAAAAAGTTCCCCCGATACTTTAAAATCTGATTCCCCGAATTTCACAAAATCTTTTATATTTGAAGTTCGGGGCGATTTTAATGAGGACAAGTAATAAATACTTTCAAGGATATTTGTTTTCCCTTGTGCATTTTTACCAATAATTATAATCTTGTCATAATCTAAGTCCATGGAAATATCACGACAATTCCTGTAATTATTAAGTTTTAGACTCTTTAATCTCATCCCCGAAAAACTTATCCTTACCTATCTCTATCCCATCATTTTATACATAACAACACCTGCTGACACACTCAAATTCAGAGATTCTACATTCTCGGACATTTCAATAGTCAGATTTTTTGTTGCAAATTTCTTTAATTCATCACTCAAACCGTCTGCCTCAGAACCAAACATCATAAGAGTTTTACTGGAAGGTGTCCAGTCTTTAAACCAGACAGAATTTTCCGTTTTTGGCAGAGTAGCCACCCTTTCAAAATCTGAAAAATATTCACTAAGTTCAGAAATTGTTTTCAGCTGAACAATATTTGTTTTCCAAAGATTTCCTACTGCAGAA
The DNA here is from genome assembly GCA_902765215.1 of uncultured bacterium. GTDB lineage: Bacteria > Cyanobacteriota > Vampirovibrionia > Gastranaerophilales > Gastranaerophilaceae > UBA2883. The sequence continues at coordinate 102,314 of CACWZA010000002.1, read as the reverse complement.
CGCACACATTTTGGATTATACAAATCAACCGTATCCCCGTAGAGCACTATTGCATCAATCTTAAACGCAACGGCACTTCTTATGATTGTGCCTAAATTCCCCGCATCTGATATATTTTCGAGCAGTACAACCCTCTTTGATGTTTTGAGTTTTTTATAATCTGCCTTCGGTTGAATTGCAACGGCAACAACCTCCGGAGCGGAATCTGTTGTGGAAATCTTTTTAAGCACGGCTTCGTTCGTTTTTATCAATTCACTCTTTATAAAACTATATTTGTCAGATTTTCCCGACAAAACGAAAACATGTTCAACCTCTATTCCCGAGTTCATTGCCTCGTATACAGATTTGTAACCTTCAAGCAAAAATTTTCCTGTTTCTGTTCTGTACTTCTTTTGCTGAAGTTTAACCGTTTCTTTTACCAAACTGTTATTTATCGCCGTAATTTCCACTTATAACACCTCAAATTGCGAAAGCCATTCTTTTTCATCATCAGTCAGCATTGAAAAATCAATCAGCTTCTTTTCATAACACATATTTGAAAACGATTTTATAATCCCGTTTTCCAGATAACAAGAGTTTTCAAGACGAACTCCAAAATGTTTCTCCGAATACAACCCCGGTTCAATTGTAAAACACATGTTATTGTGAATCGGAGTTTTTGCGATTTCATTTTTGCTCAGATTTGGCGGTGCTTCATGAACACAAACACCTAGCCCGTGACCTAATCCGTGAGAAAAAACGAACCCGTCAACTTTGTTACTTTCAAGATATTCACGGGTTAACGCATCTATTTCAAACCCTGTCGTAACACCCTCAATCACCTGATAATTAAACGCGTTGAGAAACATTTTTAATACTGTTGTATAAACCTTTTTATGCAACTCTGAAGGGTTACCTTTAACAAAAACCCTAGTAATATCAGTAGCAAGTCCGCCCTCATAATACGCACCGCAGTCAATCAATACCAAATCACCGTCTTTCACAATTTCGTCTTTTGACGATTTCATATAGTGAGCAAGCGCTGAATTTTGATTACGGGCAACTATTGAGGTAAAACTTTGAGATTTTGCACCGAATTTTTTGAAATTTTTTGTTAACTCTTTATCTATATCATATTCCGATATATTTTCATTTTCCTGAATAAATTTTCTTGTTTCAAAAAGTGCCTTATTCGTCATTTCAAAACAATATTTCAAATGTTCTAATTCTGCCTTATTTTTAACCGATTTCATCATTTTAACAGGCGACTTTTCAGGGATTGGGTTTCTTAAAAGTGAGTAATCATAAGCATTTATAGTCGATTTATCTACTCTTACCCCGTCATTTATCTCTTTAATATAACCGTCAAAGGATGATAACGGCATAACCTCAAACCCTGATGGATTTGAAATTTCTGTATCCGTAAACAGAATATTTTTATCTTTGAGCAAAAGCAGTTTTCCGTCAATTTTTACTGCACAATTTTGCTCAAAATTACGCAAATTTGTAAGATAGGTAATCTCTTCCGAATTTGTAAAGAGTGCAGGTTTTTCAAGTTTTTTAATTTTTTCCTCAAACCCTGCTCCTGTCAATTCTTCGGATATAACCTCCGCTTTTTGCCCCTGCTTATCGTAAGGGGTATCAAACGAATCCTCACTCAGCGGTTTAATGGTGACATTGGTTTCCGCAAGCATAGTTTTCAGATACTCAAGCCGTTTTTGGGAAACTTTTTTTGTAACAACACCCAAAACCGAATCAGGTTTGATACTCAAGCAAATAGCATCGTCTTGTTTTTCACCAAGCCCCAGTTTAACGACTTCCACCTTTGTGTGGTCAACCTCCTGATCTGCCTGAGTGTGGTATCTGCCATCAACAAACAGTTTTGCTTTCCCGTTCGGGCATAACAACGAATCCCCCGTATCACCCGTAAACCCTGTTAATTTATGACAAGAGTTTTCTTCAATCGGAGAATATTCCAACAAAAACTGATTTGTTGTATTAACCAACAAATAATCGATACCTGATTTTTTTAAATCCATTAGTCTTGCTTGCCTGTTAATTTAATCAAGTGCCAACCGAATTGAGTTTCAACAGGATCAGACACTTCACCCACTTCAAGAGAAAAAGCAGCATCTTCGAAAGGTTTAACCATCATACCTTTACCAAAGAAACCTAAATCTCCGCCTTGTCTGCCTGACGGGCATAATGAACATTCCTGTGCCAATTCAGCAAAATCTGCACCTGCATTCAATTTTGCAATTAATTCATTAACTTCATCTTCTGTCTTAACCAAAATATGACTTGCTCTAACTTTCATAATTTTCTCCTTATAATCTGACAGAACTATTATAGCATAAATTAGGGTTAGAGCGAGGAGTATTTTATATATTTACCCCTTAAATATTTACCCATTAAATATTTACCCCCCCCTTTAGCAAATTTATTTTTCCCAAGCATTATATAGATATGCTCACGCGTGTAAATTTAGCAGAACATAATAACTGCTATCCCACACGATTAAGAAAACTTTTTCGTCAGGGAGTGCAGTATAAGACCTACGGCAAATTTGTTCCACAGACAACAAACGCAACCGTGGGGAATTTGCCTGCTGAAATAATAGAGCTATTCAAACCGTCCGAAAGAGCAGAGAAAGTGACCGCTTTTCAAAAGGTACTGGCTGATACGGCAAAATTCATCAGAACAATACACGATGAAAACATGGTTGATTTGGCACATGATGACAAGTTTTGTATTGATAATATCCTTGACTGCAAAGGGATAGAAGCAAACAAAATGCTCCACGAAAATTTAAAAGGCATACTCCCTGACGGATACAGAGCAAACCTTGAATATGTTGACTATGGGGGATTTAAGGATGTGTACAAACTGGGGGTAAGTGATGAAAACGGCAAAAAAATTATGCATGATAAAGCCTTTCATGTATACAGAAACCTCTCAGAAACAGGTGATTATGGTTATCAGCACGGCATTTGGGCAGAACCGAATATGTGGATATATATGTCTTACAGAGCAGGACATCCGCTCGATAAAACCCAGTTCACAAAACACTATTTATCAGATCTCCATGCCGGATATTCAATTACTGAGTATGCTGATTACAATATTACAAAAACGACTTCACCGCTCAGGGTAAGAGAAATACTCGGTTTGAGATATAAAGATCCCGACCATAACCCGCTTTTACACAAAAAAATGTATGATGTCGGCGGATTTGTTAAAAGCAAGTTTTTCACAGACGACAAACTGGTTTCGAGATATTACAAACAGATATTTAACCGTAATACCGAAAAAGAAAAAGAACAGGTTATATCACAACTTGAAGCAAAAATTAAAAACCCGAAAACTCCTCACAGAGATAAAATGCAAAAGGGGATAGATTTGTACAGAGAAAAATCGGAACTGGAACGCAAACGACAAGAAAGTTTGCAGGAACTGATAGACTTATTGTAATTTACATTTTCTAATCAGACGGCAAAATATTTTTTTACGTGCGTTTTATAAACAGACACATTAAGAGGGAAATAAATGAACACTATAAACACTCAATACAACAACACTAATTTTGGGATGAGATATAAAAATCCTGAAAAATGGGGAAGAAAAACATTACAAACTTTTATGGACTCGCAATTAAAAAAGGATATTGATGCAAAATATCCGAATGCAATTGTATCTTATAAAGTAAAAACAAAAAGAGAATCAGCATTATTTGAAAGAAAAGAGTATTGTCACAGACTTACTTTTGACCTTCAGCTGGAAAAAGGCAAAATATGGCAGCATACAGAGTCTACGCTGAATACAAAAGACTTGCTGGATGATGTATTTTCAAAAAAGATTGACCAACTCTCGCTTCAAACAATAGAAGACGATATACAAAAAGAGATAAACACCAAAAACAAACATCTTGAATACATAAAAAAAGCAAAGAAAGAAAACGAAACTAACAACCCTACAACCTTAAAAAAAATAATTGATATGCTTTTTGGAGAAAGCAAACGCATATAAAAAAAGGGTGGTAAAATTACCACCCTTTTTTATATGTTAATTTTCAACTATACAAGTGCTTTGCTTTCTTCAACAAACTTGATTAAAGTGCTTGCAATAGTTTCTTGTTCTTCTCTTGTTAATTCAGGGAACATCGGTAATGACATAACGATTTCCGTGTTCTTTTCGGTAATCGGTAAAGAACCCTTACCTTGTCCTAAATGAGCATTAACCTTTTGTAAGTGAAGAGGGATAGGATAATATAACATTGCACCTATACCTGCATCGTGTAACTTGTCAAAGATTTCATCTCTGTTAGGAACTTTAACAGTGTATTGGTGATAAACACAATAAGTGTTATCAAGTTCCTTAGGAGTGATAATATCTTCACAACCTGCAAACAATTCATTATAGATTGATGCTCTTTCACGTCTTTTTGTGTTCCATTCATCAATATAAGGGAGTTTAACTCTCAATATTGCAGACTGGATTTCGTCAAGTCTTGAGTTAACACCGATTTCATCGTGGTGATAACGAACAGCACCGCCGTGATTTCTCAAAGCGATAACTCTGTCTTTAAGACTTTCCGAGTTAGTAGTTAACAAACCGCCGTCGCCCATTGTACCAAGGTTCTTTGTAGGATAGAAACTGTAACATCCGAAATCACCAAAGGTACCAACTTTTTGACCTTTGTATGAAGAACCGATTGCCTGACAGCAGTCTTCAATAACATGTAAGTTATGGCGTTTTGCAATATCCATAATTCTGTCCATATCGCAAGGTTGACCGTATAAATGAACAGGAATAATTGCTTTTGTATTTGGTGTAATTGCTGCTTCGATTTTTGCAGGATCGATATTAAATGTATCCGCATCAATATCAACGAAAACAGGTTTTGCACCAACGATACCTATTGCCTCAGCAGTAGCAACAAAAGTAAATGCTGTTGTGATAACTTCATCACCCGCACCGATATCTAATGCTCTTAATGCCAAATGCAAAGCATCAGTACCTGAGTTTAAACCGATAGTATATTTACAACCGATGTAATCAGCCAATTCTTGTTCTAATGCTTTGGTATTTGCACCCAAAATGTATGAGCCTGATCTCATTACTTCGCATACTGCTTTTTCTGCTGCTTCGCCGATTTGAGCATATTGGCGTTTTGAATCAAAAATAGGTATCATATTATTAAATCCTTTCTATTTACTATTTCCCCACATAATTAGTCTAACACAGTATTTTTATAATTAGCCCGCTCTTTATATAAACTTAATCTCATTGGATAAAAAGAGGGGAAATGTAAAACATTTATTAATGATTTGTCCGCAGGGCAAAGGATAATGTATTATATAAAGGTATACCTTTAAGAGGAGATTTTGATGAGTATAGCACAATATGTAAATACAGGATATGAAGCGCTGTTTGTTGCATTGACGGTTCCGTTGATTGCACAAACAATCAAATTTTCGCTCCACCTGATATTTAACAAAAAGATTGATTTCAGACTGTTCACAACAACAGGGGGAATGCCCAGCGCACACTCTGCATTTGTTGTAGGTTTATCAACATCCGTAGGACTTATATGCGGTTTCCAGTCTATCGAATTTGCGATAGCACTCGTTAACGCTCTTGTTGTAATGTATGATGCAGCAGGGGTAAGACGCGCGGCAGGCAGACAGGCAGCATGCCTGAACAGAATAATGGAAGATTTCTACAAACACGAAATACAGGAAATCGGCGGCAGACTGAAAGAACTTTTGGGACACACCCCGCATCAGGTATTTTGGGGAGCGATATTAGGTATATTTTACGCATACTATATGCACCTTTGGTTTTTGTCAAAAATTAAAGGATAAAAATAACCAAACTAATCATTTTCAAGATTGTCCAATGCTACAAAGATGCATTGGACAATCTTTTTACTAATAATTTTTGGCGTGTCGCTCAAAATATTCCTGTGGGTGCTTGCAGGCAGGACAGCATTTTGGCGCTGTCTTACCCTTGTGAACATACCCGCAGTTCAGACAACGCCACTCAATCAGTTTATCTGAACTAAACACCTTATCCTCCTCTATGTTTTTGAGGAGTTTGGCATACCTGTCATGATGTTGCTGTTCTATCTCTGCTACTTCTTCAAACATTTTGGATATATCTTCAAACCCCTCATCATGTGCCTCTTTAGAGAAAGTCGGATACATAACTTTTGCCTCATAACCTTCTGTTTCAATAGCCATTTTCAGGTTTTCTGCAGTTGTGCCAATATTATTTATCAGTTTAAACCATAGTTTTGCGTGTTCTTTTTCATTATCCGCAGTTTCCTGAAAAATCTTTGCTATCTGAACATATCCGTCTTTTTTTGACTGAGAAGCAAAATAAGTGTACTTATTTCGTGCTTCAGATTCCCCTTTAAATGCCGCCATCAGGTTTTGTTCTGTTTTTGTTCCTTTTAATCTTTCCTTTTGTCCCATATTTACCTCCTTACAAACGGAATTATAATTTGCCCATTAATATTTCCCCACAACAAAAAAGACACCCCTGTCGGAGTGTCTTTTTTAATATAAAATTTTAATTGCAATCTTAATTATTGCTCAGCACAATACGCAGAGTCGCCAGATTCTTAATAGACAACATCTTATGCTTGTTTCGTTGGGCTTTTGAAATCTGGAATATTCGTATTATTCTCTGAATTTCATCAATATCTTTCTGAGACTCCAGCTTATAGACGTTTTCTATCGGGTCTGCAACAACTGACATCATAGCATTTAATTCTGCTTCTTTCATTATTTATTCCTTATAAAAATATATATCCTAAAATCCTCTATATTTTTATAAAGTCATTTTTGAAACAGGAATTGACTTTTATGTAACAAAATATTACACAATGGGGTAACAATCAGGTTATAACAAGTCTTTTCTGTAAATATCCATCAATTTTCTGTGAATTTTTACATTATGAACCCTCAAAAAGTCAACATGATGCTCCACAGCAAGAGTGTTCAGAGCAAGGGTGTACAAATCTTTTTCCTCATTATCACTGTCTTTTAGCCCTAACAAACTCTTTCTTGAAAGTCCGAGCATGAGAGGATAACCGAGAGAATAAAATTCTTCTATACGGTTTATTATCCTGAAATTGTCCTCCAGCTCTTTATCAAACCCGATACCTGCATCAATAATAATATTTTTTATTCCGCATGATTTAGCATATTCAGATTGAACATACAAATCTTTAAACACCTCATCTACAACACTTTTATAGGTGTGATTTTCTTCCATATTTTTTTCATTACCCAAAGAATGTTGCAAAATCAGTGTTCCGTCATATTTAGCAACCGCCTCTGCCATATCTTTATCATATTTGAGCCCCGAAACATCATTAATAACAGAAGCACCATTTTTCAGACATTCCGCTGCAACAACAGAACTGCGGGTATCTATACTTATCGGAATATTGTAATTATTATGTCTGACATATTCAAGAACAGGGAGAATTTTTTCCAACTGCTTCTCAGGTGCTATTGCGGGAGCACCCCGCTTAGTTGATTCTGCACCTATATCAATCATGTCCGCACCGTCAGAGATAAGCTGTTTAAAATGCTCGCATGCTTTCTCTGTAGAATTGTACATTCCACCGTCAGAGAACGAATTAGGAGTAATATTCAAAATCCCCACGATTTTTGTTTTATTTCGTTTTTCGCTTAACTGTCCGCTTATTTTATCAGAAAGCAAATCAAGCCCGAATGGCTGATGTTTCAGTTTTACGGCAATCTTGTTCAACTGTGAAAAAGTACCCGATAAGATAACATCAGATTTTTCGATTTTACCTGTAATAACTTCTCTGTGAGTAGCACAATCTGCCCCGACAGAAAGTGCGGTTTGTTTAATAATATTCGCCTGTGGAGTTGTTAAATCGTATATTTTAAGGTTTCTGAAAATAAATTTATCAACAAATTTATGTCTGTAAGACTTATCAAACCCTATAAGCTCCAGCTCGCGTTCCCAATCGGCATTTGAAATTGATTTAATCAAAAAATTTTGTTCAGTCATATATTGTATATTTACCCCTATCTTATTTCATCTTTATGGAAGAAACGATAAAACTTAGTGTTCTCATACCAGTAGCAGTAAATATCTGCAACAGGTTCGATTATGGCTGCAGTAAAAGCAAGAATTTTGAGCAAAATTCCGCCAATATGGATTACTCCCAAACCTACAACATATATCAAAAGAATCATAGCAATATCTTTCCCGAAGAAATTCATGATTCCCTGCCAATGCAAATATAACCAGTAAGCAATTGAACACCCGATAATAAGATAAATTAATTTTTTCATAAACACATAAACCTTCTGTTTGTAGAAACTAAACCTTTCTGTTTATTAAATTATAAAAACCGTGCCACTACCTATCGGCAAATGAAAGTCACCGCATCAAAAGATAATACCTACCCCTTAATGATATAACACCCGCAAAGGTTGCCTTAGTGCTGCTATGTTTCCATCCTGACACGGTTCGACAGATTACGCCGCTATATATTAAGTTATCAACGATACTAAAATCATCAACGATGCTCGCACAAGCCTCACAGTAGGCCCTGCACCCCGCTAAGCGTTCGGGTCGAGAAGTCCGCTATGTTCCCGTGGAGCACGGTCAAATACATTCTATCATGAAACCTGTGCTTTGTATATATTTCTATAAATTATTGTTTAGGGGTGAATAAAGAACAACGACCTCTCCGCAAGCGAGGTCGTTGTTCATATGATTTACATTTAAACTTATCAGAATAATTACTCAATTTCCTGACGGATCATTTCAGGCATTTCCAAATCTTTTACCTGAGTGAAGATATACATTTTTTTGTCTTCCATATCTTTGAATTTGTTTGTATAGTCTTCTCTGTCGGTATAATAATATTTTTTAGCATACTGCAAAGTTTTCAGCCCTTTACTGTTTTTGTATGGCATAACCTGCATAACACTAAATTCGACATATTTTGCTTCATCAGTTTTACCCGTCAACAAGAAAACGAAAGTAGTTTTTTCTGTTTTTGAGTTGCTGACAATAGGTCTGTCATAATTGTTAGGCGAATGGTCACGGGTAAGGATTGCTTCAACATAATCCATCGGCTTATTCGGATAGTTTGGAAATTCGCTTACCGTAATCATTTCAGTCCAGTTAGAAGGGCCTTCGCCCGGTTTATAATATTCGTTTAAGTATTCACCGCTCTGAGTTTTGTTTGTAGCAAACTTTAGCGTAAATACTTCGTTATTCACCTTAATCTGCGGATGAGCAGTTACTGTCTGCTGAGGCTGTTTTTGTGTTTTCTTCAGAGAACCGCCCGCATAAGATACACCTGATGCAAATATCATTATTACCAACAATAAAACTATTGATTTTAAAACTTTCATATAACCTCCTTAGAATAAGCTACATACTTATAATACATTTTAAAAGTAATAATGCAATTACCAATTAAATGATTTAAGAATATTTACCGATTTGTGATATTATAGTCTTATGAGATTATTGTTAGCAATATTGAGTTTATGTATTACTTTGTTCGGGCTGAATATTCTTCCTGCAAATGCTGATATGGCTTCAGTAGATACAGAAACCGCCATATATCAGGAAACCCTCAACAACAATAATCATTTAGATTATTTTTCGGACAAAGAAACCGATACCCCGGAATGTACGGAAGAATGCATTGATGCAAACACTTTAGACGAAAACGGAAAACTTCTGGTTCAGACATATCAGGAGAGAAAAAAATTCGGTATAAGAAAGACTGACGGAACAATAATAACAAAACCTATCTTTAAAAAAATGATAAGACTGGGCGACAAGTCGTGGATAGTGCAGTACAGAACCAAATTCGGACTTATTGACTACGAAGGGAACTACATAATTTTACCAAAATACAGAAACGTACAGAGAGTTGCACGCAAATATGTAAAATTCGGTAATGACAACGATTACGGGCTTTATGACGAAAACGGCTTTACGATTATTCAGCCTGAATATTCATCAATCGACTTACTTTACGGAAAGATGTTCTTAACACGCAAAAATTTCAGATACGGGGTTGTCGATCTTGACGGTAACACTTTGCTGGAAAACGAGTTTGACGATATTTATATGCCGTCGCCTCACGTTATGATGGTTCAGTACGAAGGGAACTGGAGTAAGATTGAAAGAATCTCGGAAGAAGAAATAACACTTCCTGCAGATATAAACGAAATTTCAGAGGATAAAGATTTTAAAGTAACAAATATCGTTGTAAATACGGGGGTTGGTGCAAGTTATTCCGTTTTAACCCTGACAGATTATCTCTTAAAAATGATTGCATCAATTTCACCTGCCTACGAGGCAACGATTGATGAACTTATGTATTCACAGGGGGCTGACACAATATCCATACTTATGAAACTATCCTGGATACCAAAATTCCCGTTTGTATATGCTAAACAATATTACAGACAACTGAGAAGTCCTAACAGCGGGCCTTTAGCAAGCACAAGAAACTCACTCAAAAAACAACTCAGATAATAAAAACTAGCCGCATGACTAATAGATAAATTTTCTATTTTTACTTAATATAAAAAAGAATTTACAGGAATTAAGAAAATGTATGTCGGAATTAAAAGTGAGAAAAACACAATTACCAACAGGCAATTACAGGTATTAAAACTGGTAGCACAAGGGTATACCAACGATGAAATTGCTGAAATTTTGGTAATTACAAAACATACGGTAAAAGCACATATCAGCAGTATTTATGAAACTCTTAACGCATCATCGAGAGTACAGATTACTATTAAAGCGCTCAAACTCGGGCTGATACAGTTAGACGATTTATAAATCCTATAAACAGATACGGGGTAACTACTCACTGATTATATATGTTTGTGTTATCATATTTATTATAGAAAACACAGAAACAAAAGAGGTTTTATAAATGGAAGATTTAAGAGAGAAATACGAAGTTGTAATCGGGCTTGAAGTCCACGCACAACTTAAAACAAAATCAAAAATATTTGCACCTGACAGTACAGAATTCGGGAACGAACAAAACTCTCAAACAAGTGCAATTACATTAGGTATGCCGGGGGTATTACCTGTTTTGAATAAAGAATGCGTAAATATGGGTATCAAATTAGGTCTTGCACTTAACTGCGATATTCCTGAAAGATGCAAATTCGACAGAAAACAATATTTCTACCCTGACCTGCCGAAAGGATATCAAATTTCTCAATATGATGAACCTATCTGCGTAAACGGTCATATTGATATCAACGGTAAAAGAATAGGTATTACTAGAGCTCACCTTGAAGAAGATGCCGGTAAACTTGTCCATGTTGGTGCTGACGGTATCGCAGGTTCAAAATATTCGCTCGTTGACCTTAACAGAGCGGGCACTCCGCTTCTTGAAATCGTATCTGAACCTGATATGAGAAGCAGTGAAGAAGCAAAGAACTATATGGAAGAATTAAGAAATATCGTTCGTTATATCGGCGTTTGCGACGGAAACCTTGAAGAAGGTTCAATGAGATGTGATGCTAACATCTCTATTATGCCAAAAGGTTCAAAAGAATTTGGTACCCGTGCCGAAATCAAGAACGTAAACAGCTTCAAAGCATTGCAAAGAGCTATCGAATATGAAATTGACAGACAAATAGAACTCGTTGAAGACGGGGAAGAAGTTATTCAGGAAACAAGACTCTGGGATGACAACGAAGGTGTTACAAAATCAATGAGAGGGAAAGAAGACGCACACGATTACAGATACTTCCCTGAACCTGATTTGATGCCTTTATCAATCTCAAGAGAATGGGTTGAAGAAGTAAGAAAAACCTTACCGGAACTTCCTAATCAAAAGAGAGAAAGATATATGTCACTCGGTTTGAGCGAATATGATGCATCAGTTATTGTTGAACAAATGGAATCAGCATTATTCTTTGATAAGACATTAGAATTAGGTGCTGATGCTAAACTTGCGGTTAACTTTATGATGGGACCAATTGCCGCATATTTAAAAGAAGAACATATAACTATTACTGATACAAAACTGACTCCTGAAAATCTTGCAGAGTTAATCGGTTTAATCGAAAAGAATACCATTTCCAACAACATTGGTAAACAAATTATTGTTGATATGATGAAGGACGGCACACCTGCTTCTAAGATTGTTGAAGAAAAAGGTTTGAGTCAGATAACCGATGTTAACGCTATCAAAAAGATTGTTGAAGAAGTTGTTAACAACAGTCCTGCTCAGGTTGAACAGTACAAATCAGGGAAAACAAATATCTTTGGTTACTTTGTAGGTCAGGTAATGAAAGCAACCAAAGGCAAGGCTAACCCTCAAACTGTTAACGAGATTTTGAGAGAATTACTCGATTAGTAATAAATACAACATCATAAAAAAACGGTTTAGAAAAAATCTAAACCGTTTTTTATTTTAGAATAACTTTTAAAATTCTTTTTGCGATTGGGGATAATTCCCCTTTTGTTGTGTCCATCATTAACGATACCTTATTTGATTTGATATTTGTACTGACAGAACCCTGAATACTAAATACATCGCCCTTACATTCAAGATTCTTGCCCCCGAATACGTTCTGGCTAATCACTGATTGTTCCGTCAATTCACCACTGAGAGGATTAAACCTTTCTTTTGCGATGGATATAAAAGAGCCGCCGTTATTTCGAAGATATTTTTCTTCTTTTTTGGCGACTAATTGGAAAGAATCAAGACCATCAACCTTTACTTTCTTGTACAATTTCAAATAATTTGTAATGTACGATTCATTTGCTTTCGCCGGTTGATTAGAGCCTTTCAGAACGTAATTTTCACCGTCTTTTGTACGGAATGTTCTGAGTGTGTGCGGAGTTGACACATCATCTATTCTTAACATAATACTCCCTCCTCAAAAAGATATTATACATTTTAGTCAAATGTTTGTCCACAAAAAAGGTGCATAACATGCACCTTTTGTAATATTTTGAAATTTTTGTTGATTTTATTTACCGTAATATTCAACAGGAACGTATTGTTCTCCACTCTTTTCAAAGATTTTCGGAGAAGTTATAACCGCTCTTGTGTCTTCATATATCGGTTTTCTGATTTCTACGGTTTTTGGTTCGTGACCGAACGGAGTTTTAACTAATACAAATTTACTGTCCATCAGTCTTGTAGGAACTTTTGCTTCAGCACTATCGCTCATAGTTTTTAAGAATGTTTCAGGATTTTTTGCGAAATCTTTTCCTAAAGCAAGGGTATCTTTCCCAAAGAATTTGTATGCAGGATCTTCTAAAACAGTTTTAGTGTAAAAAGATATTGTATCTACACATTCCTGAACGAACGGTTCAACATTCTTTGCTTCTTTAAAACTTTGTTTGCATCCGGTTACAGATGTTGCCATCATTCCTCCTAAAACATAAGTTCCGATTGTTTTAATATTCATATTTTTCCTCTTTCTTAACTAGCTTGTGCCTAATAAATGCCCGTAAAAATATTTTTTTGCCATTTCATTCATTCAAACAGAGTATAAAATAAAATCGGTTTCAACTATTTCATGGATAAAATTTTCTTAACATTCCTTTACAATTAGACCATTGGGAAAAGGAGAAATTTAGAAATGGCAAGAAAAACTAACACTAAAGTTGTTGAGTTAAGACCTGATATTACGGTCGCACCTAAGGTAAAAACGACTGCATACAACGATATTAATCTTAACTCGTGGAAGGATTACGATTATGTTAAAACAGATACCCTGTGGGAATTTCCGTCAAGACTGAAAGAGGGCGGACACTCTAATGAATATCACGGGAACTTTATTCCTCAGATTGCACAACAATTATACTGGAGATATACAAAAGAAAATGATGTTGTATTAGACTTATTCTTCGGCTCAGGCACATCAGGTATTGAAGCAATCAATATGGGCAGACGTTGTGTCGGGGTAGAACTCAAAGACGAACTCGCTGAAAAAGTTTCAGAAAAGTTTACGGCAAAACAATTAGTAACAGATGTAAATATTATCTGTGCTGATTCCGCAAGTGAACTTGCAAAGAAAAAAGTTCAGGCAAGACTCGATATTATGCGTCCTGATGATAAAGAAGCAAAAGCGCAGCTTCTTATTCTTCATCCGCCTTACGATGATATTATCAAGTTCTCTGATAAAAAAGAAGATTTATCTAACTGTGAATCAACCGAAGCATTTTATGACGGCTTTGAAAAAGTTGCAAAAAACGGATACGATTTACTTGAAGATAAAAGATTTGCAGCATTGATTATCGGAGATAAATATCATGACGGAGAAATTGTTTCTTTAGGTTTTGAATGTCAGGAAAGAATGAAGAAACTCGGCTTCCGCCATAAAGCAACAATTGTCAAAGATATGCAGGGCAACGAACGTGCAAAAGGTAAATTAGCACCACTCTGGAGATACAGAGCACTTATGGGCGGATTTAATAACTTCAAGCACGAATATATTATGATTTTCCAAAAAGATGAAAAACATAAAAGAAAAATAGAAAAATTAAACAAATTAGTTGGTTAGTTTTTTAAATTACTCCCTAAACCAAAAAAGGCATGCCAATACTTTAATTTTGGCATGCTTTTTTTGTAATATTTCTTAATTTTTTACATGTCTTATTCCCGAAAATCATTATTATAACTAGTGATGAGGTAGATAAGTTATTCAAAAATTATCACAAAATTTATCCTAAAGTTTTCCGAAAAAAATCCGTTAATTATATCAGTAAGTGAAGTTATTATTCATAAAATTATAGTTTCGCAAATAGGATTATCAAATTAAAGGGACAAAATGGGTTTATCGTCATCACAAGCAAGGTTGCTTAGCCTGACAGGGCGTATGCACGATATAGAGTATAAGGCTCAAAAACTGGAAGCGCAAAAACTGCAGCTCGCAAATGAAACGCGCCGTGTTAATGAGAATTATTTGAATGCTCTTGAAGCAATAAAAGTCCAAAAGAAAATATTAAATACAGATGGAAGCACCACATTTGTTGATGCTACTTTCAAAAACTTTGTTTATTCACAAGCCGGAAATAATTCTATTTATATTTTACGAAACACAGAAACAGGTAAAGTGTATGTTCCTAACGAAATAAGAAGTGCCTTTGCAAACTCAGATAAAACACTTGACGGTTTTATGAAAACCTTAAGCAGTCTGAGAACAGACAAGAGTTCTTACACATCTATCACAAGCGCTTCACAACTTATGGCATTATCAGGCAGCACAGGCAATTTCAAACTTGATGCTGACATAGTATTAGACAACTGGTCTGAAAGAATCAACTTCGGCGGTATTTTAGACGGTAACGGACACACAATCACAATAAACAGCGGTTCAGAAGGGTTACTCTATTACGCAAACGGTGCAACATTAAGAAACCTTGAAGTAAATGTAAACATAACAAATCACGACAGAAACAACCTTGGCGGCTTGGCAGCCTTCATAAACAATACAACAATAGAAAACTGTTCAGTATCAGGTAAATTAAACGGAAACAGATGGTTAGGCGGTATGGTTGGCGGCACACAAGGTACTTCAACAATAACAAACTCAACTGCAGCAGTAAATGTAAGTTCAGACTTAATAAGTATTGAAAACGGCATTGGCGGTGGCAAATTTGACGCACAATCATACGCAGGCGGGCTGGTTGGTTGTAACCAAAACGGAACATTAACAATTGATCACTGCCGTGCAGAAGGTGATGTATCATCAGAATACGAAATCATCGGTGGTCTTATGGGTATGTCACGCGGAACAACAAAAATTTCAAACTCAGTAGCAACTGGGAATGTAACAGCAAACCGCAACGGCTTGGGTAACAATGACATTTATGATTACACAGCAATGTTTGGCACAAACAAACTGCTTGCAAGCGGAACATTCTTCGGTGAATTCTCAGACGAAGCAAGCGTAACTATTGAAAATTGTTATGCATACGGCAGCGCAGTAACACCTGAAAATGCACAGGCAAACTACAGTGATTTCGGTCAAAATGTTTCAGGCAACCCACCAACAATAATCAATTCATATTCAACTTATGCAAACACACTCACTTACAGCCCTAAGAGTGTTGCAGGTGTATCTGACCTTGCAACGGGCGGATATTTAAACATTGACGGCAGCGAATATTCTAACCTTGTTGAATTATTCAATGTATTACTTGAAGCAGGCGGCGGAATAAGTATGGAAGAAGAATACGAAAACGATCCTGAATGGTTCTCTAATGTTCTCACATACGGCGTTGCAATGATTGCTACAGTAGACACAAAACACGGATTTGAAATCACAGATTCAAGTGTTGCAGTTTCAACAGATTTAAGAGAAGTTGCAAACGAAAAAGAATTAAGAAAAGCAGAAGTAAAATACGAATCAGACTTAAAACGCATTGATATGAAAGACAGAAAATACGATTACGATCTGGCTGCACTCGAAAATGAAAGAAACGCATTAAAACAGGAAATGGAAACACTCAAGACAGTTTCAAAAGATAACGTTGAAAGAACCTTCAAATTATTCTCATAAAAAACGGTAAGATTGTATTATGACTTAACATGTGATATGATTTTTTTTGTTTAATTTTATATGAGAAGATATATGGATATCAAAGAAAAATTAGAGGAAATTTTTCAAAAAAAATACAATATATTTGTAGCCTACCATAAGCCCGCAGTTATCTTTGAAAACGAGGTAATGACCCCAATACATGTCGGGCGGGACCGCTTAAAAAACAGTCAGGATGAAAAACTGCTTGATTATATATGGCTAATGGATCACATGATTGGCGACAATGTCAGCGACAACATATCAATTAAAAACAACGATTATTGCGAATTAAGTGCAATATACTGGATATGGAAGAATATGGAATCCGAATACACAGGTTTAATGCACTACAGAAGGGTTTTCAGTCCGGATAACAGTAATGAATTTCCGTTCGGGTTAGATAATGTAACAATGGACAAATTGTTCTCTGATTGTGATTTAGTACTTCCAAACCCGTTAACCGTTACCGAAAAATCAATCTATGAACAATTTACCAATTCTCATGAGAAGAAACATTTAGATTATGCTCTTGACTATATAGATTCAAAATACCCCGAAATGAAACAATATACTTCAGGACTAAAAACCAATAAAAAGTGTTATTTCTGGAACATGTTTATTGCAAAAAAAGAATTATTTGATCAATATTCCCAATGGCTGTTTGAAGTCTTGTTTGAACTGGAAAACTACATCACAAAGAACAAACAGGAATATCAGCCAAGACTTTACGGATTCATCTCGGAACGGCTGTTTAATGTGTATATGCAATACATAATTAATGAAAAAGGTGTTAAGTATAAAGAAATACCGGTTAAGTTTTTCAGCACATTATAAACTTTTGTAAAATGTGATAAAAATTAGGGTTGTAGAGATTTGAAACATGAATTAAACTAAAAGTAGAGGAATTAGATTATCGAATACATTTATCCATTAATATGCGTATGTATCTATTTGGGATATTGTGCATTGTTACACGGCAAGTGTAAACAGTTGTAACAATATACGATTGTCGTGAAATCTGCAGATACAAAAACTACTTTGTATAGATGTAAGCAAGATTCATAAAAAACCTTTCATACACACAACCTACACACACTAACCTTCTACACACGAGGAATTATACACAAAATTCCAAACCACTCTTTTCGAGCGGTTTTTTTTTGCCGTCCGAGCAGAGGTATGAGCGAAGCGAAAGGTGGAAAAACATAATCCAAAATCACACTTTTGGATTTGTTTTGACACGGTACCGTTTAATGCGAGGACGAAAAGTTGTGAGCAGAGGTATGAGTGAAGCGAAAGGTGAAAAAACATAAACCAAAATCACACTTTTGGTTTTAAATTTTTTGCGGTGGCGTTTAATGTGCGTGCGTAGAGTTTCGAAAAAAGCAGTGCTATGCGTACCCGAATAATTCAAGAGAGCAGCACGCACAGAGCCAAATTTTCTGCGGGAGCGCGAGCGGTTCCGTTTAACGCGAGGATGTCGGGGAAAAATAAAACAATTCCCACTTAATACTTCTCATTCTGATAAGTTTCTATATAACTAAACACCTTCTTTGGAATCTCAGGTGAAAAATCATAGTTCCCGCTATACGGTGTAATTTTAAGCATAGACTTATTTGCAGAAACATATATTATTGATGCCAAAAACTTACGATATCCTGTTTCAAAAATAATATACCCGCTTTTTGACTGGAGTTCTCTGATTTCGTAGTTATATTCATTAGTTGCCGCAAGAGTAAGATAGTATAACTTTTCAACGGTCAGAGGAAATGTTTTGATACAGGCAGAAAAATCTGTATGCGGGAGTTCCTTCTTCACCTGCGGAACAGGTTCAAACAACGGTTCTTCCGCACTGACCTGTGCAGGAAGGCAGAGTAGCGATAATATTACAAATACAACCAGCGATTTTATTATTCTTTCCATGATGCTCCGTAATTAATATCAACATCCAAAGGAACTTTGAACGGCTGTCCGAGCTCCATTGCTTCCAGTACTAACGCTTTTAATTCTTCCAGTTCGGACTTTTCGACCTCAAACACAAGTTCGTCGTGAACTTGCATAACCATTTTAGACTTCATTTTCTTTTCGGTCAACTTTTTATCAACCTCAATCATAGCCATCTTAATCAGATCAGCAGCAGTGCCCTGAAGCGGCTGATTAATTGCGGCGCGTTCCGCAAACTCTCTTATCTGATAATTCGCACTTGAAAGCTCAGCGCCAAGATATCGTTTACGGCCGTAGAGAGTTTCCACATAACCGTATTGGTGAACAAAATCTATTTTGTTAATCATATACTGCTGAATTTTCGGATATGATTCAAAATACTTGTCAATAAAATCACCTGCCTCATCGTTTGATATATTCAGCGATTTAGCAAGCCCGTATTTTGATTGCCCGTACACAATGCCGAAATTGACCGCTTTTGCTTTTCTTCTCATATCTTTTGTCACTTCTTCAATCGGAACACCAAACACTTTTGAAGCTGTCAGGGTATGGACATCAATATTTTTCGTAAATGCTTCTATAAGGTGCTCATCATTTGCAACATGAGCAAGCAATCTTAATTCTATCTGAGAATAATCGGCAGAGAGCATAAGATAGTTTTCTCTGTCTTGCGGACAGAAGGCATTTCTTATTTTATTTCCTTCTTCAGAACGGATAGGGATATTCTGCAGGTTCGGATTAGAAGAAGAAAGTCTGCCTGTAACGGTTGTTGCCTGATTATAGGTTGTATGTATTCTTCCGTCCCGTTTGCTAATCAGGGTTGGCAAAGAATCTGTATAAGTTGAACGAAGTTTAGAGAATTTTCTGTGCTGAAGAATAAAATCACAAATCTCATATTCATCAGCCAGTTCTTCTAATATCTCAGCAGAAGTCGATCGTTTGCGTTTTTTAGACTTTATTCCTAATCTGTCATACAAAACTTCCGCAACTTGTTTTGGTGAATTGATATTGAACGGGCCGCCTGCAAGCTGATAGATAAAGTCCTCTAATTCAGCGAGTTTTTCAGTCATAAAATCTGACAAAGATTTCAGATAATCAATATCAATTGCAACGCCTGTATATTCCATTTTTGCCAATACGGTTGTCAGCGGAATTTCAATATCGTTAACTATTTTTTGTTCTTCCGGAGATAAATTATTTCTCCAGTATTCTGCAAGATTATATATTGCATAAGCCTCATCACAGGCAAAATTACACGCAGAAGCGAGCAAATCAGAGGTTAATTCTTTCTTTTCAACCATTATATGGTTTAAGAAATCTAATGATTGAGATTCTATCAGATGGCTTCTGTTAGGATCTTTTACATAACTTGCCAAAAGAACATCATAATCGATACCGTCTAATGTTATCCCGTTTTCTTTCAGAACATAATAATTATGTTTAGCATCATAGAACAGCTTTTTAACTGACTTATCCTCAAGCAAGGGCTTTAAGAGTTCTGTATATTCCGCTTTTACAAAATAATTATCATCGCCGCCTATCGAGATTGAAAAACCTAGTATATTTGATTTTTCAGAGTAGGTATTTATTGCAAAAGTTTGCGATTTTATTTTCTCAATCAATTCGGTAACTTCATTTTCCGAGGTCAAAATCTTGCACTTAAAATCAATATCTTCAACCGTTTCTTTTATGGCTTGGGTGAACAGACCTAATTGTCCGCCAGTTTCTTCCTGCGGGGAGGCAGCTTCCATAATAGGCACGGGCTGAGGATTTTTGCTTGCCTCATCAGGGTTAAAATTAGAAAGAATTTTGTTTATATTTTTAATAAACGAATAGAACTGCATCCCTCTCAAAAACTCACTCACTTTGTTTATATCCGGCAGAATAACTTCCGCTTTATCGAAATCAAAATCGATATCAACATCTTTGATAATAGTTGCGAGTTTTTGGCTGAGCTTAGCCATTTCTTTCCCGTTAACCAGTTTTTCTCTAAGTGAATTTTGCGGGATTTCTTCACAGTGTTCAAGAACATTATCAAGAGTTCCATATTCAGCCAAGAGTTTTTGGGCAGTTTTTTCACCTATCCCCTTTATCCCCGGAATATTATCTGATGTATCACCTCTCAGGCCCTTATAATCAATAACCTGATTAGGATAAACACCAAGCTTGTCATAGACTCTTGCCCAGTTATATTCCATAAGTTCGCCTTTTGACGGGATAAGAACTTTTATCAAACCTTCCTCATCAATCAGCTGGAATGAATCCTGATCACCTGTAAGAATAAGTGTTGTGTGACCCAACTCTTTTGCTCTTGCAGATATTGTACCTATAAGGTCATCCGCTTCAAACCCCGGACGGGTATAAATAGGAATATCAAAAGCCTGCAACCCCTGATAAATCAACTCTAACTGAACACTCAAAGAATCTGGCATTGATTCACGGTTAGCCTTGTATTCATCGTACATTTCCGTTCTGAAGGTATGATGAGAAACATCAAAAGTAACCGCAATAGAATCGGGATGTATTTTAGAGAGCAAATCAAATATTGCTTTGAAAAAACCGTATACAGCCCAAGTCGGCTGATTATCAGAATTTTTCATGGCAGTTCTTTCCAACGCAAAAAACTGCCTGAACGCTAATGCATGACCATCGATTAATATTAAAGTTTTACCCACACTTAAATCCCCACTCTATTCTTATTTATATAAAATATTATACCACAGGTGTTATTTGTAATATTAATCAAATAATAAAATATAAAAATATAAACAAATTTGTTTACAAAATATTTAAAAAGTTATAAAAAATTTTCATCACATGATTTTGGTAAATTAGTACCACATTATTGACATGTTTTCATTGAATAATCAGCCATTTGGGGAATAGAAAAAAGAGGAGAATAATGTTAAATTTTTGTTAAATTTTGAAAAAAACCCGATTTGTTGCATGTATACGACTGACTTTTTTTAATTTTTTCACTAGAATTTAAGTATCATGGGTATTCAAAAAATACAAAACGAACTGGGTAGAAGATTGAAAAGTTTAAGATTGGAAAAAAGTCTCACGCAAGAAGATGTTGCGAATGAGGTTAATATGTCCCGTGATCATTTGTCCAATATTGAGAACGGGAAATATCCGATAAACATTAAGACCTTGTACAAGCTCGCGGAATTTTACAAAGTAGATATGAAATATTTCTTTTAGTCGAGAATGTATTCCGAATGTCCTAATAGGCGTCCTAGAATTTATGTTCCCAACAGCAAAGTCCCGTCAAGGGTTAAATTTGTGCTGTCTTTTAATTTGGGATAGTTTTCAATATTGTGGGAATTAACAAAATCGATGGCGGCACTTCTTGCTATTTCAAGAATTTTTGCATCCCTAACAATATCGGAAATTAATAAATCAGGCAGACCGCTCTGACGGACACCGAGGAATTCACCGGGGCCTCTTATTTCCAAATCTTTTTCTGCAATAACAAACCCGTCATTTGTTTCAGTCATAACAGAAAGACGGCTTCTGACATCCTGAGATGCACCTGATGTAGTCAGGATACAATATGACTGCAAATCGCATCTGCCTACACGACCTCTTAACTGATGGAGCTGAGAGAGTCCGAACCGTTCTGCGTTTTCTATCACAATCACAGTTGCATTCGGCACATCAACCCCGACTTCCACAACAGTTGTTGCAACAAGAATATCGTATTCTTTATTTTTAAACTTCTCCATTACTTCGTCTTTTTCGGAGTTTTTTAATTTGCCGTGGAGTAACCCTATTTTCAAATCACTAAATACAGTTTCCTGCAATCTTTGAGCTTCTTTTGTTGCCGCCTTTGCAGACAGAGTTTCGCTCTCATCTATCAGAGGATAAACAATATATGCCTGATGCCCTGCATTTATTTCATCACGAATAAGCTGGTAAATTTGTTTTCTCGGGATACCCATTTTCGTTATTATCGGTTTTCTGCCTTTCGGAAGCTCATCAATAATCGTCAAATCCAAATCACCGTTCATAGTGATTGCAAGAGTTCTCGGAATAGGTGTTGCCGTCATTGTAAGTATCTGAGGGTTTTCTGCCTTCTTTCTCAACATCAGT
This sequence comes from uncultured bacterium, assembly GCA_902765215.1. Taxonomy (GTDB): domain Bacteria; phylum Cyanobacteriota; class Vampirovibrionia; order Gastranaerophilales; family Gastranaerophilaceae; genus UBA2883. Next base: position 79,707 of record CACWZA010000002.1, on the reverse strand, counting down.
CTTTGGTTAACCCCAAACCTGTGCTGTTCATCGATTACAACCGCACCAAGGTTATTAAATTCAACACTCTCCTGAATAAGTGCGTGCGTACCGACAGCAATATTTATCTGCCCGTTCCTGAGTCCTGTTCCAAACTGCTCTCTGACCTTTTTACCAAGACTGCCGAGGAATAAACCGACACTCAGCCCCATCGGAGTAAGCCAGTTTACGAGATTATTGTAATGCTGTTGTGCCAAAATTTCTGTTGGCGCCATCAGTGCCGCCTGATATCCGTTTTCTACGGCGGCAAGGAGCATTATACAGGCAACGACTGTTTTACCGCTACCAACATCACCCTGCAAAAGTCTTTGCATAGGCTCTGTTGAATTCATATCATTTAATATTTCATTAACAGCGCGTTTTTGAGCACTTGTCAGTTCAAACGGAAGTCCTTTTATAAACCTGTTAACAAGCCCGTCTCGTTCTATATGTAAAGGTAGTGCCTTATGTTCATCTCTGTTTTTCTTACGAATGAGAGCCAGCTTTAACTGGACTAAAAACAGTTCTTCGAAGATAAGGGTGAATTTTGCTTTTTCCAGCATTTCCATACTGTTCGGGAAATGAATCTGTTCAACCGCATCTTTTTTATCAAGAAGATGGTATTTTTCCCTCAAATAATCGGGAACAACATTTGATATTGAATCTTTATAAGTTTGTATTGCATTATATATCGCTTTTCTCAGGGTTTTAATATTAAGATTTTCACTTAAAGAATATATTGGTACGATTCTTGCCAGATTCAAATTATCTTTTGTAAGAAAATCTTCTGACATAATCGAATATGTTGTATTTTCGAGGGTATATTTTCCGTCATAGGAATTTAATTTAACAGTACCCGATATAACAATACCCGCACCCTGCGGGAACTGGCGTTTTGAACGCTCTAAAATGTATTTTGAACTCTTTGCATAAAAGAAGTTTATGTTTATACTCCCCGTTTCGTCTGCAATTCTGACCTTCATAACCCCAAGCCCCTTCGGAGTTACAAAACTTTCAACCGCTTTTATATACCCGAAAACGGTTGTTGTCTGCCCGATTTGAAGGTTACGAATCAGTGTCCTTTGAGAATAGTCGATATGTTTTCTCGGAAAATAAAAGAGCAAATCCGCAGGGGTAAAGATACCTATTTTATTCAGTTTTAATGCTACTTTCGGGCCAACCCCTTTTATATATGTAACATCTGCATCAATTGCGGGGATAAACTTTTCATCATCCGCTTTATGTTGCTCTTTTTTAAGCTCCAGCTTCATTACTTTTACAAAAAGCTCAATATATTTTTTTCTGTCAGGCATTGTTGAAGTTGAATAAAGATCAAAACACTGAAAAATAGTCTTCCACCTTTCGGGAAAGGCGGATTGTTTGATTATTTTACGAATGTGAGATTTCATAAACTCTGAAAAATATTGTTTTTTTCCGCGAATATTTATATATTTATTTTTAACCTCAACATTTATTGCTTTTTGTATTAGTTCAAGGTCTTCCAAACTAAATTCCCTTCAATGAAACTTAATCGATTAATTTTATAACTTCGTACAGATTTAATTCTTTTTCTTTCCCTCTGATTTTCACATTTGAAATTTTAACCGTATCTACTATACCTCTTGCATAAGAATATGTAGATTCACTGATTAACAGATTAGTTTTATAGGTTTTATTATTCCCTTCAATTCTGCTTGCGAGGTTAACCATATCACCTATAACGGTATATTCCATACGTTTTTCTGAGCCTATATTTCCGACGAAGGCTTCTCCGGTATTTATACCGATGCCTATTTCAATTTTTGGTTTTCCCTCATCTAACCATTTAGCCTGAAGTTCTTTAACCTTATCAAGCATCTCACAGGCACAGCGGACAGCATTTTTAGCGTGATTTTCGTCCTGTATAGGTTCTCCGAAAATAGCCATAACCGCATCACCGATAAACTTGTTTATAACCCCGTTGTGGCGGGTTACAATCGGCTCTATTTCGGTAAAGTATTCGTTTAATATGACGGAAACTTCATCAGCGGAAAGTTTTTCACTCATTGAGGTAAACCCTCTTATATCGGCAAAAAGAACGGTTACATTGGCTTTTTTACCGCCCAGTTTTAATTCGTCAATATTTTTGACGACACTCTTCATAATATCTTCGGAAATATATTTCCCCATAGCATTTTTTATTTTTTCTTTGTTCTTATCCTCAAGAATATACTTATGAGAATATGCAAAAATCATTGTTATAATAGCCATTGATATCGGAGTTGTCGTATTTATTGCATACCCGTTTCTGTAAAGGAACGCACAGAAAACCATATAAAGAATTAAGAATAAAGTTATCCCCGAAATTGCAATAAACAGGGAACAATTTCTTATGATAAAAAATGTCAAAAGCATCAACGACAAAGCAACCAAAACATTTTGCCAGTCAGAAAATTCATGCATAAAGTGGTTATGCAGATAGTTATCGAGAGTAGTTGCCTGAATATCCAACCCTGAATGGTCATTAGAAACAGGTGTGCGTTTTATATCAGAAAGCCCTGTTGCAGTCGCTTTAACATTTGCACCAAACATAACTATTTTTCCGTCAAAAACCTTCGGATCTATAAGCGGTTTTTTGCCCGCTTTTATATCATTATAAGAATCTATGATATCAATAGCCGAATATGTTTTGTGTGTATAACCGCTCCCTGATGAATTAGGTTTATAATATCTGATAAAGGTGTAGATACCCGATTTTTCACGGGTAGTCGGGATATTCAACCCCGATTTTTTTCCGATAACACCCCTGTCCGTAACATAAATCTTGTTCTCACCCTTTACAAGCATATATGCTCTGAGCGCAAGTGAAGGATAAATAACCCCTTTATAGTACATTGCATTTATGGCAACACGAACATAGCCGTCCGCACCTTTTGCCAGTTTAATTGAACCCACTTTATCAATAGCATTAAAATAATCGTCAGGGAAAACAACAAGACTTCTCATAGGATAATCTTCCGAATGAGTTCTCGCATCTTCTATATTAACATCAAACTTTTTCTTAAATTTTTCGTCATACCTCAGCCCTGCAGCCTCGTCTAAATATGGTCTTGAAAACATAGTCATACCGACAACCATATTTTTGCAGCGTTTCAGACAATCATAATACTTTCTGTCCGCAACGGGATCATCTTTTGTGACAAGTATTGAATCAGAAACAACGACTTTTGCTTTGGTGTAATCGTTAAAATAATTAAATATTGGGCAGTACAAATCCCTTCTCCACGGCCAGCGGTGTCGCCCGATAGATTTATCATCAATAACAATCAGTGCTATTTCACTGCTTCCCGGCTCGTGTGCGGTAAAGGTCTTAACCATATGGTTATAGGTTTTCGGTTCAATAAATTCATCTGTTGCCCAATATGCCAGCCAAAAGAATAAAAATATTGATATTAGTACCAGTAAAAATTTTATAAACCGCAACTTACAGCCCTCTGTTTCTTATGTAAATATTGCTATAATATTTACCCCTTCATTTATATTATGATATAATAAATTAGATAAAAAGGACAAATTATGAACAAAAATTTAATAAAAATATTATCAGAGGAGAAGTTATACCCTATAATAAGACAAAAAGATGCTGCAAAGGCAGAAGATATTGCATTTGCGCTGATTGAAGGCGGGATAAAAGTATTAGAAATAAATGTTGAAAGCGGAAAAATATATGATGTAATTTCTAATGTGTCAAAGAAAGCCAATGTATGTGCAGGGGGTATAATTACTACATGGCAGGCAAATGCAGCATTTGAAGCAGGTGCTACAATGTTTTCATCACCGATTTTTCAGATGAATATGGTAAAAATTTCAAAGAACATAGGAGTTCCTTTTATCGCAGGTGCAACGACAGCAAGTGAAGCGTATGTTGCGTGGAAATCAAGAATACCGCTTACAAAAATTTTCCCTACAACAGCACTTGGTGGGGTGCGTTATATAGAAGACATCTTAAGACAGATGCCGTTCCTTAAAGTTATGCCTATGGGAAATATTAAAACAGACGAAATATCTGATTACATAAACGCGGGAGCATTTGCAGTAGGTATCGGACGCGATTTGTGTGACGAAAAGAAACTTGACAAAATAACTGATAAAACCAGAAAAATACTTGAAAAATTAAAAGGATAAGTATAGATGAGAAAAGTTTTAATATCAGGATATTATGGTTTTGACAATTTTGGCGACGAGGCAATATTAAAGGTATTACTCGATAAACTGAAAGATTGTGATGTAACCGTGCTTACGGCAAACCCGAGAAAAACCTTTGATACCTACGGGGTACACAGTGTACATTATCTTAATATGCCTCTTGTTATGAACCAGATTGCGTATTGTGATGTTTTAATATCAGGCGGAGGCAGTCTGCTCCAGAATGTCACAAGCACAAAAAGTTTGCTGTATTACAGTATCATTATCCAGTTAGCGCAGCTTATTAACAAAGAAGTCGTAATTTTTGCACAGGGGATAGGGCCTATTAACGGTTGGTTTGCAACTAACACCGCAAAATCTGTTCTCAAACGTGCAAACTATGTATCAGTAAGAGATGAACGCAGTCTTCAACTTTTGAAGAAATGGAAGGTAAATGCTAATTTGGTTTGCGATCCGATATACAGTCTTGAAGTGGAACAACCTCAAAGAACTTCAAAAATTGGGGTTCAGCTGAGAATTTTCAATACTCTGACTGATGAATTATTTGACCAGATTATTAAACAAATAAATATGCGTTATTTCGATAGAGAGATTGAATTATTATCGCTTCAGGATGAAGCCGATGTCGGAATTTCTCAGGTATTCTATAACAAAATGAAGAAGCTGAACCCTGACATCAATGTTACTATTGCAAAAGGGCTCAATAATAATGAAATTATTGAACACATATCTCAGTACGATTGTATGATAGGGATGAGATATCACGCTTGTCTGGTTGCGATAAAGTACGGGGTTAAAACCCTTGCGATTGGTTATGATCCAAAGGTAGAAACCCTTGCAAAAGAACACGGTATTCCTTGCTTATCAATGGACAGCAAGAAAAACAGCTATACAAAACAGTTCACTGATATGGAAAACTTATCCCGCTGGAATCTTATGGAAAATGCAAAAAAATACCAATTCAACTGGGATAAGACAGGGATAAACGAAATCAAGAAAGAAAAACGAATAAAAAGAACCGACGCAAAATCACAGAGAGGTAAAAGGGGATAAAAATTGAATCATAAGACCTTGTTTGATGTAATATCACCTATTATGGTAGGGCCTTCAAGCTCGCATACGGCAGGTGCCGTAAGACTGGGGCTAATGGCGAGGAATATCTATTCAAAACCTGTCAAAAAAGTTTATTTCAAACTGTACAACTCTTTTGCGCAAACAGGGTTCGGACACGGAACGGAAAAAGGACTTCTTGCAGGAATACTCGGATATCAGGTATCAGATACAAGGATAAAAAATGTTTTTGAAACAGTAAGCGATATAGAGTACAAATATGAGTACGGCGAGGACTTAAGCAGACACCCGAATTCTGTTGATATTGTAATCAATGATGATATGAAAATATCGGGGAACTCAATCGGGGCAGGGGAAATAAAGATTACCGAAATTAACGGTTTTTCCGTAAGCATTTCGGGGAATTACCATACAATCTTACTGATGTATAAAGATAAACCGGGGATGATATCGACGGTTAGTAAGATTATTCAGAATGAAAACATCAATATTGCATCACTCCATTGTGACAGAAACGAAAAGGGCGGAACTGCATCAATGTATATCGCATTAGATAATTATGCGGATAAAAAGATAGTTGATGCCATCGCAAACATAGGTGATGTATATTACACAACACAAATCAGGAAATTAGAAGTATGAGTATAACAACCTTTGAAGAATTAAAAAAAGAAGCACAGAGCCAGAACAAAACAATATGGGAACTGACACAGGAAGAAGAGGCCCTGAATTCGGATATTAGTGTCGAAGAAGTAAGAGCAGAGGTGCTTAAACATATTGTTACTATGCGTGAAACCATAGAAACAGGTATAACTTCTAACGAAAAATCTGTGAGCGGCTGGTGCGGTGACGACTGCGAAAAACTGATTAAACGATATTCCGCACAAAAATCAGTTTTCGGAAGTCTTTATGAAAAGATTTTGACCTATTCACTTGCGACTTCGGAAGAAAATTTAAGAATGGGCAGAATTGTAGCGTGCCCGACCGCAGGTTCCTGTGGTATTATACCCGGGGTTTTGGTTGCTTATTCCGAAGAATATGATTTATCAGATGATGAACAAATAAACTTTTTAATAACCGCAGGGAAGATTGGAAGTATTATTTCTAATAAGGTTCAACTTGCGGGAGCGGTTGCAGGCTGTCAGGCAGAGTGTGGGGTTGCAGCGGCAATGTGCGCAGGCGGACTAGCACAGACAATGGCGGGGGATATTAATACTATTTTCAATGCAGTTGCACTTGCCTTGAAGAATATTTTGGGGCTCACCTGTGATCCTGTATGCGGGATGGTGGAAGTACCATGTATAAAAAGAAACCCGCTTTTATCAATGCACGCCGTGAGTGCAACGGAACTGGCACTTGCGGGAATAGAAAGTAAAATACCTGTTGACGAGGTAATAGATGCAATGCGCCAGACAGGTCAACTTATGTCCCCTATGCTGAAAGAAAGCGCTCAGGCAGGGCTTGCAACAACCCCAACCGCATTAAGTTTAAAAGAAAAACTTTTTTAAGGGTTTAAGCCTCTATTTGAATAAAATACATAAGTGTAAAATCGAATTATTCTTTATTCATTAACTCAGATGCCAATTTAAGGACTCTGAAATAGTTGTTAATCTCTCTCTTGGTCTTGGCAGAATTGAGTATTTTTAATGCTTTATAATACAAAGGGTCTCTGTTAATCAAATCCTTATCTGATGTCAGTGATTCCATATCCTGCAGGTTAAAATTAAGAACTTCGGATAGCCTTTTGATAGTTTTATATGCCGGCAAATGAACTCCGTTCTCAATTTTTGATAAATGTTTATTATCAATATCAACTAATTCAGCAAGTTGTTCTTGTGTATATCCGTGTTCTTTTCGTAATTTTTTAATCTTTTTCCCAAGTTCTTTTTCTGCGTTCATGACGACCTCTCTTAATGATTTTCTCTTAATATTTGACTAATAAACACAATGAACTCAACAACATAATATTAATAATTTATCGTAATATACACTACCTTTTTGAAAAAAATATGGTATACTATTTTTGTTGGAATAGGAATACTGAAAAAAAGAAAGGAAAATTATGGGTAAAATCATTAAAATCGAAAATGATATTATTACTGTTGGCAACGAAGATGGCTCTTTAACTGAAGTAAGGGTTGACGATTGTAATTTCAATCCGAATGTTGGTGATGAAGTCAATATCTTTAGTTCAGAGAATAAGTCAGTTTGCGTAAAAGCAGAACCAAAGAAGGAAGAAAAATCTGATATAGCAGATATGGTAAAAAGCGGCGGTATAAATATTAATCTTAGCCAAAATCAGGGAAGCAATAATGTTGGTCCCGTTCCTGAAGGTCCATACTACAATGTTGGGTCAAAACATGCAGTAAACAAAATTCCTTATGTTTTATTCGCAATTTTACTTGGTAATATAGGCGTTCATAAATTTTACGCAGGTAAACCTGGTCAAGGGGTTATCTACTTGTTATTCTGCTGGACATGGATTCCATGGTTAATAGGTGTAATCGAAGGCATTGTGGCTGCTTGCCAAAAAGAGGACTGCAACGGCAGAATTTTGGTATAATTACAGAACAATACTTTAATACAAACACAAACAAAGGAATAAAATATGGAACTTATTTGTTTTTTATTTGTAATGCTTGTTGTGGTATGTATGCCCGGGATTTTAATTCCTTTATTTATTATTGGAGCAATAATAGTAGGCATATTAAGCTTGTTTACCAATAGAGAATAGAAAACATATAAGGACATAAAAAAGCGGTAATCGTTGATTACCGCTTTTTTATTATAATCTATTCTTACCCGTTCAGTGTACTGTGTGCTGTATTCACCACATCTTCTACATTGTAATCAATTTCCTCTGTATCATTTGAGGTAAACCAAATCAGGTATTCAATATTTCCTTTAGGGCCTTTTATTGAGGAAAAAGTCAGGCCTAAAATTTTGTAACCCAGCGAATGAACACAGTTTGCGACATTTTCAATAACCATTTTATGAGTATTTTTATCTCTTATTACCCCGCCTTTTTCGACATATTCTTTTCCTGCTTCAAACTGAGGTTTTATAAGACAAATCATTTCGTGAAACTCAGGGTTCAACAATGTTTTAAGGTTAGGCAAAACCCTTTCTAATGAAATAAACGACATATCAGAAACAAGCAAATCGGCAAGCGGTTCGCCCTCTGAATAGATATCCTCAACCCCGCAGATTTTGAGGTTTGTTTTTTCAATAGTTTTCACCCTGTCGTCAGAGCGGAGTTTCCATGCCAGTTGCCCGTAGCCAACATCAACCGCATAAACAAACTTTGCCCCTCTCTGCAAAAGACAGTCCGTAAACCCGCCCGTTGAAGCTCCCGCATCAAGACATATTCTGTCCTTCGGGTTAAACTCAAACGCATCAAGTGCTTTCTGGAGCTTAAACCCGCCTCTTGATACATAAGGCATTGATTTTATAGTGAACTCATACTCTTTATCAGGGTTCAGCTGATACCCCGCTTTTGTTATCTTTTCATTATTAACAAGTACATCACCTGCAATAATAGAAGCGGAGGCTTTGCTTTTATTCTCAAAATATCCTAAATCTACAAGTATTTTATCAAGTCTTTCTTTCATAATTTATATTCCGAAAAATTCTTCTGCGTTGCGGGTTGTTTTCTCAATAATTTCATCCGTTTCAACCCCGCGGAGTTTAGCGATTTCTTCCGCCACATATTTCACATAAGCAGGTCTGTTCTCTTTCCCGCGATAAGGAACAGGTGTGAGATACGGCGAATCTGTTTCCAAAACGAGATGTGATAACGGCACCGCCTGAGCAACCTCTTTTGGTTTAACTGCATTTTTGAAGGTTACAACTCCGCCAAGTGCGACTAACCAACCTTCCTTCACACACTCAAGTGCAAACTCAGGACTCCCCGAAAAACAATGAAACAACACTTTTGACCCCTTATTGTATTCTTTAAGAATATCAAAACAGTCTTTGTGTGCATCTCTGTCGTGAACAACAATCGGCAAACCGAGTTTATTTGCCAGTTTTATCTGTTTAATAAAAATATCCTGCTGTTTATCGACAAATGTTTTATCCCAGTAATAATCGAGCCCAACCTCGCCTATTGCAACAACTTTTTTATCCTCTGCAAACTTTTCCATTTCGTCTAAAATATCGTCAGTCCAAGTTTTTGCCTCTGTCGGGAATATCCCCATCATACAGAACAAATCATCATTAGAGTTTGCAATATCAATGACTTTCTGAAAATACTGTGTTTCAACAGACGGAATAACAATTTTTTTGACATTATTTTCCTGAGCATTTTGAAAAATTTCAGCCCAATTCTCATACATATCCAAATGTGCGTGCGTATCAATTAAATATGCCATCTTAGTTCATACCTGTCGGAGCAAGATTTTTTTTGATACTGTGAGCAGGTGAACTGCTTGGTTTTGGGGTTGGTACAGCAGCAGGAATATTAACCCTGACAGGCTGCGGAGCAGTCGTAGCAGGTTTTGGGGTAGTCGTTACCTGCTTTTGTGTGTTATTGTAGGTTTGACTTAACGGTTTAGTTTCCTGCGTTGGTTCGTAACCGTACGAATTTTGCAGATTTCCGCTGTAACCCTGTCTTGCTTCTTCCTGAATAGTTTTATCATACTTATCAATAGCTTCAGGTTCTTTCTTTGGAGTAACCGTACTTGTATCTTCCATTTGTATAAATCTCAAACGGCTGTCAATCAGGTGCTTAACCCCGAGCCCTGATTCTTTCAAATCACCTTCATCATTCTCACCGATAGTTGTATCATCACTTGATGTCAGGGTTGTCACAACAATTACAAACAACACTATCGTGAGAAGGAAAGCATATACAAAAAGTTTCCCGTAACCGGGTTTTTCTTCTTCTCGCTTTTTCATATATTTTTTATAATATTGACTCATTCTATACTCCACGCACTTTTGTACTTGCTAAAACAATATCCTCGATTTCATCAGAGTATCTGCTCATTATTGTATTTGCAAATTCTTTTATGTCAACAATCCCCAATTCACTTGTAAGCCCGCACGCTTTAACAGGTGCCCCCTCTGATAAAATATTTATTCCCGTATGAATAAGAACTGAAGTATGAGATTTTGTAGCGATAGAAACAGTCAACTTCGCACCGTTTATCATAAGGTCATCACCGTTTCGTACAACAAAAACCCCTCTTTTTTCCAGTTCTTCTTTGATTATACAGATTAAAAGTCTTTGTCTGAAAACGCCCTCAACCAAATCAACATTGAACTGTTCGGTTATAAAACTCAGCATTGACTTACTGTATATAGGTTCATTATTGATAACATCTTCTATATCGACCATTTCGGTAAGCTTCACTTCACACTCACCGCGAAAAGCGACTATCGCATCACCCTGCAATTTATAATTTTTATAAATCCAATGTGGTGCGAGCTGAGAACCTATATATTTTACTTCATCATCAATATATTTAATCTTCATAATCAAAATAATCTCTCTATGTAATCAAACGCCTTGTTATTTTCAAGTGCTGATTTTAAGTTTTTGCAGGATTCACATAACCCGCAATTTTTCTCGTTACTGTTGTAACAGCTATATGCTAATTCCAGTGGTATTCCTAATTCAAGGGCCAGTTTAACTATATCATTCTTATAAGAATTAATCAACGGTGCAGCCACCTTAACCCCCTTAAAAGTAGAATACTTAAAACTTTCATTTATCCCGTCAAGAAACTCCTGAGTGTTATCAGGAAAAGTCTGCCCTTCCTCTTTGTTCGCCCCGAACAGGATGTGGGTATAATCGTCCGCATCAGCAAAAGAAGCGGCAATATTCAGAAAAAGTCCGTTCCTGTTAGGCACCCAAACCGCCTTAGCACTATCCTCAGTACCGAGGTTTTCTGTCGGAACATCACCTGATACAAGTGCTGTCTTTGTAATCTCTTTTAAGAAAGGGAGCTCAATTACTTTGTGTTTTATTCCGTAATAATCAGCAATTTTCTTTGATGCCTCAATCTCGCGTTTAGCAGGCTTTTGACCGTAATCAAAAGTCAGAGCAAGCTCAATATTATATTCCTTTATCCCCGCACCGAGGGATACGAGAGAATCCAACCCGCCCGAAAGAAGAATGATTGATTTATTCATCATCAGCTCCTTCTTCATATTCTTCAATAAGTTCTTTGGCTGTATTTTTCAAGAACTCACCATAAGAAGGCATTGCAATAACCTCATCAAGAATATCACGGCCTGTAAGGTTATACAAAGCAATAAGCGCATTCTTTTTAACCTCATCATCGTCATCGTTAAGACAAGGTCTGATTATTTCAGCCGCATCTTCTTCTTCGCTGTTCATAATTGCTTCGATTGCATTTATTCTGACCATCGGAGAAACATCCATTAACGATTTTTTAAAGGCTTTAATAACCTTAGAATTATTAGTATTCAACTTGCCCAATGCCTCAATAACGCGTTCTTTGAGAAAAGAAAACTTATCCAAAAATCCCTGTTTTGCATCAAGAATAGACACAAGAGGATCAATCGCCATTTCATCTCCCAACACCCCAAGTGCTGAAACTGCAGATTCTTTTAAATAAACCGATTTTTCATCTTCGTCCTGAATCAAATCAATCAATGGTGCCGTTGCGTACTTATCACCGATTTTGCCGAGTGCATCAGCACATGCCAGTCTGACCTTATAGTTTTCGTTTTTGTTGTTAAGACAATAAAGCAACGAGCCGACAACAGAAGTGTCTTTAATGTTTGCTATCGCTTTAGCGCACATAACTCTCACATTAACCAAATCATCAAAATCATAGGGGGTATTTTCAAGATTTATTCTCATCAGAAGAAGATTAACAAGAACCTCAAGTGATGACGGATCTCTGTATTTATCGGACAGCCTGATTAACTGCATAAGCACTTTCGGGTTATAAACCGTGCCCATAAGGTGGTTATAGATTTCTATAAGTTCTTCGTCGGTATAATTGTCAGACAAATTAATGAGATTTTCAATCAAAATCTCATCATCGATATCTGTTCCGATACCGCAGCTTTGTAATATAAACTCCAAATCTAAACCATTGTTTTCCACAGTTTCAGATTACAACAAATATAACTAAAATACAATAATTTAAGTGTGTTTTACGGCTGATTATTTTTTGCTTGTCGAATACATTCAGCATAGTTTTTTCTTTCTTTGCTTATAATATCTAACCCGATATTCTTAAGCATTTCGGCTTTTTCCTTAAACATGTACTCTCCCGCCCTGTTTTTCAAATCCTGCGGATAAACCTCATAGCCTAAATCATACATCCTGTTAACGATTCTTCTTTCGTTTGAGAAAGCCTTATACTCTGTCTGCATATCAAAACGTAGATCCTGAATAATATCTATTTTGTCCTCAACAGATTTGCCCTCTAAAAATTTTTCGACCTGTTTTTTTCTGTGTTCAATAATTTCCTGTTTTTCCTGAACCGTGTCAAACACCTCTTTATGGTAAAGGGAATTTTCAAGCAAAGGTTTGAATTTTTTATCGTCATACATCTTTTTCTTATACATTTTTGTCGCCCTTGCCGTAGTTTTAGGGTTCAGTAATGTATCGAGAAAATGAACAACTTCGTGGATACAGGTAGGAACATCCTCTACCCTTATTATCTCTGAATATTTAGGCACCTGAAGCATCTGCCCGACAATTTCATCAGCTTTATTATATAAAAATTTTCTTGCACCCTCATAAACCCCTCTTATACCTGTAACCATTAGCCGTTTCTTCTCAGGCAGAGTGTCTTTTATTGCTTTTTTATAATCTTTTAAATAAATATACTCCTCATTTGCCGATGCCATAGAACGGTTAAAAACCTCATCAGTCAATATGCGTAAACCCAAGTCACGCTGTTTTTGAGAGCCTTTAGCCATTTCGTATGAGAATTTTACTGCGGGATTAACACTATACATTTTTCGACCTTAGAAATTTTTTAAACCATTTTTACGGGAAATTGATTTTCTTGAATCTGCAACGAGCTCTAAGCCCATTTGTTTAAGTAATTCGCCTTTTTCTTTGAACATATAACCGTCATTATAATCGTTCATATCTTCTTTGTTTATTTTTATTCCTTCTGAATCCAGTTTTTTTGCATATACGACTTCTGCCGTGTGAGCATTATATTCTGTCTGCATCTCGTTTCTCAACTCCTGAATAAAATTTATTTTATCCTCTTTTGAACGGCCTGAGAGTGCAGTCTTAACAGATTTTCTTACTCTGTTTAAGACATCTTCTTTATCCTTTGGAGTCTTGCATTTTTCGTGATGATAAAGAACATCAAAACATCTGTCATAATTGGCATCATACTGTCCATGCCTGTACATTTTATTTGTACGGGCAACATATTTCGGGTTAAACAAAGTGTCTAATACATGGACAAACTCATGAATACAGGTAGGTAAGTCTGTTGATTTAATCTTACCGCGTTTGAACGGTATGCCTATAGTTTGACCTATAACCTCGTCGTTTTTTCCGTAGATATAATCTGATTCTCCCAAATAATCTTCAGAATTTTTTACACCAGTAATCCTGATAGGTTTGTTTTCAGGCAGTATTGACCTTATAACTGATTTAAAATCATTAACCTTAATAACATCATTGTGTATCCGCGGCAAAATTCCGTCATAGAACTTATCTGTTATCTCACTGACAGCATCAATTCTTCTCTGGGAAGAACCGCGGGAAATGTTATATGAAAATTTTACGGCCGAATTTACAGGATTCATTATGCTTATATAATGTTCGTCAAAAAATTTTTTGACAGATAAAACTAATAAACATAAAAATAATTCCAAGTTATAGGAATAGAAAGGTTATTGACATCAAAAACCTGCATAACATACCTGCCGGGCTGATTCAGGACAAAATGGTTGTAATAGTAATACGCATTTTGCTTCATAATTCTGTAATCACAAGACCACACAACATTGTAACCGCCCTTTGGGACATTATCGCCTGTTTTACCCACCTGTACACGGATAAACTCAGACTTAATCTCTTTCGGACTGTAAAACAGGTAATAAATCGGTTTACCGGCCTCAAAACTCCTTGATGCCTTCATAAGATTTTCTCTTGTGATTGGCTCGGAATTAAAAAGAATCCCCGGTTTGCGCTTATCACAGCCGCAAAGAGTAAAACACAATAACAATACAGTTAATATTAAAAAAACTTTCTTCATAATTTACTACTTTTGCAATTGTTTGATTTTTGCATTAACCGTATTTATCATACCCTGATCTTGTTCGAGTTTCACATATTTTTGGTAATTATCAACCGCTTTTTGGTTGTTATGTTCATACTCGTAAGCAAGCCCGAGAGCGTAATATGCATAGGTATACTTATTATCGATTGATATTACTTTGCTGAAGCAATCGATTGCATCATTCAGTTTGTTTGTGTTTGCATAAACCAAGCCGAGATTAAACCACGCATCCGTGTATTTTTCATCAAGAGCAATCGCTTTTTTGTATGTGCTGCCTGCTTTTGTATAATCTTTTTCGTTTTTGTAAATATTACCTATTTTCAGCAAAACTTCTTTGTTGTTCGGATTCATTTCAAGTGCTTTTTCATAAGGAGCCAATGCTGCCTTATAGTTTTTGTTCTTGAAATATTTATCCGCTGTTGCAAGCAGTGTTGCATATTCAACATCTTTATTTACAGCACCCGATGATGCCATTTTTTCTAAATCAGTAGTAGAGAGTGTATTTTTAAAATTCTCATATACATTGACATATTCCTGATTTGCAGGGTCTAAATCAACCGCCTTTTGGAAATATGAAAGTGCTTCTTCTTTCTTGTCATTTTCGTAGGTTAAAGCCATACCAAAATATGCAGACGGTTCTTTCGGATTCATTGCAATTGCCTTATTGAAATTAGCCCTTGCATCATCAAGTTTATTTTCGTCTAACAACTTAAACCCGTATTCAATCAAAGCTGCGTTCAGATTAGTTCTGATTGTTTCGTCATTTTTAAGGGTTAAAACTTTTTCATAACTTGCTATCGCCTCAGGATATTTTTCCTGTGCGTGAAGTGTAATTGCCCTGTTATAATTCAGACTGTAATTATTCGGATCTTTTGCTATTGCAATATCATAATACTTGATTGCTTTGTTATAATCACATTTTTTGTGATAACAAAAGGCCAAATCTTTAACCGTATCCATATCTGTAGGTTCTATTTCATAAGCCTTTTCAAAGTTAGCAATAGCCAAATCTATTTTATCGGTTCTTTTATATAAAGCACCTAAATTAACATAACCGTCAGCATCTTTCGGATATGCTTTTATGTATTCGTTATATTCTTTGATTGCCTCTTTATCCTTAGACTGAGCAGAGAGCATATTTGCATAATCAAGTCTGAACTCATTCATCCCAGGAGCGATAGAAAACATCTTTGCATAAACTCTTTCAGCATTAGGGAAATCATCAGAATTTTGATAACATAATGCCAATTGAGCCAAAGACTTAACGCTGTTTTCATCCTGTTCTACTGCCTTTTCTAAGATTGGAATAGCCTCTTTATATTCTTTTTGTTTATACAAAGCCGTTCCGTATTTTGCATATTCTTTAAACCCGTCAGGATTTTTTTCGTACATTGATTTAAATAATGTACATGCTTTATCAGCTTTATTGTTCATAAAATATGCTTCGGCAAGATTTGCTTTTGCCTCATCGTTATCAGGATATAATTCAAGAAACTTGTTAAAATATTCTTCAGCCTCATTGTAATTCTTTTGCGCCAAAGCAACATTAGCAACATTTATATAGTTGTATTTGTATTCGGGACAAAGTTCAAGCGCCTTATTGTATGCGGTCATTGCATTAGCATTATCACCTATTGTCTGATAAATGCTGCCAAGACTTACATATATAAATGCATCATTCGGTCTGAGTTCAGCGGCCTTTTTATAGGCAGCAATCGCATTCTGATATTGTTCGACATTTGAATATAACCCTCCAAGCTTTGTATAAAGCATAACATCGTCATCATTGTTGACCTCTATTGCCTTTTGTACAAGCTTAATTGCACCGAGCATATCCTGTTTGTATTCACAAACACTTGCCTGCTGGTAATACTGGTGTGCTTCCTTTGTCATCTTTGCGGATACTCCGCTCACAGACAAAGTTAAACCTATTAAAATCGCTAAACTTAAATATCCCTTCTTCATTTTATATCCCTTTTGTCAGTTTTCTTTTTATTATAACGCAATCCCGTTTGCTTTGCTTAACATATTCAACTCATTTGTTTTCTGTACTATATCCTTAGCCAGAGAGCCAATTTCAAGCACCTCATTAATCTTTAATGCCAGATTATACATTTCATGAGCATTAGCTATACATGCCTTTTTATCCGTTGCGGTATCAACCATTTTTCTGTGGCAGTCGCCCGATATCAGATACAATTTCGCCAGTTGGTACTTAATATCATACCCTTTGGCAATAGTTAATGCCCTGTCAGCATATATTCTTGCAGAATCATAATCTTTAAGTGAAATATAAATTCTGCAAATCAACTTATCAAATAAGAGTGTAAAGTAGTGGTTGCAGATTTCAGGTTTTTGAGCAATACCCAATGCTTTTGTCGCAATATCCAAAGCCTGCTGCTTATCTACCCTTATTGTTGCTTCCGCTGTAAGATACCAGCCAAGAAGAACGCCTACCGCATTCTTTTCGTTGGCAAAGTATTCTAACTGTTTTGTATAAACACTAATTGCACTCTGTGCAGATTGTGTTTCCAGAATTATTTTACCCAAAATCAGTTTTGAAACATTTTTTGTAAATTTGTCATTGATATTATCGGCAAAAGTCGCAATATCAAACAATTCTTCCATTTTTATCTGATCTCTGTCAGTAAAGAATTTGTTTAATAAACTGATTAAATTCAGTCTTGAAACAACACGCGAATTTATAACTTCCGAATTTTTATAAATTTCATAGATATCATTCAGAATTTTATTTGACATCTTTATATTGCCCTTGATTGTATTAGCAAGAGCCAATTCTAACTGCAGACTGCAGAAGAACTGTTTGTCGTGAATATCATTTGCCTCAAGTATTTTAAACAACTCGTTTATAACCTTGAATGCTCTGTCATTACCCTGTCTTGTGAGTGCTTTTGTTAATGCAAACAGAGTCATTATCCAGGTTTCAAACACTTCATCTTCGCTCACCCATTTATATTTGAACGATTTTTTAGCCAGAGTCGACTCAATAACAGGTATTACTTCATTTTCCGCAAGTGAAACAACTTCACCGAAATTACCTATTTTGTTCAACGCTTTTAATTTACGTGATTTAATAACCGCATACTCTATTGAAGAAGTATCCTCAAACTTATCTAAAACATTATCAACACACTCAATAACACCGTAATAGTTTTCCGTTTTCATTGCACACGATGCAATATAGCCAAGAATGTCTATTTCTTCGTACTTAGATAAGTCCATACTCAGAGCCTTAGTCAAAAATTCAAGCCCTTCCTGAGGGTTAGTTTTTTCAAGCAGTTTACCGCTTTGAATATAAATATTTCTTTTGATATTTTCTGATGATTTAATTTTATTATTCTCAACAATATCCAAAATTTGTTTCTGAGCCGTAACAAAAAGACTTGTATCACCGATATATGCAGCAGTCTGAACCCCTGCCGTCCATACACTCAGATACTGTTGAGCCAACCCCAAATCTTTCGCCATATAACTCAAAGGTGCAAGCGAAGAAAGGTGATAATTTTGAAGCAGAACAAATAATTCCTCGCAGACAGATTTATAATGCTCTTTATCTGCCCTCAATTCGGCCCAAATCATTTTCCATAAACTCATACTCTTGAATTCATAGGTTACATTAGAGAGTGCAACCAAATAATTCAGCTTAGTAAGTTTATTCAAAATCAAATCTAACTGATCCAAATCAACATCACCAAACATGTTAAGGATAATCGGGTTAGACTTACAGCCGAGAATAGCAACAGCCGTAAGAACTCTGTATGCTATACTGTCCTCCTCCTTCAGAAGTTTAAGTCGTTCGGAAACGACTTCTTCTATCGTCTGAGGAACTGCAAACGGGATTCCGCATCTCAACTTATCTGCAGTAAGGTTTACATACTGCTCGAAATAAGCAGGGTTACCGCCTGAATACTTATTGATTAAATTCTTTTGCTCAATTGAAAGCGCCAGCTCACTGTACTTATCCAAAATCGGAAGCAGCTTTTCACTCGGCAGAGGAGCAATCGCAATATTCTCATAAGCATCATCACCGAACCCGTCAATATGCATACAAACTTGGGCTGCACGCGATTCCGAGTATGCAAGAATAATCGTCAGACTGTCAGAAATTTCAGGGATTTCCAACATTTGCTTAATAAACTCTAATGACATAACATCAATATCTGAGAAATTATCCACCGTAAGAACAACTTCCGCTGATTGGGAAATCGTTCTAAATACCTTAAACAAAATATCAAAGGTTTTATTTTTATTTGAATGGATATTCTTAAACTCTCCCAATTTTTCGGGGTATAGGAAATTAATAAAATCGTAAACTTCGTTTTGGGTAAAGTCAGGGAAATCCTGCTTAAAGAATTTAAGTGATTCTTTTTTCAGGTTTTCTATATCAATACAGAAGGTATTAAGGTTAAACAGACCGAGCAATACATCCTGAATATAGCCGAACGGAGTTAATTTTGTATGGCTTGAGCATTTACCTGAAAGCCAAACATAACCTTTATCTTTCAACTCTGTTGATACAAATTTTATAACAAGGTTTTTCCCCGAACCGCTGTCGCCGTTTATACCAATAACCTTAACTTTATTGTTCAAAATACTTTCTTTAAGTTTTTCTTTTGCATTTTGTTGGGAATAATATACAGCCTCATATTTAGGCATAGCATCAATTATAGGGTTTTTGTTAGGGATTGGGGTTGTCTGGTTATTATCTTTTGTCATGACCGCACCGCAGCGTCTGCAGGTAGTAGACTTGCTTGTATTCATTGCACCGCAATTATGGCATGTTTTAAGTAATTCATGCCCGCAATTTTTACAAACATAAGAAGTCAGCACATTATGTGTTTTGCAGTTAGGACATAACCTTCCTACTTTTGCGCCACAGTTACTGCACTTCAAACTGTTATCCGGTATTTCTGTTTTGCACTTTGGACAAAGCATCTGTCTAAATAACCTATAATTATGTAACTCGAGTTTATTTAATTCCCCAACATCATATTAGCATATTTTTTCAAAATGGGTTAAATGTAACAAACCAAAATCAAACAAATAGATGAGGGGGTGGGGTAAATGTAAAAAAGAAACACACCCTAATAGTTAATATCACAATAACCTTATCTTACTGTTTTACAGAAATAGTCAGTGCGTTAGAAAGTGCGATACCGCCCTGAACAGGAGGTTTGTTTGCAATTGAGCCCTTAACATACAAAACTGTTGAACCGCCGCCGTCTAAATTCATAGCATTTACACAACCGAGCTTTTGCATAAGAAAAGCGAGTTCTTTCAGTGTCATACCGATAGAACTTCCTTCTCTGCCGTCAGCGGTAACAATGATAATTTTATTATCTTTAGTGTAACCGATTGCGGTACGAGGGTTACGCCCGCCTATTGCGAGCAATTTCTGTTCCTGCACATCAACAAAAACCTGTCCATCTCTGACAAGGTAAGGACCTCCACTAATAATGTGATTAATATCATTCCATTCAGGTAATGTTTTTACATTGAGGTCTACCTTGTCATTGATTTTCAGGCTTGATAAATTAGCTGCCGGCCCGACCAGAACATAGCCGTTCAAAGGGATAGGAGTCCTTTGTTTAGTAATAGATATTATTTTTCCGTCTGAGACGGCAACTTGCAAACCATTTTTCGGGGTAGCCGGTGACATTGAGCCCCAATCAGGGGTGTAGCACAGGGTGAACCCTACAGACATTCTCGGCTGGTTAATGTTATCTACTTTAATGGTATCCCAGCCTCTTTTTAATGTTGCGTTAAGACTTACTCTGTCCATCTTGAACCCGTCATCTGAGATTCCTAACGCAACCCTGTTGAATACAGGGCCTGTATATAATTTTTTGTCTACCATCATAGTGCCTAAAGGACAACCGGTCTGTGGAAGAAAAAAGGCACCATTAACTGCTACGAGCGCTTGATTTTTCCTTGCCATAGCTGCTATTGATGCCTTATGAGAAAGAGTTGCTGAGGCTAAAACCGGTTCTACATTAATCTTCGGATTAATACTTCTGTCCGCTTCGATAATGTTCAACCTGACAGGTCGCCCCTGATAATACCTGACAAGTTTTATATGTTTTATTCCTTTATCAACACTGTAAATTCTACAATTGGCATATTTTTTAGATATGTATGCGTTAAATTCTGCCTCCGATTTCTCCTCTGTAACAATTTTGTCCAGGTTTCTTTCTATTTGAATTGTATTTATAAGAGGGGTTGATACTATACCGTTTACTATCTTAATGTTATCTGCGAATACGAAGCTGTTCTGAGAGAATACAAATGATGCAACCAGTATCACATTAGCACACAGTATTAAGAATTTTTCTTGATTAAACCCGGAGTAAATGGTATCCATAGTAACACCTATAGTTTCATGGAGTAAACAGATACCTTTTTTATTAGAGAGTGGTTAGTGGGGAGTAACACTCTGTTTGGGTTTTGTAGCCCCTTACATTAATATTATACCACATTTTTAACATTTTTAAACAGTTTACAACTCAATAATAACAATATTTTTACAAAACTAAATAATGTTAAATGTACACTATGTCTAACTTTCAGCAATTTAATAATAGTAAAACATACACTATTTGGGAATTTGACTAAATTTTTAATAGTAAAAGTTACACTATTAGGGGAAATCACCCCAATTTTGGCTAATTTTTAAGAAAAAATTTTAAAAACCCCCGAAATCATGTAAACACAAGTGTAAAGACATGTTACACAATTTTTTGAGCTTGAAATCAAGGGTGAGAAAAAAACTTTATATTCATGAGAAGCCAGGTGCTTTGATAAATAAGGAGCTTTAAATTGAATCCATTTAGCGGCGGCAGTAACATAGGCGGTATGCACAGTTCAGCCAACAGCATTGCACATACTCAATCGGGCAGGCTGAGCAGCTTGCGTTCTGTTTCCGGAAATATGGGTGAATCTGATTTCCGAGCCCTCAGTAATAAAGAGGCAATGGCAGCAACCCAGATTTCAAAGGACGAGATTGAGTACGAAATTTATCAGGCAATGGACGAGAACGACAACGATGACACTTGGTTGGCTGCGTTCAGCACCTTCTCGGGGCAATAAAGTTTAAATTGGGTTAGTTATTTTCCGGCTTCATTTACCGTATCTATTGCGATTGATTCTATCCCGTCAAGGGTGCCTAATTTGTCGTAGATATACTGAACAGGTCGTTTGCTTACGACTTCAACTACGATTGAGAATTTAGACATACTTGGGTTTTCCACGAGTTTATGCATTTTAAGTGCATCAACCGTTTTAAAATTAGAAACGATATAATCTCTTATACTGTCGATTTTTTCATTATGACAATGCAGATTGATTTTTAATCGTCTGATATTTTTTGCACATCTGTTAAGAACGCGTTTTTCAAATATTCTGATAAGGGTAAGAACGGCTACAGAGAGGATAGCGGCAACTATTGCCAAACCGTACATGCCTGCACCGCAAGCCATACCGACACTTGCTGCCATAAAGAGAGTTGCAGCCGTTGTCAGACCGAAAACAGTCGGGCCGTTTCTTAATACAGTACCTGCACCGATAAACCCGATACCTGTAACGACTTGTGCGGCAACACGGGCAGTATCACGGACACCTGTAGGGTTATAACCTTCTATGTGCCAGTCAACGAGTTCAGGGAATCCGAAGATTGAAATAATTGTGAACACACAAGCACCCAAACATACTAAAATATGAGTTCTCAACCCTGCATATTTGTTTGTTATTTCCCGTTCAAAACCGATGATGAACCCCAAACAAATTGCGGATAAAACTCTCATAAACAAATCAACATTGTATGATGAAAATATGTGTTCCAAATGTCCCATTTTGCTCTCCGATATTCTTATTGCTATTTCATAATATCAAAATATCGCCAAAATGTCCAAAAGTTTTGTAAAAAAGTTGAACGATAAAGATTAAATGTATATTATAAAACTATGGTCAAATTAAAAAACGATGAACTTTTAAAGCAAATACCGTCTTTATTTAAAATAAATTTAAAAGAGGATAAAGAGGGAGCAAATATTTTTCAAAAACTGAGCGAAATTTTTGAATACGATTTCGGGTATATATACTACCTCAACCCCAATACGGTACAGTTAAAGTTCTCTAACCTTAATAAAGAACTTATTGATAAAGTTTATAAGATTTCAAAAAAAGATATTGAGTTTTTATACTCTGATAAGGGCTGCCTTTTAGATGAAAAATCATCCATTATTAAGTCATTAAATTTTGTCGGAGGGAAATCTTATATTCTGCATAAACTCGGAGTCGGGCAGACTATTTACGGGTTTTTAATTCTTGGCAGCAAAAAGAAGAATATGTATTCCGAAGAAGATTTATCCGTACTCGGAATATGCAATTCAATAATTTCTTATGTTATAAAAGATCTGGAACTTTCAAATGTTTTTAAAATACAGTTAAAGGCGCTGAAGGACGGACTTATAGAAAAGAATAACGCCTATAAAATAATAAAAGAACAAAACGAAAAAATACTTGAGGCGGATAAGGTAAAAACGGAATTTTTGGCTAATGTATCTCACGAATTGAGAACACCTTTGAATGCAATACTGGGGTTTTCAGAGATTTTATCCGAGGGGTTGTATGGGGAACTGAACGACAAACAAAAAGATTATGTTTCGGATATAAGAGTTTCGGGGTTGCATCTTTTGGGAATGATTAACGAAATTTTGGATATTTCTAAAATTGAGGCAAAGGCGATGAAGCTCGTCCGTTCAGATTTCAATATTATGCAGGCGCTGACAGAAGTTGCTAATATACTAAAACCGCTTGCCTCTAAAAAAGGGGTACGGCTGATTATTGATTGCGAAGATGATTTCAAGGTGAATGCAGACTACCAAAAGATACAGCAGATTTTATATAATCTGGTAAACAACGCAATTAAGTTCAGCCCTGAAAAAGAAGAAGTTGAAATTATTGCAAAGAAAGAAAAAAACAGTTTTGTTCTGATGGTTCATGATAACGGGATAGGGATAGACAAAAAATATCACGGCAAGATTTTTGCCAAGTTTGTCCAGTTAGACAGTGCATATACAAAAAAGGAAAGCTCGACGGGGTTAGGTCTGACTATTACAAAAGAACTCACAGAACTTCATGGCGGTAAAATATCAATAAAGAGTGAAGTAAATAACGGTTCAACCTTTATTGTGGAAATTCCTCAGCAGGTTTAAATTAGCTCTCTTTTAATACTTCCTGCCAGTGGTTCAGTCTTGCGTTCAGGTCTGCAATTTCTGATGTTGCTTCGTATTCTGATTTTTCGCCTTTTGCGATTGACAGTCCTGCCTTTGAATTAACTGCGATTGAGAGTAATTCAGGCATATTCATAACAGGTTCTTCCCCTGTAACGATTGATCTGTGATAGGTATCTTCGTAGTCAGGGTTAATTCTTAACTTCCAGTTTTCGTCGTTATCCTGACCGCCGACATTGTAGGTTTTATCTATACCGAAGAAGTCAGAGAACATAATCTGAACATTAGGAGTCCCGCGGAAGAGTTCAGCATATTTTGCTTTAAGTCTTGTTTCCTGATTGCGTTCAATTTCCTGACAGAACTGAGCAGATTTTTTTGCCTGTTCATCGTTATATGGCGGAATCAGATATCCTGCAAGATAGAGAGGATTCCAGCCTTCGTTTGAATATATCCAGTCCTGCTGAAGCAGCTGGGCAGACGGCTCGTTATCGTGAGTAGCCATAAAGCTGTAACGAGGGCCTTGTATTCCTTCCATTTTGTTGCCTTTTGAATACATAATACCTGTCATTTTTTCGTCAGGGAATTCTCTAACAACTCTTTCGCCGTCAACTTCGTCGAAGTATTTCCCGCCATAGAACACATCCTGGAAGGTTTGACTTTGAGAGCCTAAATCTTCCCAGACAACATCTTTTGGATCAATGTTGTGTTCTCTGAGAGTAGGTAAAAGAATTTTATGCATTATTTTCGGATAGTTAAAATCAGGGTCAACATCGTGCAGGTGAGATAAATAACTTCTGTTTGAAACATCAATTGTTCCGTCTTCTCTCACTGCTGAAGATTTATAGATGTACGGATCAACGAGTCCCATAACGTGGTCAACTCTGATATTTTCAACTCCGTCGATTGTTCTTTCGATTTTATTTTTAAGTAATTGTCCGGATACGCCTAAAGAACCGTCCTCATTAAACAGGGTATTTGGGTTAAGAACGGCTATGTTCCAGAGTTGAGGGCCGCCGTTTTTGCCGCCGTTAGGACAGCCGACACGCCAGTCTTTCAGAAATGCATCAGGGTTTGCCCATTCGTCAGCGTATGAGAAGCCGACCAACAGATCACCTATATATTTTATTCCGTCTTGTTTACGGTTGAGTTTATCTTCTTTTTCCTGTTTATCAACGAGGAACTGGATAAATTTATATTCATCAATTTTTTGGGCTGAACGAGGTTTGTTTTTAACCTGATAATATCTTGTCAGGGCAGCTTTATCGCCTTGATTTATGAGTGATATTATATTTTTGTCGAGTTCATTATCCCATTTTTCAAAATTATCTGAGCCGTGAATATCAGAGAACAGACGGAAAACGCTGTCTTTTTCGAGCCAGTATTCATTCTCATTTTTAAACTTTATAAACTCATCGTTCAGAGCAAGTGCATTTGGGTTACCTGCACGAAGCTGGGTTTTAAAGTTTTTGAACGCGCGTTTTGTAACCATTTTAGAAATAGCCTGTGCTTCGTCGAAATCTGCCATATCATAGTTACCGCGGGTGCGTTTTTTAAATATATCAATATCGTTAAAATCGTTTTGAGTGAGGATATTTGCGTATCTGTCCTCTTTGAGATATTCGTAATTGAGGAACAATTCATTCTTGGCAAATACGGATGCGTGATAAGGTGAGTTATCACGTTTGTTGAGCTTTCCGTTCGGGCCTAATTGGATAGAATTGAACCCATTCATTTTTACAAAATCGGTAAAATCTTTTGCGAGGTATGGGGAACCGATATAAGGGTTTTTGCCGTTAATTTTTGCCAGATAGTACTTAGGCGAAATTTTTTGCTGATGTATATCCTTGTTGCTCGGGAAAGATGAGCCGTGAACTATGAGCGCACGGTTATTAATACCCAGATAATCAAAAGCTTCGTTCATTGTTCTTTCGAACTCAGGCTTCTCATCCTCACGCAGCTTACGCTGGAAGGACGGGGTATACTGATGTACTGACTGATTTTGTAAAAAACCTATTTTCATACTGCTGATATAAAACATGTGAAGGTAAAAAATTGCTATTTAGCGGTAGCAACTTAAAAATTTTTAAAAAAGGTACTTTACAAAAAAATTTCAGCATATTATAATCAACTTGTTAATCCAAGGGGGATTAGCTCAGCTGGTAGAGCACCTGCTTTGCACGCAGGGGGTCAGGAGTTCGAATCTCCTATCCTCCACCATAAAAAAGACGATGACTTTTGTTATCGTCTTTTTTATTTATAAGCTTATTGTAGAAAGATGAGTAGTTTGCCGATTGCAGATAGTTTGCAAGTAATCATTGAAACCCGCTCATATTAGGGGTTTGTCTGGTCGGAAGTTACGGAAATATAAAATTTGCAAACTACTCAAATTTACTCATTTTTACACTCAAAGTAAATCTATTTACTCACTATTTTCAAGCGTTTTGGGGTAGTGTGCTATTTTACCGATAATATGCTCTTTTTCGGTTTGATAAATTTATTCTTCCTCATTGTTGTTTAGAAAATACGATAGACTGTTTTCAATTTTTATTTTGGCTTTATGTATAAAACACCTGAACTTCCACTCTAATTTTGACATTAACTTTTGCGATTTAGGCTTCAGATTATAAAATTTTTCATAACCCATTTCACGCATTTTTTTGCACATGTCTTTAATTTCTTCGTCAGAAAGTTCATAATATTGTTCATTTTGAGCATTTAGCATAATTTATTCTAAACCTATTGATTTAAGAGCTTCTTTATAATTTTCTATTTCTTTTTTAATATCGTCTTTTAAATAAAAATCTGGATAAGTTGTTAGGAAAGTTTCAAGTTTATTCTTCCATTTCATACAAAAAGAAGAATCAATTTCATCCGCATTTGGTTGAAGCTTATGTGTATCAAGATTTTGTTCTTTCAGCAACAGCAGATACGAAATCCATTGTTCAGATAAATATGGTTTGACTTGTGAAATTAAATATTCATAATTAACTTCAAAACCTCTTGCAAATTCATAATATCCGAATTTAAAAATAGGATAATTGGTTAATATTATTTCTTTTGTTTGTTTATTATCAGAGAATTTGATACTTTCTTTTTCTAATTCCTGTAATAATTGCTCTTTTTCATAGAAATATGTAATATCATTAATTGTGTAAGTTCTTATATCTATTGATTTTTGCTGAAGTTTTTTATAAAAATCAGTAAAGTTTTTATCATTTTGCTTTTTAGAGTTATTTTTAAATTCTACAATCAGATTATTTAATTCTAATGTTATATTCTTAAGATTAGAAGTTAAAGTATTATCGACATTTTGTACTTGCTCATTATTTATATTTGTTTTTCCTATATGTTCAACATTCAATTCTACTTTAAATAAACCTAAACCGAGATTCATAAATACATAAGTTAGAACAAATGCAATAAAATAATTTATAAATTTAAAAATCCATCCTATAAAAACATTGCATAATTTAGAGAATATATTATCAAAAATATTATCAGTATCAAATCCGAATATTGTTTCAAGACTAACAGTTTTTGAAATAAAATAATGTATAATACTAAATACTATTATTGAAATGGAAATTATAAGCATAAAACACCTCAAATCATTTTATTTTTGTAAAGAGTTTACAAGCATTATTGGCGATATCTTTTGTGTATAAATAATCAATTCCACCACCTATAACCCCACCTACAAGTGGCAGTATTTTTACCAAGTTAATAATGCCTTTTTCCCCAAATTTTGTTATAACTCTTGTGCCAATTTTTTTATTAATTGCTGTTAACATTTTACCTGAAATATGTTTCTTTAATATACTGTATGAAACCTTATTCCCGATTTTTATTCCTGTATCTTTTACAACATCAATAATACCACCCTTTACCAAACATGAAAATACAAATGTTTGAACTTGGTCTGAATAAATATCATATCCACGTATTTTGGCAATTGCAGCAATCATTCTTAACTGTATATATAAAACACTGCAAATATTCGCAGGCAATGCAATTGGAATTGCTAATAAGCCAGGGCATCCTGTTATAAAACCTGATGTTGTACATTTTATTACTTGATTTTTAATTAATTCTTTTAGTGCCACTTCTGGATTTTTATATTCTTTTAGATAATCATTTACAAGTTTATCAACAGAATCACTAAAACCCGGAAAACCATTTATGGCTTTTTCACATAATTGTTGCAGGTATTCAGAAGCTTTTTGTTCATTTATACTTGTATTTTTAATTTCATCATATAAGTTTTTAAAGTATGATATGACTTCATTGTTATTATTGGTCACAACTTCTTTTTCACATATCTTTAAAGCATTTTCCCATTGTTCAATCTTGAAATTGCCATTATTTCCGCTTGTTGAATAAAGCCAAGCGAAAGTTATTTGTGGAAATTCAATATAAATATCATGGTTAAATTTATTAAAATAATTTAGTGCCTTTCCTTTTCCATTAAAATATACATAACTTATATTTGGATATTTTTCTAAAATAGATTTAATATCGTTAGATGTCGGATTTTTAAAATCATCTTTAGATTTACCCTTTGGTCTATCGGCACTTTTTAAAACATCCCACAAGGCAATGTAATTATTTAATAAGAGTTCTTTTTTGTATTCATAACTTTCTGTTTTTATATCTTTGCCATCAAGAAATAATTGTGAAATAACTTTCCAAAAACGATTACGACTATCTTTATAATAATCCTGATTTCCTGTTTTTTTGTAATTTTCAATTGATTCATTACTTGGCAAAGTTCCAAGAATAAGTATTTTGGAGTTTTCATCAATTATAGGGTCAAACCCTTCGCAATATTCGTATTCTTTTTCCATTATTTAATCCTCTATTTTATTGCAGGAACAGGATGTACAAACCATTTTTTAATTTTGTACTTACTTTCAATTATTTTTTGTGCCTGTTGGCGATTTGCCGCATCTGTTTCAACTTCAATAGGAAAGTTTGAACCTTCGACATAAATTTTGGCTTTAAATTTCTGCGTAAACATAATTTACTCCTTATTTTATTTTTCTATTGTATCATAATAATATTATATTCCTTTACCGCGTCAAAATTGGACATAGTAATTTTACCAATATTTTTTTTAATTTAAAATATTAAAGTCACAAAATTTATCTCACCGTAAATGGTCAAACTATCTGTTAAACATGAGCAAACTATTTGCTTTTTTACACTTATTGCAATAAGGCGGAAATTTTATTATAATCTATTGTATTCAGACTTAGGGGAATTTTAAAAATCGTTTTTAATTATTTTTTAGAGAAACACAACTATCAGGATTACATAAAACGGTTTAAATAAAGGGATAGAAATGATACACGGAATAATTCACAACAAAAGGTTTAAGCTTTATACAAAAAGCGGTAAAATCAGAAACCCGTATTTATCAGAAGACGAAGTAAGGTACATAAAAGCTTGTGTAAAAGACATTTTACAATATTGCAAACGGGACAGAGGAATTTCCACAGAAGAATTTATTGCCCAAAACTTACCTGACTACGGGATTAAAGTTCTAAGCTGGTCTTATTATAAAAAAGACAGCTTTTTCAGAGAAATCTTGTCAAGTAATGGGATAATCCCGTCTTGGTTTTCAAAATATATGCCTTCATTATGTCGATAAAGTATTTTAACGGAACAGTTTTTATTTGATTTTGTTGCAATATACCGAAAAATTTGTTTTAATTAATGCTGAAGGAATTAGTATTATAAATGGAAGAAGAAATAACAAAAAACAAACTTGTCGTTATAGATGCAGAGGGCAATATCCACGAGGACAGAACCGTAGAGGGGTTAGATGTTGAGTTCAGAACAACATATTCAATGGTTGTTATCCACGAGCCCATACATTTTGAAAATTGCCATATTTTGGCAGAAAGTAACTCATATGTTGAGATTTTCCCATCTACCTATGAAATAGTAAACTTACAAATTTCCGCAAAAAATCATTCAGAAGTCATAATACAAGAAAATTTTGCCTGCAGAGAGGCATTAATTGAAAATCACGATGAGCCCAATTTAAAAGTTTCTATAGGAAAAGACTGTATGTTTTCATATGGAATTATAATAAGAGTTAGTGACGGACACACAATATTTAGCACAGAAGATTCGAGTATTTTGAACAGACCAAAAGTCGGAGTTACTATAGGCGATCATGTATGGGTCGGAATGCGTGCATCAATTCTAAAAGATGTCACTATCCCAAATAACACCATTATCGGAGCAGGCTCACTTGTTACAAAAAGTTTTACGGAAGAAAACACCATTATAGCGGGGACTCCTGCCAAAGTTATAAAGAAAAATGTAAACTGGCACCACCTGCATACGGATTTTTTCAAATAAAACAGAACACAGGTTAAACTTTTACTTATTTACAGACAGGGGTGTTCCTTTTTCTCCGAGATAGAAAACAATCAGCTCAACAGGTTCATTTCCCGTATTTTTGCCGTAATGATATTTCCCGACCAATTCAGGGAGACTTTCCCCTTCGTGAAGGGTTATTTCTTCATTTTTATCGGTAACAACCGTTAAGGTGCCTTTCTTGACATAGGCAACATTCACTAAATCATGTTTGTGCATAGGCAATTCTTCGCCAACACCGATAACAATCTTTAATACAGTTACTTCCGGATTTTTTATTTTTAATTTTTTATATTCGGCATTATCCCATGTTGCAGTCGTTTTTAATAATACCTCTTTCTCTGCACAATACGACACATTCGCTATACATAAAAATGTTAAAAATAAGATTACTGATAATTTTATGATTTTCTGCATATAACTATATCCTCATAACTAAAATTCTATTTTGATAAAACATCGCTTAATTGAATACTTACAGGCGTATCTAACTTAAACGCAATTCTGTTTCCTGCTTTTAATTTATAGTTCAATCCTTTTGCCATAGAACTGATTAAAAGCCCAAACCCTTTACAAGTTCTTGGAACGACAACCAAACCGACAACAGTCACTGATTCTATTGCAACAACAGCAACACTTAATGCAGAAAATGCAATAATTCCAACCCCGGCAGGGATTGCTCTTACAGTATTTAAGAACTGAGAAGATTTTAAATCACTTCCGCTTTTAGGTTCCATACGCACTGTATAAACTTTATCATTCGGAAAAATTATTTTATCTATAATAATATAAGCTCTTGCTCTTTTAAACATAGGCTCACTTTTTTTAATTTTGCTGAATCTGCCGACAAAACGCGTATGTTCCGGTATATACATCCCGTTAGAAGCCTGAACTTTTGAAACCAGACTAAAAAATATTTCATCATTCTTATTTGTTTCGTTCACATCTATATCCGATTCTAATTCAAGAATATATGTACTTTTCGGACTTAAATAAACAGTTTCTTCTTCAATTTCGGTTGACAAAACAGGTGTATCCTGTTGTTCGGCATATTCATCTGTTTCCGCTAATACTGGACTAACCATTGTAAAATTCATCAGTAAAACCAACATGAATGATATAATTTTTTTCATTTTCTTCCTCTTCTCAATATACTAACTACCGCTTGTCATAGTATATTATAAAAATATTAAAAAGGCACCATCAGGTTTTTATTAAATTTTTGATGCGTCCACATATGACACATATACAGTTTATGATATTATTGTAGCAAGACACAGGAACAAAACAATGAGTTTAAGTGCACTATTAATCTTACTTCTTTTATCAGGTTCAGGCGGAATTGCTGTCGGCGGAGCAATTATGAGCTTTCTGGGATGGGTATTTATTATAATATTACTGGCTTTGATATGGGAATATAAATTTTACATTTTTCTTGTCATCGCTTCTGTAATCGGCATACTGGTGATAAAAAGAATAATCTCTGACCATAACAAATACAAAGATGAAACCCCTGAAGAAAGAGAAGAACGG
Source organism: uncultured bacterium (assembly GCA_902765215.1). Lineage (GTDB taxonomy): Bacteria > Cyanobacteriota > Vampirovibrionia > Gastranaerophilales > Gastranaerophilaceae > UBA2883. The sequence continues at coordinate 48,026 of CACWZA010000002.1, read as the reverse complement.
CTGAAAACAAATAAAATGATAGACGAATGGAAAAAGCGGAACAACTTTTAATCACTTTATAAAGAATCAGACAACTTGGCAATTTAAAACTTCACCCCTATGATTTAAAATACGGATATGTTTAATTCAGACTGGTTTAACAACTTAACAAAACCGCCATTCACACCGCCAAATCAGATATTTTCACCTGCGTGGGCTTTTTTGTACACAACTATGTTTGTTTCATTTGTTATTTATATGCTTAAAAATGGGGAAAACAAATTTTGGGGCTATACATTCTTTTTTATTCAGCTGGCGTTGAACCTGCTGTGGAGTCCGGTATTTTTCGGACTGCAGCTCATAGGTTATGCGCTCATTTTAATTTTAATGCTGGATATAACCATTTTCCTGACAATAATAGAATTTCACAAAACATCAAAGACTGCGGCATACCTTCTCGTACCATATTTTTTATGGCTGATATATGCAACCTACCTGAATTTTGGATATTTTATACTTAATCAATAAAAATATCGCCCTGTCTGAAGATTTTAATTTCACCCGAAATAAGTCCTGCAACGGTTGAAGCCGTACCATTAGCGGTAAGCCCGTGAGATTCAACGACATAATCCACCTCACTGCCGATATATTTAACCGCCTCATCATAAGTCAGAGCGGCAGGCTGAGAAGAAAGATTTGCACTTGTTGTTGCCAAAACCTGAGTCGGAACAGACTTACAAATTTCTGCAAAAACCTGATTATCAGGAACCCTTATCCCTACTGTATTAAGCCCCGAAGTTATGTAATCAGGAGTTTCTATACTCTTTTCCAAAACGAGGGTAAGCGCCCCGGGGAAATACTGTTTTATGAGTTTATGCCCTTCTTTTGGAATATTATCAGTATATTTGATTAAGGGATAAATATCGTGCGACATAAGAATTAATGGTTTTTTCACATCACGGTGCTTAATTTCATAAATACGCTTTACAGCTTTTTCGCTTTCAGGCAGACATCCCAACCCCCAAACGGTATCTGTCACAAATGCTATAACACCGTCCGAGCACAAAACATCTTTTATTTTTTGTTTTTCATTCTCGCTTAGCATAACTTGATTATACCACCAAAAGAGATTGAAAAATAAAACACAATTGCCTTTTGAAATCTGATTATTAGATTAATAACTATACACAATTTTTCATTTAATATTTGGTAATCTCATACATATAGTTGATGTTAACATAGGCATAAATGTAATACGATACCTATGGGGAAGAGTACTCAATGGAAACAAAAAAAGACACAATAAAAACAACATTTACAAGTGAATTGAACGATCAGTTTGAGTGGTTTAAGACCACATTTGAAGGGCCTGTTCAGGCAGCTTGTGATGAATTTTTTGATCCCGGATTTGAATTTAAAATGGTGGGATTAAGTGAAAATATGAATGTTCTTACCCAGAATGAAAGCTTTTTCGTAACAAAAATATCATTAGACCCTAAGAATGATGTGTTCATAAGAATATCGCAAAATGCGATTATGGTCATACTTGATAAGATTTTAGGCAAAAGCAACAAAAAATTTGAATTATCAAATATCAGCGATTTAGAGGCAAAGATTATCACAACCTTTAACGAATTTTTATACGAAAAAATTCGTGATAATGTTGATAAAACTCACCTTGAAAAATATCCTGTAACGGTAAATGTGAGTTATTTTGTACGAAATATGTCCTCAGACGAGAGTGCAAGATTTATAATATCTTTCCCTAAATCAACACTTAAACCTGTTCCGCTTCCACCGATACCGGAAGATAAGGTAATCAACGAAATGATCTTCAAAAACAGCCCTGTTGAAGTAACGATTAAAGTCGGTTCAACAGATTTCGCAGTTAATGATGTTAAGAATTTAGATGTTGGCGATATTATCGTATTTGATAACAGTAATTCAAGAGAAATGACTCTGATATACGATAACATCCTTCAGCCGTTTGCCGTAAAACCAAATATGGCAATTGTATTACCGCTGGATGACGACGAAGAAGAAAACGAAGATAACAATGGAGAGGATAAAAATATGGATACAAGCAGCATAACAAATCTATGGGATAGTCTGCAGATTGAGATGAGTGCAGAATTTGAAAAAATCAAAGTCCCTCTTGGAGATTTAAAGAATATCCAGGAAGGTTTAGTTGTTGATATCAGTTCAGTTTATAACAACAAAGTATCACTAAAAGTTGGGGATCAAGTTGTTGCAGACGGCGAATTAGTAATAGTCAATGACAGATACGGCGTAAAAATCACAACCGTAACAGCAAACGAATTTAACGGAATGAAGAGCGTTGAAGGAATGGTTAATATGGCTGCAGCAGCAGGTTCAGACGTAACTATTGCACCTAACGCAGGTGTAAAACAAGCAGAAGGCGCTGCTCAGGGAGCACCTGCAGAAGGCGGCGAAGAATTTGACTACAGCGATTTTGATTTAGACGAATAAAAAACAATAATTATAAGGACTTGGGAAGATGGGATATTTAGGAAATTTTATAGTTTACTTATTGGCAATGGTTGGACTGATTATTCTTGCTCTTTTTGTGTATAAGAAATTCAATGTTAACGCATTGGGAGTAAAAAGCAACCACACACTCAAGGTTGAAGACACTCTGAGCCTTTCTGCAAGAAAATCACTCTACATCATAAGAAACGGAAACGAAAGATTTTTGATTGCTGCAGACTTTGACAGAACAACGCTAATCTCAAAACTCGAGGACTCTCCGTCAGAGGTTGTTCAGGCTCCGCAGAGAAAAACACGCAGAGTGGTAAAACACAATGTTGATTTATCCGAAGATGCAATAAATCTGCAGGATAATGTAGCACCAATAAGAAAACCAATTATGAAAGAGATTAGAAGTAAATTAAATTTTTAGAATAAAAAGGAATTAAATAAAAATGGATGTTTTTGCAAATTTTAACCCTGTACTACAAATGTTATTGGTAATGTCGATGTTTTCAATATTACCATTTATGTTTTGTTGTATGACAAGTTTTTTGAGATTTACAATTGTTTTCTCAATGCTTAAAACAGCATTAGGTACACAACAGGTACCGCCATCAATTGTAATCATCGGTTTAAGTATGATTCTGACCTTCTACACAATGGGCGGAGTATTCCAAAAGATGTACGATTTAGGCTCTGTTCCGTTCACGAAAAATCAGGATATGATAATGACTATAACAGAAGGTTCAAAACCGCTGAAAGAATTTATGATGAAGCAAACCAGAGAAAGTGACTTGGCATTCTTTGTAGAGCTTGCAAATAAACAACAGCCAAAAACTCCTGAAGAAATAACAATTTGGCAGGTTGCGCCTGCATACATACTGAGCGAACTAAAAACGGCATTTGAAATCGGGTTTATAGTATTCGTTCCGTTTATCGTACTTGACCTGATTGTAGCAAACATCTTGCTGGCACTCGGTATGTTCATGCTGTCGCCTACAATCATTTCCTTGCCGTTCAAACTGCTGATATTTATTGCCGTAGACGGCTGGGCATTGATTGTTCAGGGGCTTGTACAAAGTTATAATACTTAAAAAATCAGAGAGGAAGTAATAAAAGTGGAATTACTATTAGAATATTTAGCAAAAGGATTTATGACAATGTTGTCAATATCAATGCCGTGTGTACTGACAGCGGCGGCGATTGGTCTTATTGTAGGTATTATACAGGCTGTTACGCAGGTACAGGAACAAACGATTGCGGCAGCACCAAAGATTTTTGCAGTATTTTTGGTAATCATAGTCGGCGGCATGGGATTTGTTAGACTTCTCACAAACCTGTTTAATGAAGGAATGGGTATTGCCTTCAATATAGTTCCGAGACAAGACTCTTACGCACTTGCCTCAGACTATTACAGATACACTTCACCTTATATGCAGGGGGAATTATCCGACAGATATCCTCATAACCTTCAGTTGAAAGAGGTTATAAGACGTCCGAGTGATGCGCCGTTCCTCAACCACGACGGGAAACTCAAATACGACAAATCACCACGGAATCCTATGCCGAAACCTAACTTTATTGAAACAAATAAAATTATCGGCAGATAATCAGTTTAATAAAACAAAAGAGGGGAAGGATGCTTAAACTGAAACGAATTTTAATAACGATAATCGCAGCCTGCTCAATGAATACGGCATTTGCAGACAGCTGTATAATGATTACGCCTGCAAATATCACAAAAGTTGACTGTGCAAATAATAACATTGTCGGGTTTCATGTCCTTTCAACATTAATGAATGAAAAACGGTCATTAATTGTCACCTCAATATCCGACGGAGAAACATCCTTTGCCGTACACATGAAGAACAGAAAATGTGATTATAAAGCTACGGTACACAACGGAAAACTAAAAATAAAAGGTGACAATACAATAAAAGTATTACCTGTTGACTTACCTCCCGAACTAAATTCAGTGGAGGATTCTAAGTGATAGCACAGGATATAATGTCACAACTTGGCCACATGTTCCCGATGTTTGGGGTGTACCTGACAGCAGGGTTTGTAATCTTTGCCCGTGTTATGGGGTTTTTCAGAATGGCGCCCGTTCTTAACAGAAAAGAGATTCCGGGACTTGTAAAACTATCTCTGGCACTTATGCTGACAATAATATTTGTCTGTGCAAAACATCCTCCGGTACCGCCTGCAGGGAACAGCTTTATTCTGTCACTTGTACTGAACTATGTTGCAGGTGCACTGCTTGGATATATGGCACAACTCATTTTGCTTGCCATAGATGCAGGTGCAGATATGATTAATATGCAAATGGGGTTAAGTTCTGCGATGGTACTTGAACCTACAACATCTGCCCAAACCTCAATCCTTGCAAAACTTATTTCGCTGATGGGGATAATAATCTTTATTGAAATTGGCGGAATGTACTGGCTTTTTAATGCTTTTGTAAGATGTTTTGAAATCTTCCCGCTCTATGCTACAAGCATACCGTTAGACAAAATTGTAAACATGGACTATCTTATAAAAATGACCTCAAATGTATTGTTTATGGGGTTACAGATAGCATCACCGGTACTGCTTGCAACCCTCGGACAGGATATTATTCTTGGTGTAATTTCAAAAACAGCACCTCAGGTAAATGTATTCCAACTTTCCTTCCTGTTTAAACCTGTTTTCGGGGCAGCTATTATGGTATGGATTTTACCGATGTTAATAAACATCATCACTGACTACTATCAGTCTTTTGCAAATATCATATAGGTCAGCAAAATAAAACACTACGCATTTTCAACAGGAACAAATACATGCATTTGTTCGCCTTCAGCAAATCTCATGTTACGGGTAACCCCATCAGAACAAGCTCTGCCGTCCCCCAGAGTAACCTCAATATGACCGTGAACCTTATTATATCCTTTTGCACCTGCTTCATAAACAACTATACAGCCTGCAGGCAAACTTTTTAATTCATCTAACGATGATACTGTAATTTCCCGGAAGTTGCCGTTTCCGCGAAGTGCACTATCCATCATGTGAGCAGAAGCTCTTCTTTCATGCCCGAGACCTGTTCTTTCAAGCGCATTACTAACATATCTTGAACATTTACCAATGAACCCGACCGAATGGCTTCTGATATCCTGTGCGAGCTTTTGACCTTTTTCACTTGAATATTTAAGTCCTTTTGCACTCAATTCTTTAAAACTTGTCTTTCGTCCTGACTGAGATTCAAAATTAAGTGATTCCGCACTTTTTGCTGCAACCTCCTGCGTATGCTGAACAGCATAAGCCTGAGCCTGTTTTAAAGTGTTGATTTTATCGTTATAGCCGATTATATCGTTTTTAGCCTTTTCTTTTTCATCGGCAATCTTTTGTTTCAACTCCTGAATTTTTGAATTCTTTTCGTCGTTTAATCTTTGCAAAATATCACTGTTACTCATTTTGCTGAGTTCAGATTGAGTCTTTGAAATTTTATTTGCTAAATCTTCTTTTTTCTCTGTATAAGAATCAACATCTTCTTTTGCGTTATTGAAGCGTTTTTGAACGGTTGATAATTCTTTTCTTAAATCAGCGATTTTATCTTTGTCTTTTTCCTGATCCAAAGATTGTATTTCCTCTAAGATGACCCTGATTTCTAACTCGGCATCTTGTTTTTGGGCTGCCGCTTCACGCAATTTCTGCTCATTTTCATTTGACTTTCTGATATATTTATTGAGCTCTTGCTGTTTTTTATCGTACTTGTCCTTGAATTTTTTATTCGCATCATTTGTTTCATCAAGGTTTCTTTTGATGACATCTGCTATCTGATCTTCCAAATTTTTAATAATACTGTTTGAGGTAATTTGCCTTGAAGTAACCAAATCCTGCAAGGTTTGGATTTGCCCCGATAAATCCTGAATGTAAGTATTTTCTTCAGGATGGTCGCCAAACTTACTCATCGAAGTATTATACATAACTTCAGGGCTGGTAGATAAATAGTTTTTCATTATGTTATCTGCCATATCCTGATACAATTTCACCAAATCTGATTCAGATAAAACATTTTCACCATCATCAGTACTGTTAGAAGCAAGTGCCGCAATCTCTGAAGCATCAATAAAATTATCATCACCGCTTTTGTTGATAGTATCGAACAGTTGCTCAATACTTCCTTCAACACCGCTTGAGAAGATAGACGATTCACTATTTACACCTGCAGCCTTCATCTCGCTGTATCTGGTAAGAAACTGCTCTTTAGTGATACCTTTGGTACCATCGTCTATTCTGAAAAGATAATTTAACGGATTACTCTCGGTCATTACTACTGCCTCACTATAAATATAAAGTATTTTTACCATATTGAGTTTCTGACATGCCTATAACTGTTACAAGACTTAACAAAACTCTATATTATGTACATTTATTAAGTTTTATGAAGTCGGGTTTTTCGTGTTATTATTGAGATTTAGCCTACAATTGTACAAGATACAATTATTAACTGGCAAAATAATCTCTTTAGATGATTTAGAATATTATTCAGAAGGGTATGCTTAAATAAACAGGGGCAGGACACATCACTGAGCAGACTCAAAAAATAGGGGTACATGCATGGTAGACAACAGAGCCGCTGGCTTCTACGGTGTGGCAGGTGCGTTTAACTTCAAAAGTGGTGACATATCCGGAACCGCTGCCAAGACTAGCGACGATAGGGCAAGTCAAGGAACAGAATATGGACGTGTCGATGCCGGTGAAGAAGACCAAGCGATGAACACAAACAAGTACATAGACAACAGTGCTCAACTGAATGCAACTTTAAATTCGTTGGCTATGATGAATGTTGCCTCAGTTATCAATTCTAAGCTGCCAAAATTTAACCCTTCTGCCGACCTTAAAAAACTTCTTGAAGAAACCGAGGGCATTGTTTCAAGCGTCAAATTTGACGAAAAGAACGACAAAAAACATAAACACGACGAAGAAAAAGATTCTCAGGAAAAAGAGGAAGAAGAAAACGAATATTACTAAACAGTAGTATTACTGATTAGCCTTTGAAGACAGGTTTCAGACCTGTTATTTTTGTTTATGGGGTATTTTTATTAAATATTTGTTTTTTTTGAAAATAATCATTAAAATAAAGGTATGAGAAAGAGTGTTCTGACTTTATTTATCATAATAGCACTGGGCGGTATCGCATACGCAGACAACCCTGTTCCTGCAATGCGTCCTGCGGCTGCAGATGTCCCGTCAGAGGTAAAATCTGACGAGAGTGAATACATGCCGGGAGTATACAAACAACACGAGGATGTAAAGGTTGAGGAAGAAGATGCCCGTAATCCGCAGCTTCCGACAAAAGACGAAGTTGAAAAAGCAAACTCAACCAACGATTCAGAAGAAGAGTACGAGGAATATGAGGAAGAAGAAGATTCTAACGGGGACACTTCTTTAGAAGATGCTCTTGACGGAGCATCCAACCCTGTAAATGATGCTGCAAAAGAAAATGTTCAAAACGGAAACTATACTCCTGATAAAAAAGTTAAAGAAAAAACAGAGAATACAAAAAATAAAATAAATAAAGCTAAACAAGAAACAAAAGATTCGGTAAAAAGTTCAAAAGATGCTGTTAACAATGCAGCAGAAGCAGCAGCAGAAGCCGTATCTACAACAAAAAAAGTGAAGAAAGCAAAGAAACAAAAAAAACAAAAAACCCCAAAACCTAAGTATGGGAAATACAAAGATGTAGAAAGCGATTTGTATATTCAGGAATGGGAAGAAGAATTAAAAAACATAAACCCTGAAAACGGGATGAAGATAGTTCCTGACGGAGAAAGTGCATCACAGGAAGAAGAAAAAGAAAAACAAAAAACATACACACAGGACGATTATGAACAGGCATACAGAGATATGCAGGTGCCGACTTTCTCATTTGTACACGGGGTAGATCCTGACCAGTATTACGATATGAAAGATACAACATGGTCACCTTACCCGCTTTTGAGGTTAAATTCTCCGCTCTATTTCAAAACAATGACTATTGAGCCGGGATATTACCTTTTAACCCCAAGACAGTATAAGGACGACTGGTACATACTGTTCAAGGAGGCAGGTACGGTAAAATATATTGTTCCTGCATTTGAAAAAAAATTCACTCCTGCAAACTACTATCGTGACAACTTAAAAGAACTTGATATGACAAGATCCGCAAGATGGCAGGTAAAATTCCTTAACGCTTGGGGGAAATACATCAGAAAATCAAAACGACGACCTGAAATTAAGTGCAATATCGAACTGACCGATTTGGACAATAACTTCGTTCTTATCGAACTTTATTACGGTGCACATAAATATTCGACAATCTTTAGAATGGAAAAATACTAAATCACCCTAAAATTTACCATTTTAATATTGGAAATATAAATTTACTTATTGTATAATGTAGTTATGAAATTTTTAGGAAATCCTTTGTGTAGGGAGGTAACATTTTGAAAATATTTAGCAAGAAATTTTTTATAACATTTAATATATTTGTAATGATGTTTATAGGCGGTATGCAGGCAAGTTTTGCAGTAACACCGCAACAATTATATGATGAAGTTTGGAGACTGATTAACCTCAAATATGTTGATCAGACCGATAACTCACAGGACTGGAATATCTGGAGACACAGATACGACAGCCAAATGAAAACAAAAGAAGATGCCTATGTTGCAATCGATACAATGCTTGCAAGTCTGAACGACCCGTATACAAGATTTTTAGACCCGAAAGAATTTGCTGAAGAAACTTCTTCTATTAAAGGTTCTTTACAGGGTATCGGTATCCAAATCGGGATGAAAGACGGACAACTTGTTGTCATAGCACCTATCGAAGGTTCACCTGCAGATAAAGCAGGTATCAAAACAGACGACCTGATTTTGGAAATCGACGGAGTAAGCACAAAAGGTATCACAATTGATAAAGCCGCTGACAAAATCAGAGGTAACGCAGGCACACAGGTTACAATTTTGGTAAAAAGAAAAAATGAAGAACCAAAAGCATACACAATTACCCGTGCAGAAATTGAAATCAAATCAGTTTCAACAAAAACACCTATTGATACAAAGATTCCTGACAGCATACAGTATATCAGATTAAGTTCTTTCATAAGCAAGAACGCATCTCAGGAAGTTTTAAATATTCTTAAAAACACACAAAACACTAAAAAAGGTTATATTTTAGACCTTCGTTCAAATCCTGGCGGATTGCTGAGTAATGCTATATTGATGTCTGATATGTTCCTGCAGGGCGGCGGAATAGTCAGTACAGTAGACAGATACGGCTACAAAGATACAACAAGAGCAGCAAAAATCAGAATTACAAACAAACCTCTCGTTGTACTTGTGAACAAGGGTTCAGCTTCTGCAAGTGAAATATTCTCAGGTGCAATGAAAGATAACTGCAGAGCAATCTTAGTCGGGGAACAAACCTTTGGTAAAGGTCTTGTACAGGAAATTAACAAACTGTCTGATGATGCAGGTGTTAACATTACTATCCAAAGATATCTCACTCCAAGCGGAACAGATATCCACAAAAAAGGTATCACTCCTGATTACATTGTACAGTTAACCGCTGAAAATGTTAAAAATAAAGACGATGTACAGTTAAAAGAAGGTTTGAAACTGTTGTTAAAAGAATGCGGAGAACCAATTCCTGATTACTTAACAACACCTGTTGCAAAAGCAGATTCAAAAACATCTGCAACTAACAAACCTGAAGACAGTGCAACAGAAGCAAAAGAAAAGAGAATGCTAGAGGATAGTACAATTCATTTGGAAAAATCCTTGCCAATAAACACAAAATAATATGATAAAAAAAGAATGGAAAATAAATAACAGCAACCAAACAAAGTCGCTTATTGAGCGACTTTTGTTGGTGAGAGGAATAAAAACTGCTACAGAAATGAAGGAGTTTTTAAACCCTATGGAAATAACTCTGCTTCACCCGAATACCTTCTGTGATATGGGAAAAGCAGTAGACCGAATAGAAAAAGCTATCAATGAAAAAGAAAAAATTCTTATTTATGGTGACTTTGATGCAGACGGAATAACCTCAACCTCACTTTTGATAAGAACCTTCCGCCATTTGGGAGCAGATGTTGATTACTTTATCCCGTCAAGAGAAATGGACGGGCACGGGCTTAACTCTAATGCACTTGTAAAACTGATGGTTAGTGTTAAACCTAAACTAATCATAACTGTGGACTGCGGTATCAGTAATATTGAAGAAGTTAAATTTATCAACAGCTTCAATAAAGATGTTATTATAACAGATCACCACGAAGCGGGGGAAGAACTTCCTGATGCTTATGCAATAATCAATCCGAAGGCACAAAACTCACTTGATGAAAAACTGAGTACAAAAGAAATCAATTATATGACTGCGCTTGCAGGGGTTGGAGTTGCCTTCAAACTGGCTCAGGGAATACTGGAAAGGTTTGACAAACTCGAATTTTCACTTGATATTTTACCGTATGTTGCAGTCGGAACTATTGCCGATATTGTACCTTTAATCGGGGAAAACAGATATTATGTTATAAAAGGGCTTGATATAATCTCAAAAGGGAAACACTACGGGCTAAAACGAGTACTTGAAAACGCAGGTTATACAAATATAGAAGACGGAATAACCTCTGAACAGATTGCCTTTGGGGTTGCCCCGAGGATAAATGCCTGCGGCCGTTTAGGCACTGTTAAAGATGCACTTAATGTAATGATTAGCGATAACAAACAAGAAATTGAACTCTCTGTTATGGCACTTGATAACTTTAACAAAATTCGTCAGGAATTATGCAACAAAATATTTGAAGAAGCCGATAAAATGGCATCAAAAATAAAAGATAATATTATCGTGCTCTATAAAGAAGACTGGCATATAGGAATTATAGGGATTGTTGCCTCGAAAATTGTTGAAAAATACGGTAAACCAACCTTCTTAATGACTTATTCGGAAAACACAAAACAAATCAGATGTTCTGCAAGAGGGGTAGAGGGTTGTGAAGAACTTAACCTTCACGAAATAATCTCAAACATTTCCGATAAACTCGACGGGTTTGGCGGACACGCACTTGCTGCGGGACTCTATTTTTCACCTGAAAAATCAACATTTGAAGATGTAAGACAGGCACTTATTGATTCTTATAACCTTCTTATGCAAAACCAAAAACTCACTCCTGTTATAAACATTGATATGGAACTCGAAACAAAAGATTTAACGGAAGATTTGGTAAAAGAAGTTGAAAGACTTGAGCCATGCGGAGCATCTAACCCTGCACCTGTCTTTGCGATGAAAGATTTTACCCTAACAGAAAAAAAACTTATGGGTTCAAATAACGAACACTTAAAACTGATTGTTGAAAAAGACGGGCGGACTTTCAATGCAATATGGTGGTCCTACGGAGATATCGGGCTGAAAAAAGGCGACAAACTCGATATAGCGTTCTCGCCGAATATAAATCTGTTCAACGGAAACATCTATATCCAGCTCATGATAAAAGACCTTCATTCAGATTGTCTTGTTGAGGAGGAAACTTCAAAAATCATTTCCTACGATAACAGAAGAAAAACAGATATTCTTGATAAAGTTAATGGCTATCTTAAAACCGCAAAGATTGATTTTTGCGTATTTGCAGAAAAGCACTCAATAGCAGAAAGCCTTAAACCATATCCTGAAATATACAAAAGAATTGTCAACAGACAATCACTAAGGCCAACTGACGGTATTATGTTTTTTGACTATCCGCCAAGTGACGATATTATGGACGATATAATGAAAAAAGTACAACCTGTAAGAATACATTATATGAGCTATGATATTGATACTGAAAAGGGATTTGACTACCTTAAAACAATAGGCGGAATGATAAAATATGTTTGCAACTCAAAAGACGGAATCTTTGACCTGAACAGCAGTGCCTGCTTTTTAGGGCTCACGGGGAACATTATAGAAACAATGCTCGAAACCTACGAAGACTGCGGAGCAATCAGAATAGCAGAAAGAAACGAAAACGACTTTAAGATTGAATATATAGCTCCGCTTCAGGCAGAAAAACTCAATTCATCAGAGTCATATCAAACATATAAATCAATGATTGCGGACATTTTCAACAAACGACAGGAATACCTTACAGAGGACATTAACGAAATCGCACATATCTAAAAAATATTTGCAAAGACACCCCAAATTTGATAAAATCGTGATATGGATAAGATTATTGAGAGTTTAAAAGAGTTAGGGCTAAACACTTATGAGGCAAAGGTTTATGTTGCACTTCTGAAACAATATCCCGCAACTGGATATGAAGTCAGCAAAATTGCGGATATTCCGCAATCAAGAACCTATGACACCTTAAAAGTCCTGACACAAAAGCAAATTGTAACCTCATCACCGGATAAACCAGTTACTTATTCACCGATTAAACCGTCTGAATTGACAAAAAGATACAAACGCAAAATGACGAACAATATTGAGTTTCTGGATAAGCATTTACCTAATGTAAAAGAAGATTATCTTGAACCGATAATGTCTATCAGCGGGGATATAAAGACTCACGAAAAACTTGTTGAAATAATCAAAAACGCAAAAAAAGAGATATATTTAGAAATATGGTCACAAGATTTTAAGAAAATAGAACAGGACTTACTTGATGCGTATAACAGAAATGTTGAAATAAGAATTGTCGGCTACGACAGACTTCAGAGCCGTTTCGGAATGGTATTTGAACATCCTTTTGCTAAAAAACTGGAAGCGTATTTTAACGGTCGTGTAGTAATTATAGCAGTAGACGACAAGGAATCTTTTTACGGAAGAATACCGACTAATCCGTCAGAGGCAGCGGGCGGAATCTGGACAAAGAACGCAGATATTGTTTTCCTTATAAAGGAACTGATGATTCACGATATGCTTATCCTTGATATTCAGCACACAATGACGGAAGAACTAATGTACAAATACGGAAACGGGTTTAAACGGTTGTACGATAAAGTATTAGGGGTTAATAACATCTACCGCTCTAACTAAACACTACTAATCATTATTAGCAGGCTGTTGGAAGTTATTTGTTATTGTATAGAGGTATTCTAATATCTGAGTAAAGTAAGGAAGATTACAATCTCCGTTCAGAATGATATCCATATTATCACGGGAAGGGATAATATATTTTTTACCCGCATCTAACACATATTCCCAGTGTTTCTGGGCATTTTCCAAATCCTGATTTCTCGCATTTACGGCACGCGACATAAACCTTTCTTTTCTGATTTCTTCATCAGCTTCAACAAAGATTTTAATATCAAAAATATCCTGTATCGGCTCATACATTGTTGCAACACCTTCAACTATGATAATCTTATCAGATTTAATATGCATAGATTTCGGAACAGAAACCCCGGTTCCGTTAAGCAAATATCTTGGAATATCAATATCTTCGCCGCGGGCAATTGCCTCTAAATCATTTCTCATAATATCCAGCTGGAAATTCTTCGGAGAATCAATATCGTAGCCGTTATCTCTGAGTGCATCAAACGAGCCGTATTTCTTAATCAAATCAGAAATGTCATTAAAATAATTATCAGTCCTTACAATAGCCACAGGCTGATTAAAACGACTGATAAAGTTAGTGATTTCATTACATATAGTAGATTTTCCCGAAGCAGATTCCCCAGTTATTCCTATGAGGATGCGTTTTTGAGGGGTATTTATCAATCTCTTTGTAAATCGGGAAATAAAATCACTCTTTATATCGACAATAACAGACTTTTCAGCTCTCTTATCATAAGCCAGTGCCTGTTTAAATTTCGTTTGTAGGTAAAAGGCCAACAACTCTCGTCCTGTCTTCTGAGAAAAATCAGGTTTGAAAATCTTATCATTAGAATTAATCTCTTTTTCGATTAAGTTATTAATTCCGTCGTTGTTGTTTTCTGTAGCCATACTTTCCACTTTATTTTTATGAAAACATAATAACACAAAAACTTTTTCAGGCAAATGAAATAATAAACAGAATAACTACATTTTACAAACCTTTTTTATATTTACCCCTTTCATTTACCCCCCCCACCCCAAAAAAAAAGTTTGTCGAGTAGCGACAAACATTAAATAAACACGAGGATATTAAGAGAGAGTATAAAAAGAATTTTTTGTTTAGTCTTTATCTTTCGATAATCGACTCTTTCATCCTCGATTCAACTATTAAATTTTAATTCCCGTACTTATATAAAGATTTTTTTTCTGACTGAATTGCTTTTTTTGATTGTTTTTTTCTATTTTTGTTACAGTCTGAAATATAGTATATACTTAGGATATACTATATTTTAAAAGCTATATTTTGAGGGGTTAAATTTTATATCTAGCCACCCTGAACAGAAACAGAAGAAACCCCTACACTGCGCGCGACATCAATAAGTTTTACCAGTGCCTTGTGTTCGGAGTTAGGTTCAGGGATAATTAATAACCCGTCAGGGCAAGATTCCATTCTTGAAGAGATTGTTGTAGATAAATCTTCCAAAGGCACTTCATCGCCGTCGAGATAATATCTGCCATCATCACTAACCATGAAATTAATCGTTTTGAACTCTTTTGTGCTTTGTTCTTTAACAGCCTGCGGGACGGTAAGATTCAAACCCTGTTGATCCATCATAGGTGCAATAACCATCATGATAATCAACAGTACCAAAAAGATATCTGTAAGCGGTGTAATATTAATTTCGTTAAAATTTTCTCTCATTTATCTTACCCTTAATACTGGCTGTTTTCCAGATTTTTTTCAAGTTCTTTTTGTGCTTTTTTGGTTAACGGCTCACCTGCAACGACCAATTTTTTGTATTGAGCTTCCTGAGCAGCATCCATAATATCCATAATTACAGAGCTTTTAGCTTTTTCATCGGCTCTCACTACGACTTCCTCTTTAGAGAGGCTTGGTTTTAATTTTTCAAGTTCGACCGCTAAATTATCGGCAGAAACGGCTGTTTCGTTCAGGAAAATTCTGCCGTCACGGGTGACGGAAACAGTTGCATTTTGTTGTTCAACAGCAGTACCGTTATTGATTTCAGGAATTGTTACATTGTTGTTCATCGACTGGAAGGTCGGAGCAACAACCATCATAATAATCAACAGAACGAGGAAAATATCTGTCA
Source organism: uncultured bacterium (assembly GCA_902765215.1). Classification (GTDB taxonomy): domain Bacteria; phylum Cyanobacteriota; class Vampirovibrionia; order Gastranaerophilales; family Gastranaerophilaceae; genus UBA2883. The sequence goes on along the minus strand of CACWZA010000002.1, from coordinate 32,409 downwards.
ACGGTGTGATATTTATTTCTGTGAACATTGCATTTTTGCCTGATTTAATAGCCATTTTATTTGCCTTACCTAATTCCCTTCATTAACCTAAAGCGATTGTAGAAGATGATGTTTTAGTAGAATCATCGTCAGAATCAACAAAACTTAAGAACAACAACTTAATCAATTGGAAATCGTCTTCATATCTTTTCACAATAGATTGGAAAGAGTTGAACGCGATAACCGCACAGATTGCAACCCCAAGACCGAAAGCGGTAGCAATCAATGCTGAACCGATACCCATTGCAACTGCTGCTGACTGGTTACCTTGTGTTGCCAAATCTTGGAAAGTATAAAGAATTCTGACAACTGTACCGAACAAACCTAAGAACGGTGCAACACCACCGATTGTACCGAGGATTGTTAAGTGGTTTTCCAATTTTCTTGATGCCAAACTTGCAGCGATATCGAATGAACGAGAGAACCCTTTCTTTTGTTCATTGAAGATTCTTACTGCTTCTTCGGTAACTTCACCGATAACGCCACCACACTGGATAGCGATATTTTGAGCACCGACTAAGTTACCTTTTGCTAATTCTTTTTGCAATTTAGGAATAAAGAGAACAACATCTCTTTTATTCTTGTTGTAAAAACTAACTCTGTTAATAACTGCCGCCAAAACCAAAATTGAACAAATCAAGATTGGCAAAAGAACCGGCCAGTCCATTTTAATTGAATGAAGTAATAATTCCATAATTTTATCCTCTTTCTGTTTTCCTTATTTTCTAATAATATTTTCTACCTTGACATAGATGCCCCAAATACGTTGTAGTCAAACGTAAATTGAATATCTATATTTGTACCTTTATAATCAGCCGGCAACGGTCTGAACGGAGCAGTCATTTTAACCGCATTCAGAGCAGCCTGGTCTGCGCTTGGCAATCCTGAAGAACGATATACTCTGCAAGATAAAAGTTGACCGTTTTTAGCAATTTTAAATAACAATACAACTTTTCTGCTTTCGTTCCCTTTAGGAGGGTGCCAGTTATATTTAATACGTCTTTGTAATTCTCTCATATAAGGTCCGAAGTCAGGTTCTTTGATGGCATCGATACCCGGACGGCCACCGCCGCCACCAGGATTGTTACCGCCGCTGCCGTAACCGCCTGTACCTTTACTGCCTGCGGTACCTCTTGATGAACCCGTACCTGAACCTGAATAGGTTGACAATGACGGAGTAGGAGCATAACGCTTAGTTCCGCCTGTACCGCCTGTTGCATGACCGCCTGATGCTGAACCCGATTTGGCACCTGTACCACCAACAGGGCCTGTAGCTAAATAGTTGCCTCTTGGTGCTCCTGTCGGAACAGGAACTGCAAACGGAGTTGTCTGCCTAGGTGCGACTGTTTTTGGTGCAGAAACCGGTCTGTTTGACGGTGCTGCCGTAGGTCTTGCTGCAGGAGGTTTTGGCGAAGGTTTCGTAAACTGTCTTGTAGCATCCGGTTTTGGCTGATCAACAGCTTTTGACTGTACTGGTTTCTGAACAGTTTTCTTTTGCTGTGCCTGAGTCTGAAGAGCTTTTTGCTGTTTTTGAACCATCTTCTGCAAATCAGATGAAGCTGATGATTTTGCAGGTTTTTTACTTGCTGCAGGAAGAGATAAAGGTTTCTTTTTATCTACTCTTTCCCCACCTGAACGAGAACTTATTTCTGCACGATTTCTCGTATTAGGGTCACGCGGAGTGTCTTGTTTATCAACAAGTACAAACTCGATATCTTTTTTATTCATATCAGGCGGAGTTGCTATCCAGAAATGGATACCAAGAAGCCCAAGTAAAAAGATAGTGAGCCAGATTGCAGCAACCGTAAGCGGGTGTAATGCAGTAGATATCGCAATTGCCTTTTCAAAAGACAATTCCTTTTCATCTTTTCTTATTACAGCCGGTAAGGTATAACCCTCGTGCCCCTGTTCATCTATAATTTCGTATTTATTTCCTAATATGCTCATTTTCTTTTCTCAAGGTAATCTTAAATCAAACATAATTTAAAATTATCCTCTAAATGTCCTAGTTCTGTTTCCTTATTCATAATCAGAAGAAGTAGGAGTTGTCGTAATAGGCTGCGTCAACTCAATATCAAACGACGCACCTGCAGGGATATCGACATCTTTACCTTTATCCCATATTGCTTTAACAGCACCGCCGCCGGCACCGACTGCAGTACCTAAAGCAGCACCTCTGCCGATACTTCCGCCTGCCAACGCACCGAAAACAACCCCTGAGAGTGCGCCTACTGCCGCACCGCCAACTGCATCTTTTGCGTATGATTTAGCAACATCTTTTTTAGTACCGCCGACCAATACACCGGTATGGTCGTCAGTTTTGATGATTGCAGATATAGGTATCTGGAATCCGTGAGGTGTAACAATCTGATTAAATCTAATTGCCAATTTACCGTTCAGAGTACCGTGTTTTGCGTGTGTAACTTCTATAACATTACCGACAATTGAACTGCCTGCAGGAGCAATTAAAGCACCGTTGTAATAGAAATCTTGCCCAAGAGCGATTGAAACAACCTGACCTTGATAAGCATTAGCTGAACTAATTGGAACAGTTGTAACTGCAGGAATTATCTGGCCTGCAGGAACTGTAACTACGCGGCCTTTCAAAGTATTATTTTGCGGATATTGTGCGTTATTGTTATAATAACTCTTATTTGATGCAGGAACAGAACCCTGAGTATAACTGTAATTTGGCCCTGCAAGCGAAATATTCATTGTCAACATTGTTGCCGCAAGTAATAAACTTATTTTCTTCTGCATAATTCCCCCTCTTTATTACTCTGTTTTACAGTAGTAACCCACGTTAAAACACCTCTATAATATATTTTAATATTAAACTCAAATATGTCAATTTATTTACATTGCTAAATCAGTACAATGTATGAGTAATATACAACGGTTGCATTAGCACAATTAATAAATTAGCACCTGAAGCAACCGTCACGTGTTCGCCCATTTTCCTGTGTGAACCCGGAACGTACTGTTGCACACCAACAAAATGTCTTGCAATTCTTTTATGATAATGAGGCTGTTTATCCCAAACTGCAGGCATTGTCATTTCACCGCCTATAATGTTGCCGTTCGGAGTATGGATATATCCCACAACAGGGATAGTAAACCCGTCCTGAAAGACAAGTTTTGTTATCCGCACCATCATTGAAGCATGAGTACCTATGACCGGCTCATTTTTCTTTTCAATATATCCGTAAAAAACCGTTCCTTTAGGAATGATTACCGTTTCAAACTCATACACATCGTTATAGCAGACAAATTTCAACTCGTTTGTACTGTCACTGTATGCAGTTGAAAAGTCCTGCAATGCCAAAACAGGAATAAAACTTCCCGCAGGCACTTCCACCCCGTCATAATCTCTTGTAAGAGTGTCGTCCGCATTGACCGTGCAGGTAACCAAAAATATTGAAAATATTAGTACTAATAACTTCTTCATATCCAGTATTATATATAATATTTTTATTTAAGATATCAAGCATTTGGGGTAATTTATTTTGAATAAACAACAACTCTGTTTCGTCCGCCCTCTTTGGCCTCATACAAAGCCCTGTCCGCCTTCATATACAAATCATCGGGCATATCTTTAATATCTAATTCCGCCAAACCGATACTGATTGTGAGGTGAATTTTCTGTCCGCCCTCTATTTCGACCTCCTCCTGTTCAACAGCAGAACGAAGTCTTTCCGCTACGACTTTTGCTTCTTCAATATTCGTTTGAGGGAGCAGTATACAAAATTCCTCCCCGCCATATCTTGACGGAATATCATATTCACGGAGCTGAGATTTTATAACATTAGCCGTCGTTCTCAAAACAGCATCACCTGTTGCGTGTCCGTAGGTATCGTTGAATTTTTTAAAGAAATCAATATCGAGCATTATCGCACACAAAGGTGTGTTTTGACGGTTTGCGATTGCGTATTGTTCCCCGAGTCTTATTTCAAACTGTCGCCTGTTATTTAACCCTGTCAGAGCATCCATTGTTGCATTTTTAAGTATTTCCGAATATGTGTTTGCCCGTTCGATTGTAACCGCTGATTGTTTTGTCAGTTCTGTTATATAGCCGATTTCTTCCTCAGTTAATTTGTCAATCGTACTGTGCGCAACGATACAGCCCGTAATTGAACCCTCACTCACAAGCGGAAAAGCACCCGTTTTTTTGTCCTCTGATATTTGGACACTCGTTTCGGGAGTCAGGGTTTCTATTAACTCGTAGACTTTTTTGTTCCAGCACGCACTCGGCCAGAAAAGGTTATATTTCCCATCTTCATTTTTTATAAAAATATAAATAAGATGGTTCATTACAAACTTATCAATCATTTCCCCTATCAGCGGAATTATGTATTGAAAATCGTACTGAGTTTCAATAATCTTTGCAATATCCTTCATTGATTTGTAAAAAGCGGAATTTACCTCAATTTGACGGGATAATACAATATTTATAACCTTTAATGCAAGATTATTGCTAAACATCTCAAAAAACTTCAAATCATCAGGTTTGAGTTCAACTTTATTTCTGAACTTTATTCTCAGCATGCCTGCTGTCTGACCTTCATAAACAAGTGCCGAAGAGAGTGTTTTGACGGGAATTTTATCGCTATCGAAGGCACCTTCAGGCAGATTAATATCATCATTCAGGACACATTTTGTATTTTTTAACCTGTTAAAGATTTCCTCTAAAACCGTCATTTTTTCAGCCGAATAATATTCTTCCGCCAAATCAAAGTTTTTAACAACATTTTTTAGTTTTGATATTTTGTCATCAAAATACAAAATATTCACTTCAGAAACATCATAATAATCTGACAATACAGACTTCAAATCGTCAGAGAGCTCCTCGACATTATTATTCATACAAATTGCGCTAAAAAGATTATTTAAAACACGGGAGTCATTAATATTCATTACTTTGGTTCCTAAAATAAGAATAGCCTTCACATCTGGACATATCTTTCATCATTTGCTTGTCCAAATCTTTTGACGGTCTGACTTTTCCGTCCTCGCTTATATAAATTACCGCATCGTCTTCAGCATCTTCATTATCTTTTTTCTTTTTATGTTTCTTTTTATTTTTAGATGTATCAACCTCCTGATTATCCGTATCAGAAACGAGATGCGAATAGACAGGATCTAACTTATAGTCCATATAGGAGTGTGAAACATCTGCCAATATCCCAAAGATATAATAGGCATTGACGGTTGAATCTGTTGTTGAAACAATCAAAGATGCTTTTTCCAGCTCAGCAAGAGAATCTTTGTACCGTTTCATTCTTCTTAACAGAATTGCGAGATTATAGTGTGCAACATAGTTCATAGGTGCTAATTCTATCGCCTTACAATAATTTTTACCTGCACTTCTGTAGTTCCCCAAAAGGTGATAATCGAGTGCAAGGTTGTATCTCGCATCAGAATTTTTCTTCAAAATTTTGCAGGCTTTTTCGTATGCTTCAGCAGATTTCAAAAGGAGCTGATTTGTCATATACCGTTGATCATCAGTCAGGTAAAGCGCTTTTTGTCTGTACGCTCTGCCCATATTGTAATATGCAAGACCTCTGTTTGCTCTGGAACTTCGCTTATTACTGAAAATAATCGGGATAGACCAGATATGATAATTTGTTGTAATAATCTTGTCATATTGTTCTATTGCTGCATCAAAATTACCCAGTTTTTCTGCCTGAATAATACCCAAATTCATTCTTGCCGCAACATATTTCGGGTTGTATTTTATAGCCTCTGTGTACGCATCAACAGCGGCATAGTAATCTTCATATACTACATAAAGGTTCCCGAGGTTATACCATGCTGTATAGTGCTTCGGATAAAGCTGTAACCCTCTGTTATAATATTCAATCGCAAAGGAATGTTTGTTTTTACGGTATGCTCTGTCCCCTTTATATACAAGAAACATCCCTTCAAGGCGGTTAATGACATTAATATGTATCCAGTCTTGTTTAAAAACAATCATGAACACAAGCCCCAGCACAACCAATAATTTTAAAATAGTTTTAAGATGTTTCTTCATACCATTATTCTATAACAGATTTCCCAATTAAGTCCAGTTTGTAACTTAACAATTATTCTTTAATTCCGCCTTTCATTACATCGTTGATTATATATTTCTTACCCATCAGGAAAATAACGATGGCAGGAATTGTACATATAACCGCACAGGCAAGCAAATCACCCCACTCAATAATTTCTCTGTAACTGCCTTTGAATACGGCAAGCCCTAACGGAAGTGTCCTCATGGCTTCTGAATTTGTTACGATTAACGGCCAGATAAAACTGTTCCAGCTGGCTATAAAAGTAAATATTGAAAGTGTCGCAATCGCAGGAAGTGCAAGCGGACAAACTATTTTCACAAACATCTGTAACTTGTTACAACCGTCAATAATTGATGCATCTTCCAATTCTGACGGAAAAGTCAGGAAATGCTGCCTCATCAGGAACACCCCAAACCCGCCAAATATCCCGGGTAAGATTAAGGCAGAATAAGTATCTACCAAATGCAATTCCCTCATAAGGAAAAACAGCGGAATTATATTTACCTGCGGCGGAATAAACATTGTTATCAGAATCAAGAAGAAGATTACATTTCTGAATTTAAAATTTATTCTTGCAAACGCATACCCTGCAAGCGTTGCCACAACAACCTGCCCGACAGTCGTCATAACCGAAACAAACAAACTGTTAAAGAAATATCTCCAGACAGGAATAGAGTTCGTAACATTGTGATAATTCTTCAAGGTTAACGACTGAACAAGCCCCGAAATATCCGTAAAGGTAATCTGATTATCTGATGATAAAGATATCAACAGCATAACCAAAAACGGTGCAAGCATACTGATTGCAGTCAGAACTAATATTGTACCTGTCAAAAACTTTCTCATAGTAAGATTTTATCATACTAATATTATTAATGTTATAATGAATTTATGAAACTTTGCGTAATTCCGATAGACAACAGACCTGTATGCTACAATCTTATTCAGGATATAGCAAAAATTGACACAAGTATCGAACTATATATGCCTCCACGCAAAATGCTTGGCGGACTGACAAAAGATGCGGATATTGTCGGTTTATACAGCTGGCTTAATCAATTACCCGAAGTTGATGCTATTGTGATTTCACTCGACACAATTGCTTATGGCGGACTCATTCCGTCAAGACGAAGCAACGAGCATTTTAACGATATCTTCAGACGGGTGCACGATTTTAAAGAAGTATTGGAAACCAAAAACGCAAAAATATATGCTGTATCAAGCATTATGCGAATTTCAAATAACAACTGTAACGAAGAAGAAAAGGAATACTGGGATAAATACGGAAAACTCATTTTTGAATATTCCTACACAAAACACCAGTACGCAAGCAGCTTAGGACTTGAAAGTCCTGTCAAAAACCTTATCCCGCCAAATATTCTTGCAGACTATAAAATGACAAGAAACAGAAACTTCCGAATAAACCAAACCTATCTGGAATGGCAAAAGCAAGGGTTCTTTGATACGCTAATCTTCTCAAAAGACGACTGTGCAGAGTACGGCTTTAATGTAATGGAGGCAAACCACCTTGTAAGAATGGGCGGACAGGTCATAACAGGTGCTGATGAAATACCGATGAGCCTTATTTCAAAGGCAATTAACTGTGAGATGAAGGTTAACCCCGTTTATACTGAACCTGAAAGCACTGATTTAATCTCAAATTATGAAGATGTTTCTATTAAAAAATCTGTTGAAAACCAGCTCAAATTTGCAGGGGTTGATATTGTTGACGGAAACGACTCCGATATAACACTTGTTGTGAACAATTTCAAAGATCATCAGGGCGAAATTGTCATGAAACAAGACACAGAACAGTTCTCGGGGAAATTTATTCCGCCTGAAACACCTTATATGATAGCAGATGTCAGAAACGCAAACGGTGCAGACAACAACTTCGTATCAGAACTTTTTAAGAATTTCAGATATGACGGGTTCTACGGTTACAGTGCTTGGAACACAAGTGCAAACAGTCTGGGGAGCCTGATTTGCTGTGCTAAGGTAAAGTTTAATGCAGAAAAAAACGGAACTTATAACGAAACCGCCTTCAAAAAAGTACAAATGATAAGGTTTTTAGACGACTGGGCTTATCAGGCAAATATCAGACAGACTATAAGTGAACCTTGTAATATTCAGCCTGTGATGAAACCGTATGAGGAAAAGGTTTCCGAACTGCTTGATTTACCTGTCCGAAACGAATATTTTTACCCGTGGAACAGACTGTTTGAAATAGAGGTAACAGATGAACTATTCTGAAATAATACTGCTTGCAATAGCATTATCAATTGATGCCTGCGTTGTATCGTTTTCTTACGGGTTGTGCCTTGAAATGCGGCACAAAAGAAGTGCCTTCGCGCTTGCACTAACAACAGGATTCTTTCAGGGATTTATGCCGTTATTGGGATATTTCTTTACTAATATAGTAAAATCATATGTTGCACCTTACGGCAAATGGATAGTATTTTTAATATTCATGTACCTTGGGCTCACTTTTATATTTGAAGCGGCAAATAAAAGCGAAATTCAAAAACTTTGTTTAAATATGAAATCACTGCTATTAATCGGGATAGCAACAAGTATTGATGCTTTTTCTGCGGGGATATCTCTGTCGCTGACTTCAAGTCCGCTTAAATTTTCTATCATAACCATAGGGGCAGTTACCTTTATAAACTCTCTTGCAGGGTATTATTTAGGGCATAAACTAAAAATCTTTAAATCTAACTTCTTAGAAATTATGGGCGGAGTCATACTCATAGGACTTGCCGTTAAAAACCTGTTTTAAACGGATTCACCTTCTGAACGGTACTGCAAAGCCTGTGACAGATGCAGAACAGATATATCTTTTGAATTATCCAAATCTGCAACAGTTCTTGCCAGTTTCAGCACTCTTGAATACTTTCTGCCCGAAAGTCCGTATTTTACTGCGGCAGACTTCATCAACTGCTGCGCCTTCTCATCGAGCACACAGTATTTTTCAATCTGATTAGCCGTCAACTCGGAGTTTGTAAAAATACCCTCGTCTTTGTATCTTTCAACCTGAATTTTGCGCGCCTTAACAACTCTTTCTCTTATCTGAGCAGAGGTTTCAGTCTTTTCATCAATATTCAGAAGTTCATCAGCCGTCAGCCTCGGAACATCAATAATCATATCAATTCTGTCCAGCAGAGGGCCTGAAAGTCTTGATTTATACCTCTGTATCTGAATATCAGAACATGTACACTGTTTTTCAACATCACCTAAAAATCCGCAAGGACAAGGATTCATAGCACCAACAAGCATAAATTTAGACGGATAAGTAATAGAACTTTTTGCCCTTGATATAACCACATAACCGTCCTCTAAAGGCTGTCTTAAAGTTTCCAGAACCACCCTCGGGAACTCAACCATTTCATCAAGGAATAACACCCCTCTGTGCGCAAGGGTAATTTCTCCGGGTTTTGGATTTTGACCGCCCCCGATAATCCCGACTGATGATGCTGTGTGATGAACAGGTCTGTACGGTCTTTTTGTCATAAGCGGTTCGTCTTTAGAGATTAATCCGCTTATACTGTATATTTTTGTGAGTTCAAGTGCCTCATCCAACTCCAACGGCGGAAGAATAGATGCCAGACATTTTGCCATAAGAGTTTTCCCTGACCCCGGGGAACCCGACATAAGTATATTGTGACCGCCCGCTGCCGCTATCTCTAATGCTTTTTTCGCCTTCAGCTGACCTTTTACATCTTTAAAATCATAAATATATTCTTCCTTCAGGGCAGATGCCAAATATTTATCAATATCAACCACCGTCGGTGATATTGGGGATTCCGAAAAATGATTTACAACATCTGTCAGATGTTCTGCCCCTATAACATTTATCCCCTGAACAAGAGCCGCCTCTTTTGCGTTCTCTGTCGGAACAATTACGGTTTTTATTCCGTTATTTTTAAGCCCCGTTGCGATTGATAAAATTCCGTTTACCCCTCTCAAAGAACCGTCAAGAGAAAGTTCACCGACAAATGCAATATCTTTTATTGCCTCAGACTCGATAACCCCTTCTTCCTGAAGAATACCGACACTTATTGGTAAATCAAAAAATGTTCCTTCTTTTTTTAAATCGGCGGGAGCGAGGTTGATAACAACTTTTCCCTTCGGGAAAGTATAACCCGAATTTTTTATCGCTGAACGAACCCTTTCTTTCGCTTCAGACACCGCATTATCAGGTAAGCCGACAATAGTGATACTCGGAAGTGAGTTTATAACATCAACTTCCACCTCTATTATGTGTGCATCTAACCCTATTGTCGTCGCTGTTATTGATTTACATACCATAAACTAATTATAGCATAAATTAAAAAGAGCGAAGTTTAATAACTCCGCTCCTTCAATATAAAAAGTTTTAATTACTTACCAAACTTGAACAAATCTGTCCATGCTTTTTTCTCAGCTTTAGCAGCATTTTTGACATTTTTCTTTGTATCAGAAATTGTTTTCTTTTCTGCTTTTACTGTGTTTTTAGCAGCATTCTTTGCATCTTTAACTTTTTGTTCCTGAGCTTTTTTAGCTGCTTCAATTTTAGCTTTTTCTGCTTTTACTCTGTCTTCTTGAGCTTTTTTAGCAGCTTTTGCTTTTGCTTCAGCATCTTTTCTTGCTTTTTCAGCTTTCGCTTTTTGATCTTTAATTTTTTGTTCTTGCGCTTTCTTTGCTGCTTCAATTTTTGCTTTTTCAGCTTTTACTTTATCTTCCTGAGCTTTCTTAGCAGCCTTTGCTTTTGCTTCAGCATCTTTAATTTTTTGTTCTTGTGCTTTCTTTGCTGCTTCAAGCTTTGCTCTTTCTGCTTTTGCCTTTGCTTCAGCCTGAGCCTGAGCATTAGTTACTTTCTTAGCAGCATTTGTTGTAGCAGTATTTGCCTTATTTGTAGCCTTTGTTGTTGCCGTACTTGCTTTGTTAATAGCCTTGTTTGTTTGAGCGTTTGCCTTATTAACTGCTGATGTAGCCTTATTCAAAGCACCTACAGCGCTTGTTCCTGCCATTGCAGTTGATGTTGCCAATGCTAAAACCAATAATGTTGATAAAATTTTCTTCATGAAGTTGCCTCCTTATCTGCTTATTAAACGAAAAAAATCTTAAATTGTTCAATTTTTTCATGATAGTTTTAAAATCTGCCCGTACGACTTATATTTAAACCATTAGTCTAAAGTTTTTCATACAGGTTAACTCTATTATATATACTTATTTCATTTTTTCAAGTATAATGAAGTCATGAGCAGAGTAAAATTATTAGGTTACGAAATAGACACCTTCACCTTTGACGGTGCAGTTGAGAGGGCATTAGAACTGGAAAAAGAGGACAAAGTTTCACAGGTTGTAACAATCAACCCTGAAATGTTTGACTGTGCAAAAACAGACAGCGAATTTGCCGAAATTCTTAACAATTCGGAAATGGTTATCCCTGACGGAGTCGGGGTAAAAATAGGGCTAAAAATACTGGGGGAATCTGTTGACAGAATTGCGGGCATTGATTTTGCAAGAAGAATGCTTGAACTATCTGCTCAAAACAATCTTCCTGTCGCAATAATCGGGGCAAAACCTGAGGTTATAAACCTTGCAGGAGAAAACCTGAAAAAAGAGATTGAAAACCTGAATATAGTATACTCTCAAGACGGATATTTTCAGGACGACGAGAGAGTATTGCAGGAGCTCGCTGAAGCAAAACCTCGTTTAGTACTGGTTGCACTCGGCTCACCAAAACAGGAAAAGTTTATTAAAAAAGCAAGAAATATCCTTCCGTACGGGCTAATGGTCGGCGTAGGCGGAAGTTTTGATGTCTGGTCGGGAACGGTTGAACGCGCACCGGAAATTTACCAAAAACTTGGGATTGAATGGCTCTACAGAACAGTCAAACAACCTGAAAGGTTTAAGCGAATTTTCCCAACCTTACCGCTTTTCGTTCTCAGGGTTACTAAAGAAAAATTATTCAAATAGGAGTTTATTATATGTTATCAAACAATGAAATTTTAGAACTGGAAAAAATCTGCAACCAAACAAGAATAAATATTTTAAAAATGGTACATAATGCTGCATCAGGTCATATAGGCGGAGCATTTTCGGGGGTAGAGATTTTAAATGTACTCTACCAAAAATCGCTTAACATTCCTACAGAATGGAAGAAATCGAAAGATTTTGAAACCCGTGACAGATTTATTTTATCAAAAGGGCACGCATCAGCACTTTTATATTCCGTTTTATCACAAAAAGGCTTCTTCCCTGAAGAAGAACTGATGACCTTCAGAAAACTCGGTTCAAGACTGCAGGGGCACCCTTGCTGCAAAGAACTTGACGGGATTGAGGTTTCAACCGGTTCACTCGGACAAGGGCTTTCTGTCGGCTGCGGTATAGCACTCGGACTGAAACTTGATAACAACCCTGCAAATGTCGTTGTATACCTCGGTGACGGCGAACTTCAGGAAGGTTCTGTATGGGAAGCATTTATGCAAATCGCCCACAGAAAACTTGATAACATAATTGCTATCATAGACAGAAACGGACTACAGATAGATGGTGAAACAGAAAAAGTCACCTCATTAAACCCGCTTGATAAAAAACTGGAGGCCTTCGGCTGGGAAGTCGTAACTATTGACGGACACGATTTCAATGCCATTTATGATGCAGTTGAACAGGGTAAAAAAGCAGACAAACCATTTGCTATAATTGCAAACACAGTTAAAGGCAAAGGGGTTTCGTTTATGGAAAACAATGCAGGCTGGCACGGTAAAGCACCTAATGACGAACAGTTTGAACAGGCATTGGCAGAACTGACAAAATAAATTTTGTAATATATTTTAAAAAAATACCCCAAAACTGACAAATAAAATCTTTTAGGGGTATTTTACCAATGCGAGCAAATACAGGAGATAAAAATGAATATAACAATAAATAACAGCTTAAGCTGCAACAAACCGAATTTTGGGATGTCTGTTTTACTGGAAAACAATGCGGACAAAATTATCAAGGAGCAAACATCAAAACTTTCAAAAAAAGGATATGAACAATTTTGGAACAAATTTGATGAAGCAGTTTCAAGACAAAATGGGAAATTACCAAACATCATTATAAGAAAAGCAAAACACAGAAACGCATTGGCTGCTGAAGTTGTTGATAACAATGCAAGTACTGCAATAAAAAATTATGTTACAGCACAAGGGCTAATCCACAGAAACGGAAGCTTAAAATTCTTAGACAGAGCAGAAAAAAAGGCAAATAGGATTGGGGACTCTAATATCAGACTTGAAAGATATACCCGCCCTGAAAGCAGCGATTATGTTGCAGGCACTCATGATAATGGTATAATCGAAGAAATAGACAGTGTTATCCAATAAGGCTAAATTTAACAAAAAATAAAATAAAAAACCGGTTTAATAAAATCGGTTTTTTATTTATATATTTGAATTGTATAAAAAATTTTGGTAAAATTATTCATATCAAAGAGGGTATTTATGAAGAAAAAGGTTATTGCATATGTCCACTTTCATTGGGACAGAGAATGGTACAGAGAGTTTGAAATCTTCAGAATGAGATTATTGAGAGCCTTTGATAATGTTCTTGATATGCTTGAAACGAATCAATTACCTTCTTTTTACTTTGACGGACAGACAGCCGCACTGCTCGACTACTTGGAAATGTGCCCTGAAAAAGAGGAACAGATAAGACATTTTATAAAAGAAAAACGCCTGTTTATCGGGCCTTTCTACTGTCTGGTTGACGAGTTTTTAACGGACGAAAAATGTTTCAGAAAAAATCTTGAACTCGGGCTAAAAACGGCAAAAGACTTTGGCTGTAATGATTTCGTCGGATATTTTGCAGACACCTTCGGACACAGTGCAAACACAATTCCTATTTTGAAAGAATTTGGAATTGATACAGCGGTAGTATGGCGCGGCTGCGGAGATATTCCCGCAGAATTCACATGGAACGGAATTGACACAATAAATCTTGTCCGCGGATATTTTAACGATGTTTTCTCAACCCCATGGGATATGAATAAAAAAGCAAAATTTTTAAAGAATAATCTTGATAAAATTGCGGAAAAATCAGGTGATACAATCTTGCTACCTGTTGGTGCCGATCACCTTGGGGTAGAACAAAACCTCAAAGAACAGATTGAAGATATAAACAAACTACTTGACGGCTATGAAATAACTATCGGAACAATTTTTGATTATATCGAAGCGGTAAAAGACAGATTTTCTCAATATAAACAAGAGGGAGAACTAAGGGATAACTCAAAAACCTTTATCTTAGAGGGCTCGTATTCCTCAAGAAATGACATTAAACGATATAACACTATATCAAGTTACAAACTTGATATAGCAGACAGACTTGTCAAATATTATGAAGCGGACAAATATCAGCCGTTGATAGAATATGCTTATCGGATGCTTATCCAAAATCAGGCACACGACAGTATTTGCGGTTGCTCAACGGATGATGTTCACAGCGAAAATATAACAAGATACAAAAAAATTCTTCAAATCGCTGATACTATCGTTGACGAACTCACTTTTGAAGGGAAAGAGGATAAAATAATAAACCTTTCAGATAAGGAATACAGCGGCATTTTGGAATTTTGTTCAACAAACAGCCACCCTTATCAGGTTGTTTCTCAGAAAAGAGGATTTGACAAAAAACTTCTGACAGATACCCAAAGAATCCCTGTTACAGAGGATTACACAGACATTTATAAATATGCCCTGCACATATCGGGCATAAAAACAGGTGAAAACAAACTGCCACCTGAAAATGACGAAACAGATGTTTTTGTAACCGATAACTGTATCGGGAACTCACATATTTATCTGCTTGTTGAAAACGGAAATATGGTTATAGGGAATAAAACTGCGAAGTTTGTTGATTATATCGATAACGGGGACAGTTACAATACGGGTTACTGCGAAAATGATAACGGAAAAGTGGCAGAAATATTATCATCAAAGGTTCTTAAAGAGGGAACGACCTGTTCTGTGCTCGGGGTTGAGGTCAAATCAGGTGATGATATTTTAAATGTTGAAATCAGTCTTGGCAAAGATTCCAAACACCTGGATTTCAATATTAATTGGACAAACACAAAGAAAAATCATTTACTTGAATTTGTAATAGATACTTTAAGTCCTGTAACAAAAACCTTTTCAGAAGATTTGGGACAGATAATTGAGCGGACATTTGATTCTGATTACAACCCAAGAGAAAACTTACCTAAAGAAAAAGGGATAGAAGTCAAATCAAACAATGCACCTATGCAAAGAGGGGTTTGTGCTAATGATATCGGGATAGTAACCTGCGGACTCACTCAATATGAAGTTTACAAAACAGAACTAAGATTGCCTGTTTTGAGGGCAACGGGAGTAATATCCAACCCCAAAAACCCTGCCCGCACAACACCTGCAGGCCCGCCTATCGAAACAGATAATTTACAACAACTCGGAGAAAACAGAGTAAGTTACAGTATATTTTTAGGCAACGACCTGAAAGAACAGATTGAAAACATATATCATAAGTGTGTTATTTTATAATTTTCAAAAAAAATAAAGGGCTGTCAAATAATGACAGCCCTTTGTACATAATCAATTTTATACTATAGAATCTATAAAATGCTGAACCTTTGCATGGTCAACACTACCTTTAGCCTTGGGAGCCGGAACAAATCCCGCCTGAAATTCAAACGAGTTAATAACAGTACGCGGCTGCGGTTCTGATTTTCTAATATGTTCACTTGCTCTATTGGTTAATAATCTTGATTTTCTCGGAATAACTGTTCCTATAGGTTTAATAGGCATTGAAACCTCCTTTTAATTTACACAATACTTTACCTGAGAGAAATAATATTATGAAGATGAACTATATTCAATAAATTATTAATAAAAACTTTATAAAAATTTACCTAGACCGCCTTTATTTAGGTTATAATTTAATAAAAACAGATAAATACAAGGATAAAAATATGAAATTAAGTAAAACGAAAGCAAACAATTCATTCAGATACAGTTGGTTATTGCAAAGGGTTTACCCTTATATCAAACCTGTTATGGGCAGAGTAATACTCGGGTTTCTTGTTGCACTTCCTGTCGGGTTACTGGACGGTATAGTTGCTTTTTCCCTTAAACCATACATGGATTTTGTAATTGGAAACAAACCGTGGGAATTTTCACTTTTTGGACACGCATACTCAATACAGCCTGATTTTCTTGCATTTGTTATTCCGTTTGCGGTTGTCGGTTTTGCAATGACACAGGGCTTTTTCAAATACTTAAATTCATATCTCACAAACTGGACAAGCCAAAAAATTACTAACGCAGTAAAGAGAGATTTATTCTCAACCTTTGTATATATGGATACTGCTTTTTATGATGAAAACGCATCAGGTATAATCATTTCAAGATACTTAAACGACCCTGATACCGCATCAAAGAACCTTGTTGACAAATGCAAAAACATCGTCACAAGCTTTGTCGGAGCATTAGGATTAATATTTGTTATGTTATACAGCTCATGGCAGCTTGCCATTGTTGGAGTTGCGGTTTTATGCGTAGCATTTGTACCTGTTGCACTTATCAGAAAGGTTGTCAAACGAACTTCTAACCAAACAATGGTTGTAAATGGCGATATGACAACAAACTTCAACGAAACTTATGCAGGCAACAAAGTTATCTCAGCATACTGCCTGCAGAAAGACAGAATAAAAGTTTTTAACAGTCAGGTACACAGATCGTTTGATATTGCTATGTCGTTAGTAAAACGCTCTGCATGGATGTCTCCGCTTATGTATTCAATTGCTTCTGTCGGTATTGCTATCGTTTTGGCTGTCGGAACACAGCTTATCAGAAGCGGAACGATGACATCAGGGGATTTCGCATCGTTTGTAACATCACTTTTATTGTTGTACAAACCAATGAAGACTTTAGGCGGCACTCTTACGAGTATCCAAAACATCTTCGTTGCTTTGGGACGCGTATTTGAATTATTCGACATTAAACCTTCTATACATGACAGGGAAAACCCTGCAATACTTGACGGTTTAAATGATTCTATTAAATTTAACAATGTAAGTTTTGCGTATAATGAAGAAAAGACGGTTCTTCATAATATAAGTATGGAAATTGCAAAAGGTGAAACAATAGCACTTGTCGGAAACTCAGGTGGCGGGAAATCAACACTTGTAAACCTTATTCCAAGATTTTACGATGTTAATGAAGGTTCAATAACGATAGACGGAGTTGATATAAGAGATATTTCACTCAACAGTCTGAGAAAAAATATAGCAATGGTATTTCAGGATAACTTCCTTTTCACAGGTACAATCAGAGAAAATATAATGATGGGTGACCCTAACGCATCTGAGGAAGAACTTGAACAGGCAGTTAAATCAGCACACCTTGAAGAAATGCTTGCAGAGATGCCTGACGGACTTGATACCATACTCGGAGAAAGAGGAACGACATTATCGGGCGGACAAAGACAAAGAGTCGCGATTGCAAGAGCAATGATAAGAAAATCACCAATAGTTATTCTTGACGAAGCAACTAGTGCATTAGATAACAAATCTGAAGCGATTGTACAAAAGGCGCTGGATAACCTTATCCAAAACAAGACTGTATTTGTGATTGCACACAGATTATCAACCATTCAAAATGCTCACAGAATAGCAGTAATCAACGAAGGCCAGCTTGTAGAACTCGGCACACATGACGAATTGATGAATATAGAACACGGCCAATACAGAATGTTATATGAAATGCAGTTTAAAAAACAGGGCGCACTTGTATAAGTTATAAACCCATCTCATCCAAATAAATGAAATTTACCGCTAAGGTGTTGAAACGGTTGAAACATGCATGTAACATGTATTATGGGGTGATATAGCATGTTGACAAACCCCAAAAAATCATTATAACCATGGTAAAACTATAAAAATGAAAGGACGAGACAGTGGGTTTAGCAGCTTCTCAGGCACGATATCTTCAGTTATCTGCAAGAAAAACTAACTGCGAATACGAAGGGCAACAGATTAACCAACAAAGATTAAATCTGTCAAACCAGAGTGCTGACTTATTCAACCAAATGCTCGCAATGTCCGTTCCTACCCCACCAAATACAACAGATTTTACAAGATTACAGTACTCTTGGTCAGACGGGGATATGACTTTTGTACTTGAAAACTATTATCAACTTGCAAAACCTGAAGAAGAATACAACTATGTAACAACAAGTTATCACTATGAAAATGTCTATACAGGACAACGAAAATACCTGAATGACCCGCAGGTTCAGGCAACAAAAACAAACCATTTTTCAAAAAATCTGGATAGAAATTTCACAGTGAACGCTATATCATATAATGCGGACAAAGATACCTTTACGCTTGATTTGACAAATGTTGCAGGTAAAACATTCACTACGACATACACACTATGCAGTCAGGCTGACAGCATAGATACTGTTGAACAGCTGGATGCAATGTACGGAAGAACAGCGTTTGAGAATGACACGGATACGTTTACGATTACCTATCCGCTAGATCCGGAAGGTCACGAAATTGTTGACGATTATGACAACATCTCAATCACACACACTTGGGAAGATCCGTCAACCGATCCTCCTACAGAAAAAACGGTAGACTTTAATACATATGTTGACACCTCAGGTGACACAGCGGAAGGGCTTGAAAATCTGAGAAAACTCAAACTTACCTATGGGGCGAAGTATGATCCTGACAAGCATTATTACAGCGGAACAGATGAAGGCGGGAATACTGTTTACACTTGCCTGGAAGATGTACAGGATGCAAAGCGATCTAAGTTTGGGCCGATAGAAACACGAAAAGAAGATTTAAACAGATATTATACTGACGGGACAAACTTCATATCTGAAGAAACCTTGAGAGATTTAAAAGTCGGCGATACAATGACAACTCAGTCAGCTACAAACCACCCTACTTTTGGTGATTATTCTTATGTAGGTAACTGTCCTTTGACAATGCTGACAGAAGAAATGTACAAAGACGACATGACTATCATCACCGAACTCAATCAGATTTTAAAAGATATGGGTGCAAATGAAGGTGACAGAAAGTCATACGAAAGACTGAAGGCATGTTTTGATGAAAACGGCAACTATATCGGCGGAACGATTTATATGTTCACTATGGCAGGACAAAGATACTATACTACAACCGCAGATATGGACGAAAGCTTGCTGAGTGCATACGACAAGAACTCTGTTGCTGATAACAGTATTGACAGCCAGCAAACAAAATTATCATATTATGATTCAATATATGTAAATACAAAAGTATCTGAAACGAAAAAGGCGTTGTTGGAAACAGATGGTGCGGGGAGATTTTCAACGGCGAAATTTGAAGACGACTCTGTCGTTTATACATTAAATGTAGAAACCATAAAAGACGAAGATGCTTATAATGATGCAATGAACCAGTACTACTATGACAAAGACCAATATGACAAGAACGTTGCAGACATTAACGCAAAGACGGAAGTAATACAGGCACAAGACAGACAACTGCAATTAAAACTTGAACAGTTGAACACTGAACAAAGTGCCCTGCAGACAGAAATGGAAGCTTGTCAAAAAGTTGTCAGCAAAGAAGTTGACAGCGGCTTCAAAACCTTCAGTAGCTAGGTGCAGGGATAGGCACCTGACGGAAGTGGTTAGTGTGAAAAACATAGGTATTATAAAAGGCGGTGTCAGCACCGCTTTTTTGATTATATATATACCCTCTCCCTCTTGGAGAGGGAGCAGTTGTAGAAATCTTTGATTTCGTACAAATGCGGGTGAGGGGCAATTCTCATTTCTTTCATCACCACCACATTTATCCTATCGAAATTTGTTTGAACACTTTGCTTATGCTATAATCACAATAGATTTTTGTGAGGTATTTATGCAAATATTGGTAACCGGCGGCGCAGGCTTTATAGGTTCAACCCTTTCGGATAAACTTCTGAAAGATGGCATTAAAGTGCTTGTTATAGACAATTTTAACGATTTTTATGATGTTAATCTTAAAAAGCAAAATGTTGAACCAAACCTGAACAACCCGAACTACAAACTCTATCAGGGCGATATTTGCAATAAAGAGTTACTCAACAAAATATTCTCGGAGAACGAAATAGATACAGTAGTGCATCTTGCTGCCTGTGCGGGCGTAAGATCTTCTATTGAAGCTCCGCTAAAATATGTTAATTCAAACATATACGGGACGGTAAATATCCTTGAATGTATGAAAAGTTTTGATATAAAGAAGATTGTGTTTGCATCATCTTCTTCTGTATACGGGAATTGCACGGCAGAAAAGTTTTCGGAAGATTTAAAAATATCAGAACCTGTTTCACCGTATGCGGCAACGAAGTCTGCCTGCGAACAGTTTTTATACACATATTCAAAATTATACGGGATTTCTGCTTTGTGCTTAAGACTTTTTACAGTTTACGGGCCAAAACAACGCCCTGATTTGGCAATAAGAAAGTTCACCGAGTTGATGCTGAAGGACGAACCGCTGCCCGTATATGGCGACGGAAACGCTTTAAGAGATTATACTTATATTGACGACATAATTGCAGGGATATGTTCTGCTATTGAATACGACAAAACCGATTATGAAATCATAAACCTTGGCGGCGGGAATCCTGTAACCGTAAAATATGTAATTTCAACGATTGAAAAAGCCTTGGGTAAAACCGCCAAAATAAACAATTTACCATTCCAGCAGGGTGATGTCAATAAGACTGTAAGCGATATAACAAAAGCAAAGAATTTACTTGGCTACTCACCTGAAACAAATTTTGAAGAAGGAATCAGAAAATTTGTTGAATGGAGAAGGGGGAATCTGTGAAGATATCGGTAATAGGAACAGGATATGTCGGTTTAGTAACGGGGGCCTGCCTTGCAGATATGGGTAATGATGTCATTTGCGTTGACAACAACTCAGAAAAACTGCAAAAGTTCGAACAGGGACTTATTCCGATATTTGAACCGGGGCTTGAAGAACTCATAAAACACAACACAAAAGAAAACAGATTATCTTTTTCTTCAAATATAAAAGAGGCAGTCGAATTTTCAGATGTTTGTTTCATTACGGTGGGAACTCCGCAGGATAAAGACGGGAATGCCGATTTGCAGTATGTAATGAGTGTAGCGGAAGAAATCGGAAAATCTTTAAACGGGTATAAGGTTATTGTGAATAAATCTACCGTTCCTGTCGGTACAGCGGATATGATTAGGGAAACTATAAAAGCCAATACAAGTTATCCTTTTGATGTCGTTTCTAACCCTGAGTTTTTAAAACAGGGAAATGCAGTCGAAGATTTTTTGTATCCTGACAGAATTATAATCGGCTCAGAGTCTGATAAAGCGACAAAAATCATGAAAGATTTATACACCTCATTTTTCAGAACAAACAACAGAATAATGGTAATGGACACAAAATCTGCCGAACTTGCAAAATACGCATCAAATTCATTTTTGGCAACAAAAATATCGTTTATGAACGAGATAGCGAACCTGTGTGAAAAGGTTGGTGCAGATGTCGAGATGGTAAGAATGGGGATAACCGCAGATTCAAGGATAGGGAACAAGTTTCTTTTCCCGGGGCTTGGTTATGGCGGAAGTTGTTTCCCGAAAGATTTGAAAGCGCTGATAAAAACAGGGGAAAAATACGGCTGCGATATGCCTATAATAAAATCTGTTGATTATACGAACAAGATACAGCGAGAAATTTTTACGAAAAAAATCTTTAAACGCTTTGGGGATAACCTGACTGGCAAAACCTTTGCCGTCTGGGGACTGGCATTTAAACCAAAGACTGACGATGTAAGGGAAGCACCTGCAATAACTGTTATACAAAAACTTGTCGAGGCAGGCGCGAGTGTCAGAGCTTATGATCCTAAAGCAAAAGAGAATGCTGCAAAAGTTTTAACTAAAGGGGTTAGTTTTGCAGATACTTTATATGATGTTTTTGACGGGGCGGATGCAATGCTTTTAATGACTGAATGGAACGAGTTCAGACACCCGAATTTTGAAAAAATAAAACAGATGATGAAAACCCCGATTATATTTGACGGAAGAAACCTCTATGATGCCGAATATCTGAAAGAAAACTCTTTTGAATGTTATCAGATAGGCCGATAACCATCGTTCAATTTCTGGACAATTACGCCCCGTTATACTATACTAAAAGCAAGGGAGCTTGATTTAGAATATGGACATTTCCGTAACGGTACCTGTTTATAATGTTGAAAAGTATTTGGCAAGATGTTTAAACTCTATACTCGGTCAGTCATTTAAGGGTGATTTTGAGATTATCTGTGTTGATGACGGCTCAACCGACAAATCGGGCGAGATACTTGATGAATTTGCAAAAAAACATTCTAAAATAAAAGTCATACACCAATATAATCAGGGGCTTTCAGAGGCAAGAAATACCGCACTGAAATATGTTACGGGGAAATATACAATGTTCGTTGATGCCGATGATTTTATTGAAAAACGTGCATTGGAGGAATTATTCAATTACGCAGAAAGCCATAATTCTGATGTTGTAATATTTGATTATTTATGCGGAACGGAAGGTATTGAAGAAGTCAGACGCCAGCATTTTCAAAATATTGCAGATAAATACGGCGATAAACCTTTCAATATAGATACGGCAGAGCCGTTTGTATATCGTTATGTGCCTGTCGCCACATGGATAAAATTCTATCTGACGGATTTAGTAAAAGATATAAAATTTGAGTTTGATTTGAATAATCAGGACGTTCCTCATTGGGATAATGTTTATACAAAAGCAAAAAGGGTATATTATTACCCGAAAGCACTTTATTTTTATACCGTAAAAAGGGAAGATGCGATTACCCAAACAACGGGAATAAAAGCGTTTGACGTATTCAGAGCATTTTCACTTTCTGAAAGCATTTTGAGAGAAACAGGATATTTCGAAAAGTTCAAATCAATCCATTATGCTCATTTCACCTGCAATCTTATAGACAGAATGCAAAGGATAAAACCTGAACTGAGAAAAGAATTTGTTGAAACAATAAAAAAATACCCTATCGACATAAATTATGACGAATTTGATAAGGAAGATTTTTATAAGTTTGAAAAAGATAACATGAAAGTAATCAGATATGTAAAAGAGCATAATTTTGAGGATACTGAAAAACTTATGCAAGCAAGGGAAATTTGGTAATAAATAAATCAATTATTGAATGAGGAAACCGTATAATGACAGATATTTCTGTAACCGTACCAATTTATAATGTTGAAAATTTTTTAGCGAGATGTTTAAACTCGATTGTCGGTCAAACATTTACGGGTGATTATGAGATTATTTGTGTAGATGACGGCTCGACCGACAAATCGGGTGAGATACTTGATGAATTTGCAAAAAAATATCCTAATATCAAAGCGATACATCAAAATAATCAAGGGCTTTCGAGTGCAAGAAATACAGCACTGAAACACGTTACGGGGAAATATACAATGTTCGTTGATTCTGACGATTTCATAGAAAAACGGGCATTAGAGGAGTTATACAATTACGCCGAGAGCCATAATGCAGAGGTAGTAATTTTTGATTATTTAAGCGGAACTGATATGGTAAAAAATGTACACAAACACACTTTGCCTGATATTGCCGAAAAATATGGAGAAACCCCGTTCAACATTGATACGGCGGAGAAATTTGTATATCATTATGTTCCCGTTTCTACATGGGCAAAATTTTACCTGACAGATTTAATCAAAGATATAAAATTTGAGTTTGATTTAAACAATCAGGATGTACCTCACTGGGCAGAAGTTTTTACAAAAGCAAAAGACATTTATTATTACCCGAAAACATTATATTTTTATACTTCACGCAGGGATGATGCCATTACCGTAACAAAAGGGGTGAAAACTTTTGATGTATTCAGAGCTTTTTCGCTTGCGGAAAAGGTTTTGAGAGAGGCGGGGTATTTTGATAAATTCAAAGCCATTCATTATTCATACTTTTTCTGCAACATACTGAACAGAATGGTAAGATTAAAGCCCGAATTGAGAAGGGAATTTTATGAATCGGTAAAGAAATACCCGTTTGATATTGAATACGAAGAATTTGATAAAGAAGATTTACTTGAAATGGAAACCAATGCGATAAAAATAATCAGATATATGAAAGAACACGATTTTGAAGCGACTGACAGAATGATGAAAAACAACAGGCTTTGGAGTTAAGATAAAACGGGGGGCAATAATGACGGATATTTCCGTAATAGTACCTATTTATAATGTAGAAAACTATCTGAGGAAATGTTTGGATTCAATTATTGAGCAAACATTTACGGGTGAATTTGAAGTTATTTGTGTTGATGACGGCTCAACCGATAAATCGGGCGAGATACTTGATAAATATGCAAAAAGATACCCTAATATCAAAGCCATACATCAGAACAATCAGGGGCTTTCGGGTGCGAGAAATACCGCAATAAAACACATTACGGGCAAATACACAATGTTTGTCGATTCTGACGATTTTCTGAAAAAAGATGCTATGGCGAAACTGTACGAATACGCAGAAGAACGAAAAGCAGACCTTGTTGTTTTTGATCATGTGCTTGGGGAAGAAGGGAGTGAAAAGGTTGCCCGACACCATTTTAAAAATATTGCAGAGAAATATAACGATATCCCTTTCAATATAGATACGGCGGATACCCTTATTTATCGCTATTTTCCGCCTGCCGTTTGGGCAAAGTTTTATCTCAGCGATATAATAAAAGATTTAAGGTTTGAATACGGAATGTTTTATGAGGATATTCCTTATTGGGCTTTCGTTTATACAAGAGCAAAAAAAGTGTATTATTATCCGAAACCGCTTTATTTTTATACAATTAAACGGAGCGGTGCTATCTCAAAAGCAAACGGTATCAAATCTTTTGATTTATTCAGATCGTTTTCTTTAACGGAAAACATTTTGAGAGAAGCAGGATATTTTGAAAAATTCAAAGCCATACATTATGGGCATTATGCCTTTAATTTGGTTAATAAAATGAGGGAAATAAAACCCGAATTAAGAAAAGAGTTTATTGAAACGATAAAAAAACTTGATATCATTACAGATTTTAATGCATTTGGGGAAGAAGAACTTCATCCGGTTGAAAAAAATGCAATGATAATCATCAACTACATAAAAGAACACGATTTTGAAACGACTGATAAAACTCTGAAAAGTAACAGTATTTTGGAATAACCCATTTTGCCATCAAACCCGCTGAGCACAATTATTTCAGTATTTCATTCTTTTTCAGAGTATCAATTACTGTGTCATAATCATTATTTTGAATATATTTCATGAGTTTAAAAATTTCGTATTCATAATCATGAAAATCTTCTTTAAGAAAATCACTCGTATTTACATCTAGTTCAAATTTTTTAATCTCATCAACAAAGGCTTTTCTCAAATCATCACTAACGTTACTCAAATGTTTAAAGAAATTACAGGTCGCATGGGCACAAAATATATTTTTGTATTTCTCATAAAACCCGTATTTTTTCAGATTTTCACGGGAAGCACCAAATGATTTAAAGACATCAAAAACTTTTTCATTTTTTGCTGATGTAATATTTGTATCACGTGAAGCATCGTAAAAATAAAGAGGACACGGCAGATAATTGATTCTTTTTGCATTAAGGAAAACCAAATCCCAGAAAGGTACATCCTGATAATATATATCTTTTATATAGCGGAAATCTTTGATTAAATCACGCAGATACAATTTTCCCCAAGGTGCAACAGGCAGACATCTGTACACAAACGTTTCTGCTGTTTCAGCGTTAAACGGTTCGTTTCCGTATTTTTGAGCGATATTTGGGAAACTGTGTATATTTGGTTTAACGGAGCCTGCTTTCCCTTTATAGAAATCAAATACGACAACATCAGGATTATTTGCCTCCGCATAATTGTATAAAATATCCAAAGCATTCGGCATAATAAAATCATCCGCATCCATAAACAAAAGATATTTACCCTGTGCTTTTTCCAGCCCCGTATTTCTTGCTTCCCCCGGGCCTTTGCTTGTCCCTGCCTTTTTATCAAGGAAAACAGACTTAAAGTTTTCGTATTGACTCTCAAACTCTTTCAAAATTTGCGGACAGCTATCAGTAGAACCGTCATCAACACATATTATCTCAAATTTATCTTTCGGGAAATTCTGTTCCACGATAGAATTAAGACATCTTTTCAGGTATGTTTCCACGTTATAAACAGGGATAACGACTGATATGGCAATTCCTTTTGAATCGGATATATTAGCGGTTTTATCCAGTTTTTTCAATATTTCGGGATAATGCTCAGTGAGTTTTTTCAACTGGGCATCATTACCTCCATCGTTGATATTAGAATACCAAAGTGCTTCTTCCTGTGTTCCGTCTACTAACCTGAGCGGCTGAGAATCGGCAACAATATTTATTTTTTTGTTGTTCAACACGCACATTGCCCAAAACCAGATATCATCAGCATTAGGGCATAATTCCATAAATAAATCTTCTCTCATAACATCTTGATGGAAACAATCAGGAGGGTACAAAGCACCTGCCCCACACGTACAAAAATTGTTATACGATGGTTTAAATTTTGGAATATTATGTTGCCATTTTTTATAAGGTAAAATTTCATTTCCCCCGTACATAACATAATGCGCCCTGTGACAATGAATATAATCAGGTTCTTTTATATAAGCACTATAAAGTTGTTCTAACCAGTTATTTTTGTATAATATATCATCATCAGCCGTAACAATTAATGCCTGCGGATATTTTTTCATTGCAGGGATAAGTTTTTTATATGATTTAATATCCTCGCACCAGTCTATAGTCAGACCTTTAGATGTCAAATCCAATAATTGTGGCGGTAAATCCTTTTCTTTGTTCGGGAACTGTTCTTCCGCCAGCCATAGAATAACCTTTTCCGCCCTTACTGTTTGGTTTAATAAAGTCAGAATTGTCTGATTAACCGTATTTATTCTTGCAGGATATGAAGTCAGAGAAACAATAAGATTATCTGTTTTTAAATTCTCTATTGCTGCTGACAAAAACTCGTTTTGGAGTTCGGGTTCCATCGTATGATAAAACACGTTAAAATCACGGAGTTTTCTTTTATTGTTTATATATAACCAGTATTTTTTTTCGATTTCGGAAAAATCAGACTGATTATTTATCCATCTGTCAATAGATGCATAATTTTCAAAAATGCCAAACTCTTTTTTCCCTTTAATCACATGAGTTATGGAATCTTCACGCATAGTATAGTAATATGGTGCATCATGGACGACCGCTATTATATTTGCCCTTATAACGGAACAGGTTGTGAAATAGTTATCAGTTCCCGGGGCATTACCAAAATGGCAGATGTCGTATTTATCAAGAAATGATTTTTTATATATTTTATTCCAGCAAATACCTGTTGTAATAATAATTCGCGCCCTATCGTCTTTTCCCTCTATAATTTTTGCATCACGACTTATCCCGCAATCTTTTATTGCAGGGATTGGATTGCTTCCACACATCAGAACTTTTGTTGTTGCAACAATATCGGCATTATGTTTTTTGGCTTCGGAATACAGTTTTTGAAAATAACCTTCCCCTATACAATCATCAGAATCAACAAAACCTATATATTCACCTTTTGCAGTATTTATGGCAGAGAGTCTTGCAGATGCAAGTCCCTGATTTTTCTGATTAATAATTTTCAGGTTGGGATAACGCTTTGAATACTCCTCCAGAATCTCGCCCGAACTATCGGTTGAGCCGTCATTAACACAAATTACTTCAAGACTACCGTCAAACTGTTGTTCCAAAACAGAGTCCAAGCAACGTTCTAAATATTTCTCCACATTATATACAGGGACTAAAACCGAAATATCAACCATAGAATAATTTTATCATTTCCGTTTTTTTTAGTCAATTTACCAATAATAGAAAACTACTTGCCCTATCACTCCCCATCTCAACCGTCCCCAACTCGGGGAAGGAGCTGTTGTTATTGAGTTTCACGAAATATACAACAGCGGAAGGGGAGTATTTTTAATTTTTTCAACCGCCACCCCCCCCTTTATCCCCCCTGCGGAAGGGGGGAAATATCCGATACCAAATTCACCACACAACAAAAAGAGGCGGATTTTAGTCCGCCTCTTTTTTTATAACCTGTTACAAACAATGTTTACGCATTATTTGTATATATCTGCATGAGGTTAACCTCATCAGGATTATTCATAGCGACATCAGTCATTGCACTGTCTGCCCCTGCAGACTGCCATGCTGCTGCATCAAATGAAAGTGTTGCAATTCTGTTATTTGAAGCAAATGAACCGCTCGGACTTTCTTTAGCTGCCATATCTGCAGCAACTGTGAAATCATCATCATCAGCGGTTTTAAGTTTAACATTACCGCAGTATCCGGTATTCGACTCGGATTCATAATAACCAGGGATTGTAACTGTACCGCCATCGTATGTTATTTTCAGGTCTTTGTCATTTTCACCAACTTTTGAGTACGATACATTTGCTCTGTTACCTAATAATTCTATCTTGTCACCAACTGATTGCTGATAACCGCCGCTTGATTCGTATGTATAAGTATCATCACCACCATTAGCAACAAAGAGTTCAGCATCATCAGAAATTTTGAACGAATCGTTACCGCTCGTACCCTCAGTTTTCTTGTACATAGCTCCACCGTCAATGACATAACCCTTAATAATAATATCAGAACTTATGTCGATTCCGTTCGGTTTATCTGATGTAACAAGTCTGATAGAACCCGCATCCGGATTTGCAAAGTAATTCTTCAGAGTGACTGAATAGCTGCTGCCACTGCCGTAGGTAAGAATTAAGTCACCATCAGTAGTAGGGTTACCTGATATTGAATATTTAATATCAGAAAGAGGATAACCACTAATTTCAATCTTATCACCTGAAAAATCATACGGTTCATAGTCAACGCCATCATATTTAGCACAATTTATTTTATCGGTTCCGCCGTTGAAAACGAAGGTATCTATATATTCTGTCGGAGTAAAGGTGCTGTCCGAACCGTAAGATGCTTCAAATGTAAGACCTTTCTTCATCATATCAGCATAAATATAGAATTCAGAACCACCTATTTTAAGTTTTTCAGGGTTATACTTACTTTCATCGAAATATTCATCTATTGTTATTGTTTTACCTGAATCATAAGTGATAACTAAATCATTTGAATCATCTTCACTTACACTGTATGATACTTCATTTCTGGTTCCTGTAATTTCAATCTTATCACCGTCAGTGTAGCCAACAGAAGACGAATAACCAATTTTATCACCATTACCTACGACAAAGGTTTCCTTGGCTGTTGTAATAGTGAAGTTATCAGGGTTATTTGTACCTGTAACGGTAACACCTTTACTTGCAATATCTGCTTCAAGACTGAATTCTTTATCACTTGTTTTAAGTGTTTCAGGGTAATAATAAGTAGATGAATAATAAGAATTCATTGTTATATGATTACCGGAACCGTAGTTAATAACTAAATCACCCGAATTAGATTCTCTGCTGTAGGATACATCACTTCTGTTACCGGTCAGTTGTATCTTATCACCTGCTACTTTTTCATAAGAATTCTCAGCCGTAAAGGCAAAAGAATCGCCACTCTTAACAGCAAAAGTTTCTTTTTCTTCTGTTGGAGTGAAAGTAGTACTTTCATTCGGATCGGTGTATATTGTATATCCTTTTGCTTCTAAATCAGCACCAATACGAACAGTACCATTATTAGTGACAATTTGTACACTGCTTGCACCGGCATCAGTAAAGTAGTATTCTATTGTTAACGTACCGGAAGGATAAGTTATAATTAAATCGTCCCCATAGGATCCACCTCTGGCATAAGAAATTTGAGATTTATTACAGTCAAATTGTATAGTATCATCTAGCATTTTACTCTCAGTATAAGATGCACCATCACTGCCTATATATGTATCATCACCGCCTGCAAGTACAAGTATATCTTTAAATTCTGATATCATGAATTTATCATCGCTGTCGGTACCCACTTGTTTAACACCTTTATTCTTCAGATCATCAATAAGTCTAAAGGTACCCTCTGAGGTAACAACAGTCATAGTTTTTGCACCTGAAGGTTCATCATCGCTATTTTCATCATAAAATGTTTCTAATGTTACTTTCTTACCTGTACCATAATTTATAATTAAATCAGTTCCGTCTTTTTCATAAGTTATATCAGATTTAGAACATGATAAATGAATCACATCATCTGTCGTTTCGCTAGTAGGATACGCACCACTTTTAGCATATATAGTATCATTACCATTTATCATAAAGACATCTTTATAAGCTGTCGGAGTGAAGTAATCATCACCACTTGTGCCCTCAAAAGTGATTCCCTTGGTTGCAATATCTTCATCAAGACTAAATTCGCTGCCACTACCAGGCTTAATTGTTTCAGGATGGTATGCAATAACACCGCCTGATCCGAAATACCCGCCTATAGTAACAGTCTTATCAGTATCATAGTGAATAACTAAATCATCAGCCGCAAACTCGTGTACAACTTTAGTATAGGATACCTGATCTTTAGTTCCTGTTATTTCTATCTTATCACCTGCAACATCTGATTCTTCGGCAATAGAAACATCAATTATATCTCCATTACTTACAACAAAAGTTTCTTTTGCAGGTGTTGGATTGAAAACTTCTTCACCGGAAACCATAATTCCCTTTTCTGCTATATCTGCATCAAGACTGAATTCTTCATAACCTGCCTTAATTGTATCAGGATAGTATACATCTAAACCGCCTGATCCGAAATACCCGCCTATAGTAACAGTCTTATCAGTATCATAGTGAATAACTAAATCATCAGCCGCAAGCTCGTGTACAACTTTAGTATAGGATACCTGATCTTTTGTTCCTTTTATTTTTATCTTATCACCTGCAACATCGTTTTCTGTAGTTTGTGTAACATCAATTATATCTCCATTACTTACATCAAAAGTTTCTGTGTCCTCTGTAGGAACGAAAGTATCATCACCATCACCAAATAAAGTAAGACCTTTATTTTCAACATCAGCCCTGAGGTTAAATTCTTCATTATTACTATCAATAACCGTTCTAGGATAATAACTGTCTGATCCGAAATACCCTTGTACTGTTATAGATTTATCATGAGAATAACCGTAGGTAATAACTAAATCATTATCTTCAGTCGCACTTCTGCTGTATGTTACAGTTGATTTTGAACCCGGCAACTTAATCTTGTCGCCGGCTGCATTTTGGGCATCAGCATCAGTGTTACCACCCTTGATATAATCTCCGTCACTTACAACAAAAGTTTCTTTCAATGCTGTCGGAGTGAAGGTATCAGCATTATCAGTACCGTTTACTGTAATACCTTTTGTTTCTAAATCAGCGGCAATATCAAACTCTGCATCATCAGCAACAAGTGTTTTTGGAGTATACTTATTCTGTGTGAAATAGTCCTTAAGTGTCACAGACTTGTCGTCAGCATAGTTGACAACCAAATCATCACTTCCGAAAGTTCTGGAGTATGTTACATCTGACTGTTTAGTACCGGTTGTCAGTTGTATCTTATCACCTGCAGCGTTTGCTTCGGTAACACTGTTGAATGTATCATTTCCGCCGCCAACAACAAAAACTTCTTTTGGTGCTGTCGGGGTAAATTCCTCATTTGCAGCTGATCCCTGAATGGTAACACCACTGTTCAAAGCATCTGAAATACTGTGAGTGACGCCGTCTTTGTCAACAAATGTATCTATCTTGTCAGCAGTAGTGAAATAATCTGTAAGTGTTAAAGTTTCACTACCCTCTGTTCCGTTCTTATCATCAAAGTATTCAATAACAAGATCATTACCATTTTTTGTAAAATTACAATTATCAAAATTTGATTTTGCAAATACTAATCTGTCATAATCAGATTCTTTTCCTGCAGAAGTTGTACCCTCATCAAAGGCTGAAGGATCTTTTGCACCATTAGCAATAGCATCAAGCTGGTCTTGAAGATCTTGTTTTGCATTTGTTAAAGTAGTAACCTGACCTTCAAGTGTTTCTTTTTCATTTGTAAGAGATGTTACCGTCGCATTAGCAGTTGCCAGATCTGATTGCAAACCTGCTTTGTCTGCTTCAAGATCATCTATCTGACCGTTCAGATTTGTAATAGTTCCCTGTGCTGTTGCAAGGTCTGTTTCTGCCTGTTGTTTTTGAGCAGTAACTGTTTCTAATTCTGCTAC
>CACWZA010000001.1 GCA_902765215.1 uncultured bacterium | reverse complement strand
TGAAATCCTAACAGATGAGTGATTACGGAGAGTCAGGTCGGAGAGTTTCTTTCGGTACCATTTCTTTGCGGTCAAAGAAATGGTACATCAAACCCATAAGCGTTGCTTTTATATTTACCCCAATTTTAAGGACAATTTTGTTGTCTGATAAATAATTGTTTACAACTTCACAAAAAACGAGAATTGTAGTAAAATCTTTACAGAGAAGAAGGGTGTTATTTATGGCAAAAGACGAAAAAGTTGTGAGTTTAGGCTCAAAACGCTCAAAAAATAAAAAAGAAAAAGAATCAGAAAAAAGAGCTGAACAAAAGACCGAAGAACAAGTAACAGGGGGCGAACCTGTATATTGCAGTTTTTGCGGCCGACCAAATACTCAGGTTGTGAAAATGGTTAAGGGTCCCGGGGTTAATATTTGTTCCGAGTGTACTATGATTGCTGTTCAGTATCTTATTTTGCAGGACAGAATGCCGTCAGCGGAAGCTCAGTCAATTTTAGATGCGTTCTGGGGCAAGTGCCGCTAAGAGGAACTTCTGATTTTAACAGATATTTACATTGAATTAGGATTTTTAAAATGAACAAAATACAAATAAGAGCAGAGATTTTAACTTTAATTACTAAATTGCAGACCACGACGGCAGTTTCTGACGAAATGTTTGCAACACTGGATAATGAGCCTGATAAAAAGGCCATTATGGATGTTTTGCTCAAAGAGTTAGCAAGAGCAAAAGAACAAAAAGCGTTTGTAATTTGTTATATTTTAACCAGATTGTTTGATAAAGATACTCTCGTAGAGAGTTTGAGAGAGTTTATCAGGGACAGAAAAATCAGCGATTATGCAAAAATGATTGCGTTCAATCTCTTGCGTGATTTGGGTAGTCAAATTCAGTATGATGAAGTTAACGGTTACTTCACTGAGTTTGAACAAATCGTTGAAGAAGAAACAAAAGAGATGCTTAATTCTGCTTTGATGAACCCTGAAGCGCAGATTGATTTTATCGACTTTTTGTCTGCCTTGAACCCTGACGATCAACTTGCTTTGGTTCGCGCGCTGAACGAAGATTATACACAGGATGCATTGGCAAATATTTTAATTCCGTTGTTCCTGTATAACCCTAGAACGGAATTGGCAAAAGAAGTTATTACATTGCTTGGGGATTCAAAATCTCAGCTCGCTTTCCATGCGTTTGAGGAAGCAAAAGATTTTGTCAGTGAAGATTTAATCCCGCTTCTGAACAAAGGTATTTCTGCTTTGAAATTGTCAGGTGTTAGAGTTGATAACGCAATAGATTTTTATAAGAGTATATTACAATCATCAAAACCGCATGAATCTTATATAAGTTATCCTGACGGGCATGGTAATCAGGCAGTTGTTTTCACAAGAATCAGAGAAGATAAAACAATACAGTTTGTCGCAATGGTTCTGAACGATATGTACGGTATTTTGGACTGTTTCGGGTTTAACGAAATCACTTCTGTTGATTTAGAAAAGATTTTAGGAAAATTCTACGGTCAGACAGGCGGGGTAAAGGTATCTCACGGGGTTGTTAAATATCTTGTAGACAGAGCAGAAAAACTTGCACGGTATAATAAGGATGTATTGCCTTATGAGTATGTTTGCTGGAAAAATACCCTTTTGGATATTGAACCTGTTAAACCGGAATGTCATTTGGAATTTAAAGATTTGTCTCAGGCAGAGGTTGATGAACTTTGTATGGCTGATTTAACCCAGTCCTGGTTCTATGATGTTAATACATCGGAAAACTTTGAAAAAATGATAAGAAAGCTGAATGCTGTTTATAAATCAAACAATTATTCTGCTGATTTGGATAAGTTCATATCTGATAATTATGATTCTGTGTATACTCCTGAGGAAATTGAACTCTGGAAGAACAGATTTTACTTAACTGCATATTTAGAAGAACTCAAAGGGAACAGAGATATGGCTCAAAAGTTCTATTCTCTGAGAGATAACTACAGTTTCTTAACCAACATACTGAGAAAGAGTATTTACGAATACTATGTGCTTCAGCGTTTCCAACTCAAGAATGCTGCGAACACTACAAATATGTTTAAACGACATGAGATGGAACAGTCTGAATTTGAGCTTATGCAGTTAGATATGATTATTTCTACAATAGAAACTAAGTGGGTACAGGGTTAAATATTTAATTGTATCAGATTTCCGCTTGTGGTAAAATCCATTTGTGTTCCAATCTGTAAAGGAAAACAAAGTGGATAAGGTTATGTGTCTTGATGTAGGAACAAAGCGAATAGGGGTTGCGTTAAGCGACTACCTTCACATTACTGTGTCAGGTCACAGCTGTGTTCTTAGAGTTCCCGAAAATGACGCAATTGAACAGATAAAATCTATTGCAGCTGAAAACAATGTAAAAACAATCGTTGTTGGGGTTCCTGTTAATATGGACGGTACACAGGGGGCGCAGGCGCAAGATTGTAAAACTTTCGCCGAAAAATTAAAGGTTGTAATTTCTGACTGTGATATAATATTTGAAGATGAGAGGTTAACCTCCGACTTAGCGGAGGAAAATCTTAGAGAACGAAAGATTGATTTCAGAAAAGATAAATCATTGGTTGACATTGAAAGTGCCTGTATAATACTTCAACAGTACTTATCGCGGGTTAATTAGATAAAGGAATTTAAAATGACTGAAGAAGAAAAAATTGATATTATCGAAACTGTGGACGAAGAAGGAAACCCTATTTCGTTCAAGTTATTTGATGTAATAGAATTTGAAGGAAAAGAGTATGCAATGCTTTTACCGTTAGAGGAAGAAGATAGTGACGATCCTGAGCTTGTGCTTATGAGATTAGTTTCTGACGGTGAAGAGTATGCTTTTGAAACAATAGAAGATGAAGCAGAATTTGATGCGGTTGCAGAGTACATAGAATCAATAGAGGATGAAGAATAGGTGTTTGAAAAGTTTACCGAATTAGCAATTAATACAGTATATGATGCACAAAACTGTGCCTTAAAAATGGGCAGTTCAGAGGTTTATGTTGAACATCTTTTTTGTGCAATAGTTAATAATGCGAAGGGTATTTCATTAAGACTTTTCAGGAATGCGGGGATTGACTCTGAAGTTGCGGAAAATGAGGTTAAAACCTACATTTCCCCGACAAATAAGAGTTATGTTGTTATTCCGTTTAATACTGATTTTAAAACCTTGTTGAAACAAACTCTTGATTTGGCAACAAAATCAGGTAATGCAAACATATTGTATGAACATTTATTTTTGGCACTTTTGAATGCAAAAAACCAAAATGTTCAGGAAATATTGGAAAAATACGAATTTGATGTTTTCAAAACAAAAGATATTTTAGAACGATTGGTTCAGAAGAAAACCAAAAAAATGACTCACCCTGAGGGCGAAGAAGGTAGCGAAGTAAGAAAGATTGACGAAATTTACAAAAATTTTGAACGCTCATCAATCTTCAGTAAGGCTATTTCAAAACTTACAACATCAGGTTATGAGATTATGGGTACGGAACAGATTGTATCTTCAATTCTTGAAAATACCGATTCCGATTTGACAAAAATATTGGAAGAATATGGGGTAACCCATCAGACCTTTGAAGAAAAACTTGCAAGTATGAAATCGAGAGATGCGGAATTTGCGGGCAAAAAGATTGTATTTACTCCGAATGCGTTCTGGGTTATGAATAAGGCTTTACAGGTTGCAAAAGAACTCGGTTCATCTGCGGTTTTACCGGAACACATTATTCTTGGTATTCTTGATGTTAAACGCGGGATTGCAAGTGAAATCTTTAAGGAAATGGATATAGATTTTGAAGAATTATCCGAAAGAATAATTAAACCGATTGAAAAGCAAATGCCTGAAACACTTGTTATTCTGAAACTTGCTAAGGAAGAAGCAAGAAGAATAGGCAGAAATGTTGTCGGAACAGAAATGTTCCTGCTTGGTATTCTGGCTGAAAGTACAGGGGTTGGGGCAAAGGTGCTCAACAATCTTGAGATTACGCTTAAAGATGCAAGACAGGTTGTAGAACAACTTATCGGGTATGGTAACGAGTATTTTGATAACGAAATTGCGTTCACCCAGCGTGCAAAAAATGTTTTGGAAAAGGCTTGGAAACTGGCACAGGATGCTCACAGAGAACGAATTAATTCGGAAGATTTGCTTCTTGCTATCACAACAGAACACTCATCTCTTGCAATGAAAGCGCTTGGTCAACTCGGGGTTGATGCTGTTGAGATTAAGTACGGTATATTAAAAGAAATAGAAAAGGACAAATAGTCAACCATGCAGAATAAAATATCAGAGTTTATTGAACGATATAAACTTTCTGATAAAACTTTACTTGTTGGTTTTTCAGGCGGGTTCGATTCTATGTGTCTGCTTGATGTTTTATCTAACTTAAAACAAAAATATAATCTGCATCTTGTTGCCTGTCATTATAACCATAACTGGCGTGGTGAAACGGCAAAACGGGAGCAGGAAAACTGCAGAAGGTTTTGCGCAGAAAAAAATATTGAATTTTATACGGAAACTGCCCCTGATGATATTAAAAAGAACGAAACGGAAGCAAGAGAATTAAGGTATGACTTCTTTTACAGAGCCTTAAAGAAATTCGGTGCGGATGCCGTTTTGACCGCTCATAATTTTGACGATAACGCAGAAACCATTCTTTACCGTATCGCAAAAGGTACGGGTATTGTGGGTTTGAAAGGGATATTGCCTAACAGAGATTGTTTTTACCGTCCGCTTATAAATATTACAAGAGCAGAGATTGAAAAGTATTGCAGAGAAAACGGCTTATCTCCGAATAATGATGATTCTAATAAAGATAGAGTTCATAAACGAAATTTAATCAGGCATGATATTTTGCCGTTGCTTGAAAAGATTAACCCTGATGTTAAAAAGGCGCTAAATTCACTTGGGCAGATTGCGGTTTCTGAAAGTGAGATTATTGATGAATATATAGGGGAAATCTCAAAAGATTTGTTTGACGAGGATAAGATTAAAACCCCGTTGTTTGCGAAGTTATCCGATCCTGTAAAACAAAAAGTTATTTATAATCTCATATATGAATCAGAGTATGATTACACAATGGATACGATTTTGAATGTATGCAGATTTATAGAAGATACAATTGCGGAAAACAAACCGTCAAAATATTCACTCGGGGCGGATGCGTGGATTTATGCGGACAGTAATATTATTGAGATTATATCTAAAAGCGAAAAATCTCAGGAGGTAGTAAAAATCGTTT
Organism: uncultured bacterium; assembly: GCA_902765215.1. Classification (GTDB taxonomy): domain Bacteria; phylum Cyanobacteriota; class Vampirovibrionia; order Gastranaerophilales; family Gastranaerophilaceae; genus UBA2883. The sequence continues at coordinate 136,188 of CACWZA010000001.1, read as the reverse complement.
CAGACGGGGAATACACAACAGGTGGTGCGAAGTTTGAGATTGAGGGTACAAATATTTTTGAAAAAACTGAGGATGAAAACACTGCCTTTGTTGATTTGAGCGGGTATGAAAACTTGTTTTTGAGAACCCGACGGGATGGTGATATTATTCAGCCGTTAGGAAGTGCGGGACGAATGAAGCTGAAAAAATATCTTATGGCAAAAAAGATACCGCAGCATAAACGGGATAACCTTCTTCTGCTTACTGACGAGAACGAAGTTTTGTGGGTGGCAGGTGTAGGTTTAAGTGATAAAATTAAAACAACAGATAAACCAACACATAAGATAAGTATTAAATATTAAAAGAGGGAAGCTATGAAAACGATAACAAAAACGGATATTAAACCTATTTTTACAAAAGATATGATAGAAAAACGGCTTGAAGAAATGGCTGAAACCCTGAATCGTGAGTATAAAGATAAAGAGGTATATGTCATTTGTGTCCTAAAAGGTGCCGTATTATTTGCGATGGACTTGATTAAAAAGTTAGACTTCCCGTTAAAGCTTGAGTTCATAAGGTTATCGAGTTACGGCTCGGATAAGATTTCTTCGGGAAAAGTAAATGCGGTTGATATTTCGTTGCCTGATTTGAACGGCAAAGATGTTATTGTGCTTGAGGATATTATTGATACGGGGCATACGGCACAGTTTTTGTCTTCTTTTTTGAATCATAATTTCAAAGTTGCCTCATATAAGTTTATCTCGTTATTAGATAAAAAATGCAGACGGGAAATTGATATTGACCCTGATATGTACGGGTTTGAGATAGACGATAAATTTTTAGTCGGTTATGGACTTGATTTGGACGGGCTTTTCAGAAATCTGCCTTATGTCGGTTATGTTGAGGACTAAGGATTAATTATCCTTCCTGCCCCTGAACATTCACTTTATGATGAGTCGGACGGCTTGTCATATTCCCGAAGTTGCTGGAATTTTTACGGGCAGCGTTGAATTTTTCTTTGTCGATTGAGCTTATTGTGTCAAAAAACATCGGTGTTCCGATTGTTTTTGAGATGTTGTAGTGGATAACATTTGCCCTGTTCAAGTAACCTGTCAGCATATCGTATCTCTCATCTGCTTCACCGTAAGGCATTTGCATTGTTACCAGCTCATCGACATTCTTGTTTAGGGTTTCAAGTTTGTTCAGTGCAATTTTGATATCGCGGCCCGAGTCGTATTTTTTCGATATTTTTGGTAAAACCTTTTCTGACATAAAGTTCAGGCAGGTATGTACAACTTTTGAAAGAAACTGTGGCGGTTTTGTGCTGAAGATAGTCGTTATACCGTCTGAAAGTTTTGCGGTTACATCCTGCTCACCGTAACTTGTGCTGAGTTCTTTCAGTCGTTCCTGCATTGCGTGTTTTCTCATTGTCAGAATGTCGACTTTGGTAAAGTCGTTTATGGCTTTTGCCTGTTCTATTTCGCCGTCTATTGAACGGATACTTTCTTCCAGTTTGCTTATCTGATACTCTGTTTTAAACACTTCGTCATCAATGTTTTGATAAGCTTCATTTATAAGGATAGTTGAATCCAGCGCGTTGAGTCTGGCATGAGATGATTGTTCTTCCTGCGGAAAATTCTGATTCAATAACCCTGCATTATCCTGCGCAGGTTCCTGCGGGATATTTGCAGCATCATTCTCAACCCCGTTATTATTGAACATATTAACCGCATGGTTCGGATGTTCCGCAGGGTTATACTTGCTAATATTTACATTGTAAAAATTATTAGTCATGCGAACAATATAAATTAATATAGTACTACACCATATTAATACCATGTATCCCTGGTCATATAAACAATTCCCCGAAAAATTAGGTTATATGTATGAGGGGAATTATTGCATTATTTTTAAATGATTACAATATGCTTTTTCTTATGTGTTTTTTTAAGCCGGTATTTTCAATTTTTGTTTTTTCTGTTTGTGGGTGGATTGTTAATATTGTTATTTCAGGCGGATTACAAAATCTTAAATGGCTCAGTGTAGCGACTCCGCCGCTAACATATAAATGTTTACCATTCTCTACGATGTAGCCTTTTCTGTACTTATCACCATATTTTGAAGGTACTGTAATTGAACCAAATACAGGAATACAAACTTCTCCGCCGTGCGTATGCCCAGATAATGTCAGACAAACAAAATTCGGTACATCAGGGAATGAGTCAGGGTTATGGGCTAATACTATTGTTGATGTTTTATTATCATTACCGATAATGTATCCGGGGTTCAGGTAATGATGCCATAAGTCTTTAAAGCCGACAACTCTTAAGGTCACCCCATTTATTTGTACATTTTTTGTTTCGTTTTCTAATAAGCTGACATTAGATTTGAGTGTTATATCCCTGATAATATTTTCAGGTTCATAATCATGGTTTCCTAATATGGAGATAACACCGTATTTTGCGTGGAATTTGTTAAGTTTTTCTATTATTTGTTCTTCGTTATAGTGTCTCGATATTGATTTAGCATCTAAATCGCCAAGCAAAAATATTAAATCAGTGTTATATGAATTAACTTTTTTTATAACCTTATCAACTTTTTCTAAATTAACAAATGTAGTGCCTATGTGTAAATCAGCCACAACCCCTATTTTGACTCCGTCAAGTTTTGGGTTGAGGTTTGGCAGATAAACATCTTTTGTTTTTACCAATAACAAGCTCGGTTCAATAAAGAAACCATAAAGAAAAAGACCAATTATAGTAAGTATAAATAAAAATTTCTTCATAACTTGTTCATTATAGCACTTAATTTTTTTATATGATTGATATTTATAAACAGAAAAGTCGGACATTTGTCCGACTTTTTTATGTTGTGTGTTGTGTGTAATCTTAGTTAATCTTATGCAGCCTTTGAACCGCGGATTTCAGAGATAAGGTATTCTGCTACCCATTCGAAATCTTTGTTGTTTGCTGCTGCTTTTTTGAGGTAATCGATAGAAGAATCACCGATTCTTATTAATGTCATTGCAACAACCCCTCTTGTTAAACCTCTTACAACCTGTAATTGTTCAACAAGTTCAGGAACTGCTGATGAACCGATACCTACTAACATATTTTCTATTTCGTTTTTATCTGAATCGTTAAGCATTGATAAAATTTCTTTTACTGTTTGCATTTCGTTTGCTCCATATAATAGTATTTCACATTCTCATTATAATGCTAAAATTTCAAATTCCTGATTTCTTTATCTAATCTTTATATCTTTAAAAAAAATATTAATATGCCCCTTGGACAATATTTTACTTTTCCTTATGTTCAAACTAAAATAGAGGTATATTAATGAATAAGGGGAGACTACGATGAAAGCAGTTGTATTTAATGATAAAGACGGTTTAAGACTTGATAACAATTATCCGAAACCTGTACCTGAAAAAGGTGAAGCACTTATAAGGGTTACTATGGCAGGTATTTGTAACACAGATTTTGAAATAACAAAAGGTTATATGGGCTATAACGGTGTTTTGGGCCACGAATTTATCGGGGTTGTTGAAGATGTAAACGGTGATGATAAATCACTCGTAGGAAAAAGAGTTACGGCTGAGATAAGTTACGGTTGTGACGATCCTGATTGTGAATGGTGTGCAGTAAAAAATTACCGTCACTGTCCGAATCGTCATACATTGGGTATTTGGCGAAAAGACGGCTGTATGGCTGAATATGTCACTATGCCGACAAATGTTATCTTTGAAATTCCTGACGAAGTCGCTGATGAACAGGCTGTATTTGTTGAACCTCTTGCAGCAGCATGCGAAATAACAGAGCAATTACATATCCAGCCTATCCAAAAAGTTGTCGTATTGGGTGACGGCAAACTCGGCTTAACAACTGCATTGACTCTCCATGCTCAATGTCTTGATGTAACGTTAATCGGAAAACATCAAAACAAATTGGATATTGCTAAGGCTCAGGGAGTTAAAACAATTCTGCTTAACGATGCTAAAATTGACAACTCTTATGATGTTGTTGTTGAGGCAACCGGCTCTGTTTCAGGGTTTGAAACATCACTCGGACTTGTTAAACCGAGAGGGGTTTTAGTTTTAAAAAGTACAATCGCAACAGGTAAAGAACTCAACCTTGCACCGATAGTTATTAATGAAATAACAGTTCTCGGTTCGCGTTGCGGTCAGTTCAAACCTGCTTTGAACCTTTTAAAGAATAAACGAATAGATTTCAAACCGTTTATTTCTAAAATTTATCCGGCAGATGAAGCGATTGAGGCGTTTGAAGCAAACAAATCAAAAGAAACTGTCAAAGTCCTGATTTCATTCTAAAAATGAGAACACTATGAACAACGAAAATAACCAAAGAGCAATAAAATGGCTGTCGTGGGCACATTTCACAAACGATATTTACACAGGGTTTGTGAACCCTATTATGCCGTTTATATCAGCAAAAATCGGAATATCGATGGCAGTAGCAACCGTTGTGTTGAGTATTTCTAATATTTTCTCATCACTTCTTCAGCCGATATTTGGTTTTTTTGCCGATAATATGCTTAAAAGAGCGTTTATCTTTTGGGGGTTAATTCTGACTTCTGTCTTTATCCCTATGATTCCGCTTTCTAAAAATGTGTTCTTTTTGATATTGTTTATAATTCTGGGCTGTTTGGGGAGCAGTTTTTATCATCCGCAGTCATCAGGGTTCGTGAACAGGTTTGCGGGAACTGATGATAAAGGCGCAAGACAGATGGGCAAGTTCATCAGTATGGGCTCAATCGGGTTTGCACTCGGGCCTCTCGTTGCAATGTACATAACAAAACACGATATGACAAAAATGCCGATAACTTCACTTTTCGGGGTTGTTTTGGCATGTTTTATGTTTGCTTATGTTCCGAAACTTTCAAATCTTTATCCTAAACCAAAGCAGATAGAGTTTAAATCAACTTTTATTGATATATTGTCTAATAAGGTTATGAATAACCTTATGGTTATTTCAATGATGAAATCATTAATTACAACGAGCTGTTGTACCCTTCTGCCGTTTTTGTGGCGGAATGAAATGCACTATTCACCGCTCCGTATCGGGATAGCACTTTCTTTATTTGTGCTTGCGGGCGGGATAGGTTCTATGGTCAGCAGAAGTATTGAGGTTTCGTGGGGAACAAAAAGACTTTTGTATTTCTCTATGATAGCAACTTTGCCAATGATTGTAATCTTCCACCTGACTTATCAGACTCACCCTGTTGTATCTTTGATAACATTTGTCATAATAGGGTTTACAACTATGCTTGCTCAACCTGTTACAATGGTTATGGCACAAAAAACACTTCCTCAGTATAAGAGCATTGTTGCAGGGTTTATAAACGGGTTTGCGTGGGGTGTGGTTGCGATTGCACTTTCTGTAATAGGTATTTCCGCACAACATTTCGGGATAACAAATGTTCTTATGGTGCTTTCTTTGTTGCCTGCCGTTTCATCATACATAATAAGATATTTGCCTGATGAAAATCAGCAGTCTGTATAAATATTTTTTAACCCCAATAATTAAGAAAAAATAAACATTGCTTGTATATTGCAATTGATAATCTATAATAGTAGATGTAAAATACTGTAACAAGGGGGAGTAAAAATGACTAATCCTTTTAATAACGGAACAGAAGAAAACACAACAGCCGAAGTTAGTACTGATGCTGATGTTGTTGCGGATGAGCCAACAGAAGCACAAACGGGCGAATCTGAAGAAACACCGGATATAATTGTTTCTGAAAGTCAGACAGATTCTGCTTTACAGGAAAAATATGACACATTAAACAGTCAATATATAAGACTTGCAGCCGATTTTGACAACTATAGAAAACGACAGGCTCAGGAAAGAGAAAGTTTGCTTAAATACGGTGCGGAAAATACTTTAAAGAAAATTATAGAAGTATTGGATAATTTTGAACGCGGTGAAAAAGCAAACGAAACGGTTGATGATTGTGATAAATTGAGAGAAAGTTTTTCGCTTGTGTATAAACAGTTAGTAGATGTTTTGACAAAAGCAGGGCTTGAACCGATTGAAGCTGAGGGGCAGGAATTTGATCCGAATTTCCACGAAGCCGTTATGCAAACCCCTACAAGTGAATATCCTGAACATACCATTATTGCAGTATTGCAAAAAGGGTATAAGCTTGAGGACAGAGTCTTAAGACCTGCACTTGTTAATGTTGCAACAGCCGAATAGGGGTAGGGGTAAATGTAAAATATTTGCCTCGGCAAAATAATGAACACAAAAACAGGAAAATTATAAATAATGGCAGATTATTATGAAATATTGGGCGTATCAAAAGATGCGACAAAAGATGAGATAAAAAGTGCATTCAGAAAGCAGGCAAGGGTTCTTCACCCTGATGTTAACAAAGCACCCGATGCAGAGGAAAAGTTTAAAGAACTTGGGAAAGCTTACGAAACCTTAATGGACGATAATAAGCGTGCAACCTATGATCGCTTTGGTGAAGAAGGTCTTAATCAGGCAGGTTATTCTTCACAAGGTCCGTTTGCGGACGGTTTTGGCGATTTGAACGATATATTCGAATCTTTCTTTGGCGGTTTTGGTTTTGGGGGAAGCAGAAGAGTTGACCCGAATGCTCCGCAAAGAGGTGAAAATTTAAGATTAGATGTTGGGATTGAATTTGAAGAAGCTGTTTTTGGGGTAGAAAAAGAGATAAAAATAGATCATTTGGAAACCTGTGAAACCTGTAACGGTACGGGTGCAAAACCGGGAACTGATCCCGTAACCTGTCCGACCTGCGGAGGACGAGGTCAGGTTCAGCAAACCCAAAGAACAATTTTAGGCAGTATTTCTCAGATTGTGACCTGTCCAAAATGTCACGGAAAAGGTAAAATTATTGCAGAACCTTGCCCTCATTGTAAGGGTGAAGGACGGGTTGAAACCGAAAAAACACTCACCGTTAAAATACCTAAAGGGGTTGATAACGGTTCAAAGATGCGTGTTTCTCACGAGGGTGATGCAGGTATAAACGGCGGGCCGTCAGGTGATTTGTATGTTGTTATACATGTTAAACCGTCAGATTACTATCACAGAGAAGACATGACTATCTATACGGAATGTACGGTCACTCCGGCACAGGCTGCTTTGGGTGATACGGTTACCATAAAAACTCTTGACGGTGAAAGAGAAATATCTATTCCGCAAGGGTTACAAAGCGGGGATAAGGTTAAAATAAAAGGTGCGGGAGTTCCGAGTATCGCAAATCCTTCTATGAGAGGCGACCATATTGTAATTGTTTCAGTCAGAACTCCGACCAGACTTTCTAATGAGGAAAAGGCCCTGTATGAAAAATTGTACGAAATTCAGACAGGTAAGAAGAAATCAAAAACTTCCGTAAAAGAAAAAATCAAAGGTGCATTTAAATAAGGTTTTTGATTAGATATTTTATAGTGAGCGCCGTTTAAGAAAACACTTTGTAAAAAACTTGCCCTCTTGATTTAGTGAATATAAAATATAAATTGGATAGGTGTATAATTAAAAGGAAATAAAAATGGGGAAGAAGATATTAGGGTTGTTTCTTGGTTTGATGTTAACCGTTACAACTGTGTTTGCGGCAAAAGTGCCTGCTGATATTCAGGGATATTTGAAGAAGAATGTTTCCGGAGTTGATATCAGATTTGACGGAGTTATCATTTTCCCTGACGGTACTGTTTATTTACCGTTGTTCCCTGCATCTATGAAAAAGAATCTTGAGGCTGAAATTGTCGAAACCTATCCGGCAGGTGAAACCCTTTCTAACAGACCTGATGTTGTTATTTTCAATAACGATTTTGTTTTGTTAAAGGTTTTACATCAGGACGGCAAAAAGACAGTTAAAAAATTTGATAAACCGCCTGTTGTCGTAAAAACAGGTATTCTTCCACAGGATATGCTTGTCCCTAGCGGATTAATTATTCCTGAAAATATAAAAGGTATTATCGGTAATCTTGATATTGCATTAGATCCTGAAAAGGATATTAAGGTTGTTCCTGATGCTTCTTTGGCGGCAAAGGTTTACGATTCTGAACCTGTTAAGGAAACAAAATATAATAACAAATCTACCGTTGCAAGTATCAAGGATAAGAACTTGTATATGGTTTCTGCCTATTCAAGAAATATTTCAGTTGTGAACGGGGAAGCGTTTAAACCTGCTTATGCATTATCTCAGGTTGCTACTCCAATGGATGCGCAAATCACAAGTGACGGCAAGTTTTTGATTGTAACGGCATGCGACAGCACATTGTTAAATATTATCTCTATTGCTGATGACAGAATAATTAAGCAGTTAGATTTAACCGCTCAGGGCGGGGAAATCGTTATGGATAATGAAAATAACAAAGCATATATTGCAACTCCGTCAGCATCTACGATATATGTTTTAGATTTGTCTAATATGTCTTTGGTTCAGAGAATCAAGGTAAACGGCAGATGTGAAAGAATGACCTTGAACGGTGATTATTTGCTTTATGTTGATAAATTGAGTGACAATGTTTGGTCTATAGAGTTGAAAAATGAATATACTCTGAACAATTTGGGCAAATTCCCTAATATATCAAAAATTCTTTATAACAACGGTGTTGTTTATCTTGCAAGCAGAACAAAAAGCAGAATTGCAGTTGTAAATTATAAAAATAAACAGTTGTTGACTGAATTTGATACGGTTGAAAAACCTGTCGATATGTTGATTTATAACGATTCGCTCTATGTTTTGGGTGCAAACTTTAACCAGATACAGGTTTTAAATGTTGCAGATAACGAACCTGCAGGTACTATCGATATTGAAGGTGACGGGTTTGCAACAAAAATGTGCCCTGTTCCTGATACAAGTCTGATTCTTGTTACAGATACAAAAGTCGGCAGATATACAATTGTTGATTTGGAAAAAAATAAAGTTATAAAAACCAACGGAACGGAATTGCCTGTAACCAGTATACTTGTCGGCAAGAAAGTTGTTAAAATAAACTAGGCTGATTATATGGGAAGTGTGTTAGAGGAAACATTAAAGGAGCTTGAAGTTACCCAGAGAGAGTTTTGGAATGTTGCAAGACCGACGGGAAACTTTTTGAATATGCTCGTCAAAATGACTAATGCCCAACGAGTCCTTGAGATAGGTACATCTAACGGATATTCAGGGTTGTGGTTCTTAGATGCACTGAAAAAAACAGGCGGACAGCTTACGACTATTGAATTTTATGACAAACGACAGAGTATTGCGGTTGAAAATTTTAATAAATGCGGGTTTGAAGGTTTGTACAGACCGTTAATCGGTTCTGCATGCGATATTATTAAAGATTTTGATGAGTCTGAAAAGTTTGATTTTGTATTTATTGATGCGAATAAACGCGAATATGTTGAGTATTACAATTTGCTGAAAGACCATTTGCTTCCGAAAGCAATTATTGCTGCGGATAATGTCAACTCGCACAGGGAAAAAGTTCAGCCGTTTTTGGATGCAATAGAGGCAGATCCTCTTTTTCAGACGGAAATACTTGATTTTCCGGGTGGACTTTCCGTATCTTACCGACTTTGTTAATTTATCCTGTTTACCGATGTATAAAATTTATCTTCGGTTATAATGGTCTAAACAGGAGGTGTTTATGATTGAATTATTTATGTTAGAGTTCTGCGGTTATTGCAAGAAGGTTATTTCTTATATGGATGAACACGAAATCCCTTATAAAACGATTGATATTTCTGATAAGGCAAATGAAGAAGAACTTATACGAATTGGCGGAAAAAGACAGGTTCCGTTTCTTCTCGACAGAGAGAAAAAAGTTGAAATGTATGAGTCAGACGATATTCTTGAATATCTGAGAGAAACATATTCTTAAAGGGGTAAATATATAAAAGAAGAATAACCTTTCCTGCTGAGAGAGAAATCGGCTCTGCCGATAAAGAACAATTTTACTGCTCTAAATTGTATTTTTATAAAAATTCTTCTATAATTACTATATGTTGAAGAAATATAAGCAATTTTTGCGGGAATTTGATAAGAAGATAAATAAGTATTTTGAGTCCCAGTCAGAATATTTGTGCTGTAAAGAGGGCTGTTCAGGCTGCTGTGAAATTGGTGATTATCCGTTCACTCAGTTAGAGATGATGTATCTGATGGAGGGGTTTAGGAGTCTTCCTCAAAATCTTCAGATTGAGGTCAGGAACAATCTGCTTAATATTAAAAAGAGCAGAGTGTCGACTCACCTTTATTACAAATGCCCGTTTTTAATAAACAACAGATGTAGTGTTTATGAACACAGGGGAATAACCTGCAGAACTTTCGGGCTTGCTTATCTTGTTGATAAAAATACGGTTAAGATTCCCGAGTGCGTTCATGAGGGGCTGTGTTACAGCAAGGTTTCAGACAATGGAATGCTGACAGTAGAGCCGGTAAAAGAAAATCTGAGTTTGCTTGAAATTGTGAACGGTAAACTCGCAAAAAAATATAAACTGGAATTTGGAATGAGCAGATCGCTTATTGACTGGTTTCCATAAACGGAATATCCTTTTCGTATTATAATAAAATATAGCAAAAGGAATATGAAATGAAGGATTACCAAACAGAACTTGATGAACTAAAAGCCAAAAATTCCTACCGTCAAATTCCTGAAATAACGGAAAAAGAAGGGGAATATGTTATTTATGACGGTAAAAAATTATTAAACCTTTCGTCAAATGACTACTTAAATCTGAGTACAAATGATGATTTGGCAAAGGAGTTTATGTCAAGTTTTATGAGTTCTAATCAGGTTCAGTTCTCGTCTGCATCGGCAAGATTGCTCAGCGGAACAAGTGCTGTCTACAGAGATTTGGAAAAGGTTATAGCAGATTTATTAGGTAAAGATGCTGCCTTGATTTTTAATACGGGGTATCAGTGCAATTTGGGTGTAATATCTTCACTTATGGGAAAAGGCGATATTATCTTTTGTGATAAGTTGAATCACGCAAGTATAATAGACGGAATGAAATTATCCGAGGCAAATTTTCATCGCTATAAACACCTTGATTATGACCATTTAGAAGAGCTTTTGAAAAAGTACCGTAGCAAATATGATAAGGCTCTGATTGTGTCTGAATCAGTATTTAGTATGGACGGTGATATTGCTGATATAAGAAAATTGGTTGAGCTGAAGCAAAAATACAATGCAATCTTGATGATTGACGAAGCGCATGCGTTTTGTTCGATAGATGATGATTGTGCGGGAATATCGGCAGGGTTGGATGTTGATATTGTGACCGTTACTTTTGGAAAAGCGTTAGGTTCTTTCGGTGCTGCCGTTGCAGCGAATAAGACAATAATAAACTTTTTGATAAATAAGGCAAGATCGTTTATCTTTTCAACCGCTATCCCTCCCGTTAATATTGCGTGGACAAAGTGGCTTTTGACAAAGAAAAGAGAGTTTATTAATCATCAAAAGCACAAACTTGCAAGACTGACGATTGCTGTTCATAAATATATGAAATCGGCAGATATGCCGACAGTTTCGGAATCGCAGATTATTCCTGTTGTAATAGGTGATGATGCAAAAACGGTTGAGGTTGCGGAACAGTTGAAGAAGCTGGGATTTTTCGCACTCCCTATAAGACCGCCGACGGTACCTCCAAATACCTCAAGATTAAGACTATCTCTTACCGCAAATATAGAGTTTGAGGAAGTAAGAACGCTACTGGATTATGTGAACAATGAAATATAAATGGCTTAGTTTTAATAAATCTGATAAGTTAATCGTATTTTTTAACGGCTGGGGTATGGACGAGAATGTCGTTTCTCACCTTGATACAGACGGGTATGATGTTGTCGTTTTATATGATTACAATGACTTAGATTTGAATATTGATTTGGGCGGATATTCGGAAAAACACATCGTCTGTTGGTCTATGGGGGTTATGATTGCAGGGGTAAATGAGGTTAAAAATATTGTTGACGGAGCAAAAAGTATTACTGCAGTCTGCGGTACTCCGTATCCTATTCATGATGAATACGGGATTCCTACAAAAATTTATGATTTAACAATCAACGGATTTAATGAAAAATCTTCAGAAAAATTTGTGAAAAGGATGTTTTTAGGAAAAGATGTCCCTGTCGTTATAACCAAAAGAAGTTTGGAAAACCAAAAATCAGAACTTATAAAGCTGAAGGATTACAGGTATGAAAATAATCTGCAATTTGATAAGGTCATAGTTCCTGATAAAGATGTTATCATTCCTACAAAAAATCAAATGAATTTCTGGAAGGAGCATAATGTTCCTGTTGTAGTAACCCCATCGGGGCACTGTCCGTTTTTGTTATATAATAAATGGGCGGAGCTTATATATAATGCAAAAGAGTTTAATTAAAAAGAGATTTTCAAAAAGTTTAACAACATATTGTGATAATGCCGTTGTTCAGCGAAAAATGGCAAAAGAACTCGTTTCTATGCTTGAAAAAAAGAACTACAAAAATATATTGGAGCTGGGTTGCGGAACGGGGTTTGTAACTGCTGAACTTGTAAACGGTACAGAGTTTGAGAGTTATGATGCCGTCGATATGGTTTTGGAATGTGAGAGTTATCTGAAAAAAATATCTCCGCAGGTGAATTTTATATGTTGTGATATTGAAGATTTTCATCCTGACAAAACCTATGATTTAATCATTTCAAATGCGTCTTTGCAGTGGGTTGGTGAGTTGTCGGAATTTATGGAAAAGATAAAACCTGTTCTTAAAAGTGGCGGGAGTTTTGTCTTTACCCTTTTTGGCGAGGATAATTTTAAAGAGATGGCGCAATTTGTGACAAACCCGCTCAAATATTACTCGGTATCAGAATTAAAGGAAATGTTTTTCGGTTATAAAATTGATATTATTATGGAAACGACAGAAATTTTGGAGTTTGAAACTCCGAAAGATGTGTTAAAACACATAAAAAATACGGGCGTAAATGCGCTTTCTGACACGCGTTGGACGAAATCAGACCTTAAGAATTTTGAGGAAAAATATCCGATAAACGCGAACGGCAAATGTAGTCTGACCTATCAGCCGATTTATATCAAGCTGGAAATTTAATTATTAATTCCCCAACCTACTTGATATATTTGATTATTTTGTGTATGATAGGGTTATAAAAATTATATGCATATAAATAGGAGAGAGTAATGTTCGAACGTTTTACAGAAAAGGCTATTAAAGTCATAATGCTTGCTCAAGAAGAAGCACGCAGACTCGGGCATAACTTCGTAGGCACAGAGCAGGTTTTGCTTGGCTTAATCGGTGAAGGAACCGGTGTAGCGGCAAAAACTTTGAAATCAATGGGGGTAAACCTCAAAGATGCTCGTGTGGAAGTTGAAAAGATTATTGGCCGAGGTTCAGGTTTTGTAGCGGTAGAAATACCGTTTACCCCTAGAGCAAAAAGAGTTTTAGAGTTGTCTTGGGATGAAGCAAGACAGTTAGGTCATAACTATATCGGTACAGAACACTTACTGTTAGGTCTTATCCGTGAGGGTGAAGGTGTAGCGGCAAGAGTTCTTGAAAACCTTGGTGTTGACCTTAATAAAATCAGAACTAATGTTGTTAAAATGCTTGGTGAATCTAAATCAGCAGCAACAGCAGGCAGTTCAAGCGGTAGTTCATCTTCATCATCTTCATCAAGTTCTTCTAAGGTAAAAACCCCTAGTCTTGATGAATATGGTACAGATTTGACATTGGCTGCATCAGAACAAAGATTAGACCCTGTTGTCGGTCGTGATAAGGAAATTGAAAGAGTTATCCAAATTCTTGCAAGAAGAACAAAGAATAACCCTGTTTTACTCGGTGAACCGGGTGTTGGTAAAACAGCGGTTGCTGAAGGACTTGCTACTAGAATTGTTAACGGTGAAGTTCCTGACATTTTGGACGGCAAAAAAGTTATCCAGTTGGATATGGGTTTATTGATTGCAGGTACAAAATACAGAGGTGAGTTTGAAGAACGTCTTAAGAAGATTATGGACGAAATCAGACAATCCGGAAATGTTATTCTAGTAATCGATGAAATGCACACTCTTATTGGGGCAGGTGCTGCAGAAGGGGCTATTGATGCCGCTAATATCTTAAAACCTGCACTTTCAAGAGGTGAAATTCAGGTTATCGGTGCAACTACTTTAGATGAATACAGAAAGTATATCGAAAAAGATTCTGCACTCGAAAGACGATTCCAGTCAGTTATAATTGACGAACCTACTATTGATGAAACAATTGAAATCATCAGAGGTCTGAAGTTCAAATATGAAGAACACCACGGACTTGTTATTTCTGATGATGCGGTTATTGCTGCAACAAAACTTTCATCAAAATATGTAACTGACAGATTCTTACCGGATAAGGCTATCGATGTTCTCGATGAAGCAAGTTCTAAGGTTAGATTAAAAGTTAGTTCACTTTGCCCTGAAGGCAGAGAGCTTGATAAAGAATTAAAGGCAATCATCAAGGAAAAAGAAGATGCAATCAGAAATCAGGATTTCGAAAAAGCATCATCTCTCCGCGATGATGAAGCAAATATGAAAGATAAAATCAGAGAAGTAACTGAACAGTGGAAGAAAGATAACGAAGCAAACAAGCCGGTTGTTACCGAGGAAGATGTTGCTGAAGTTATTTCTGTTATGACGGGTGTTCCTGTTACTAAGTTAACAGAAGGTGAAAGTGAAAGATTACTTCATCTTGAAGAAACGCTCCATAACCGTGTAATCGGTCAGTCTGATGCTGTTACGGCTATTTCTAAGGCAATCAGACGCGCAAGAGTCGGTTTGAAGGCTCCAAACAGACCAATAGGTAGTTTTATCTTCTCCGGGCCTACCGGTGTTGGTAAAACTGAGCTTGCTAAAGCATTGGCTGAAGCAATGTTTGGTTCGGAAGATAATATGGTTCGTGTCGATATGTCCGAATTTATGGAAAAACACTCAACTGCTAAGTTGATTGGTTCTCCTCCGGGATATGTCGGTTATGATGACGGTGGTCACTTATCAGAAATTATCAGAAAGAAACCTTATTCGGTTATCCTCTTTGACGAAATCGAAAAAGCGCACCCTGATATCTTCAACATCATGTTGCAGATTCTTGATGATGGTCGTTTGACTGATGCTAAAGGTCGTCATGTTAACTTCAAGAACACAGTTATTATCATGACATCAAATGTTGGTGCAAGTATGATAACAACTCAGGGTAAACTTGGGTTTACAACTGCTGAGAATGCTAATAAGGATAAGTACGAAAAACTCAAAGATACAGTTAATGAAGAATTGAAGAAGGCATTTAGACCTGAATTTCTTAACCGTATTGACGATATTATCGTATTTAATCACTTACAAAAAGAAGAAATCAGAGAAATCGTTGATTTGATGATGAAAGACTTGTTCAAGAGATTATCAGAAAGGGATCTTTCTATCGAGGTTACAGATGAAGTAAAAGATTTCTTGGCTAAAGACGGTTATTCTGAAGCATACGGTGCAAGACCGTTAAGACGATTAATCCAACGCAAGATTGAAGATCAGCTCGCTGAAGAAATTCTGACTAACGCGTACGAACCGGGCGATGTAATTGTATTGAAACTCAAAGACGAAAAGATTGTCTTTGAAAAGAAATCTGCAAAAGCATCTGCTAAGGCAAAAGAGGAAAAACCAAAAGAAGAAGAAAAACCTGCAGAAGCTGAGTAGGTTGAAGATAAATATAAAAACAGGGCGGTCAAATAACCGCCCTGTTTTTTATTGAATAATAAAATCGGGATACAAATTATGTACCCCGATTTATCAATAACAAATTTTAAAAAATTATTTTGCTAATTTTTTAACAGCAAGAGCAAGTCTTGATTTTTTTCTTGCAGCAGTATTTTTGTGTAAGATACCTTTTGAAACTGCTTTGTCGCAGAGTTGGTATACTTTAGATAAAGCAGTATTTAATGCGTCTTTATCTTTCCCTGTTGCTAATTCAAGAACTTTCTTAACAGCAGTCTTGATAGAAGATTTC
The DNA here is from genome assembly GCA_902765215.1 of uncultured bacterium. Taxonomy (GTDB): domain Bacteria; phylum Cyanobacteriota; class Vampirovibrionia; order Gastranaerophilales; family Gastranaerophilaceae; genus UBA2883. Next base: position 120,219 of record CACWZA010000001.1, on the reverse strand, counting down.
CAAGCTACATTTCTTTGTCTGTTAGCTTCTGCTATTAATACTCTTTTCTTTGCTGACTTAATGTTTGCCATTTTAGTTTATCCTTTCAAATTTGTACCGAAGTTTGCGATTAATGACTTCGCATATTCGTTACGAGGATGTGAGTACTATTATTCTATATGGTGAAAATTTATTTGCAAGTAAATTATTATTTAGGGGGGGGTAAATCTATAATTAACCCTCACCCGAATATTTTTTATTTATCCCAAATAATTTAACAAATTGCCAATAATAGAAAAAGTGATACTATATTAATATGGTTTCAAATTATGCAGAGTATGTAGAGAATATAAGACAGAGGGTGAAAAACAAGCTTGATACAACTAAGTTGTACTCATTTAAAGGTACTGTATCAAAACTGTTGGGCCTGACTGTTGAGGTAAAACTACCGGGGCTGAAGATAGGTGATTTGTGTTATATAGAAACAAATGACGGTCAGAAAAAGCCTGCGGAGGTTGCTGCATTTAAAGGTGAAGTTGCTCAGTTGCTTTTGCTCTTAGACGGTGCAGGTATCGGGCAGGGAAGTCTTGTTGAAACCACAGGAAGCCCTATATGTATCCCTGTTGGTGATTTTTTATTAGGAAGGCTTATAAACCCTATGGGGGAACCTATAGACGGCAAACCAATGAACACGGAAGGTGCTTTGTGGCGAAATATTGAAGGCCCTCCTCCGGGGCCGTTTGAACGTCCTATTATTACCGAAATGTTTTCAACAGGTGTTCGTGCTATTGATGGCTGTATGACAATGGGCTGCGGTCAGCGTTTAGGTTTGTTTGCAGGTTCAGGGGTAGGTAAAAGTACCCTGCTTGGTATGATTGCCCGTAACTCTGATGCAGATGTTAACGTTGTTGCCCTGATTGGTGAACGTGGCCGTGAGGTTAAGGAATTTATTGAAGATTCACTCGGGGTTGAGGGCATGAGAAAGTCCGTTATTGTTTGTTCTACGGGTGACCAGCCGCCACTAATCAGACAGAAAGCGCTTTTGGCGGCTACTGCTGTTTGTGAATATTTCAGAGATAAAGGTAAAAAAGTTTTCTTGATGACAGATACGGTTACCCGTTGTGCTATGGCAGGCCGTGAGGTCGGGCTTTCACTCGGCGAGCCGCCTACAATGAAGGGTTATCCGCCATCAATCTTCTCATGGCTTCAAAAGGTTTTGGAGCGTGCAGGTAACAGTCCAAAAGGTTCTATTACCGCATTATATACCGTACTTATGGAAGGTGATGATATTTCGGATCCTATCGTTGATATTGTGCGTGGTATTGTTGACGGTCACATTTTCTTATCAAGAAAAGTTGCCGAATCAAATCACTACCCTGCAATTGATGTTTTGGGAAGTATTTCGCGTTTGATGTCGTCTATCGCTTCCCCTGAGCACAAGTCTGCTGCTGGCAAGATGAGAGCCATGCTATCTTTATACAGAGAAAATAAAGACTTAATTGATGTAGGTATGTATCAGCCCGGCAGTAACCCGCGGCTTGATATTGCGATAGAGATGATGCCTCAGATTAATGCGTTCCTGCAACAACGAACGTCTGACAGCGTAACCATGGAATCAACTATCCAGACACTTGTTGATATGATGGCGAATATTGAAATATAAACAATAAAATTTGCTATATAAACTTTATGTGTCATGTTGTTTAAAACCCTGCTTTTTAAGAGTTTGACATGCTTTTAGGGTGATTGCGTTTATTAATTTTTGTAACAAACACCCCCTTGTTTAGCAAAAATTTTTTTTGACCTGTATTACAATTATTGATAGTGGTATTTATTATCACCAGATAGTAGTGAAAGGATTTATGATTATGACAGCACCAATTGCAGCAAACGCAAACATTCAACAACAAGCTCCTGTTTATCAACAACAGCCTGTATATAGCCCAAGTTATAACGCAGTTCAGATAAACATGGACACACCAACCGTAAACGCAGCTCCTATGATGCCTGAGCTCCCTGATACGGCAACAAAAGAATGGACAGCATAAACCAGATTATAAACATTTGTAAAGTTTATAAAAAACATGTAGCAATTAATTGGAAAAAGAAATCTTTAAATAATTGTAGAATTAGTTAGGAAAGGTATTGTAATGAGTATTAATACAAATCCCCAAGTGAATCAAACAAGACCGGTATATTCACCGAGTTACAACGCGGTGCAAATCAACATGGATACACCAACCGTTAATGCACCACAACCATCGGTTATTTACGATTATCCGACAGCAAACGGCCCGGTTTATTATCCGCCTGTGAATGTGCCAACACAACCACAGCCACAACCACAAGCACCTCAACCGGCTCCGCAGCCTGCTCCACAACAACCGGCAGCAGAAGTTCCTGCTCCGTCTGTTGAAACACCTGCAGCACCTAAAGCTCCTGAAGCACCTGCTGCTGATACAGTAGACATCGACAAGGTTGTTGCTAACTTAGCAGATCCGGATTTCGATAAGCAAGCTCTTCAAATGGACGAAATTGCTAAAAAAGGTATGACAAATGAAGCTGACGCAGTTCCTTATGTTCAGGAAGATGTATTCAACAAATTGATTGATATTATGAATGTTGATTCTTCTAAATTGGCAGGCCCTACAGACCAACAATTAGAACTCAGAGCTAAGGCAGCAGAAAACGATGCAGTTCGCGTTAAGGCAGAACAAGAAGGAAAAGATCCTGCAACCGTTGAAGTTCCTTATCAATTAACTGAAGACGAATTGAAGTTGGCTAATACAATCACTCCGTTAGAACAAGCAGAAAGAAATAAAGAATATGCATTGTTCACAACGGCTATTTTACAAAAAACTTACGGCGATGAAATCGAAAAACGTTCAGGTAACGTAGTTGCATTGACTGACTTACCTGCAGCAGCACAAGTAGTTAATGAATTGAAGGAAAATCCAAACCCTGCAATCAGAACCGCTGCTATTGATTCGTTGAGATATATTCAACGCCCTGAATATAAAGATGATTTAAGCAGAATTTACTCAATTGCTCAATCTGATGCTGATGAAACAGTAGCAACTGCAGCAACAGAAGCATTAGCAAGTTTGGAAAAACCTGCTGAAGCTTAAATCAGAAACAATCAGTTCTGCTGATTAGGCAGACCTTTCCTTTCTACAATAGACAGGCTTGATAGTTATTGAGCCTGTTTTATTTTTTTGTTAGAATGAATACATGGTTGATTTTTTAAAAAATAAAATTGTTGTTTCTTCACAGGCAATGCCTGATGAGCCTTTATATAAAGAGGAATGCATGCTTGCAATGATGCAGTCTGTTGTAAACGGAGGTGCGGAAGTCTTAAGAGTCGCAGGCGGACGGGATGTGAGAAACGCTAAAAAATTGGGGGTAAAAGTTATCGGGCTCACTAAACCTGACGGACTTCCTCCGAATTGGAAAGAAATAGTTTATATTACCCCGACATTGAAAGAAGTTGATGAGTTGATTGAGGCAGGGGCAGATGTTATCGCGTTTGACGGTACATCAAGACCAAGACCGAACGGCTGCACTTTAGAGGAAATTATTAAAAGAATTCACGATGCAAAAAAATATGCTATGGCTGATATATCAACTCTTGAAGAAGCAATCAATTGCTCTAAATTAGGAGCGGATATTGTTTCAACAACCCTGTCAGGTTACACACAGGAATCTTTATCTGATAACCCTGATCCTGATTATGAATTATTAAAAAATATTGTAAGAAGGGTAAAAATTCCTGTTATATTGGAAGGTCGTATTTGGGAGCCTGCCCATGTTAAGAAAGCTTTTGAACTGGGAGCGCATTGTGTAGTTATAGGTTCTGCCATTACAAGACCGCAATTGATTACAAAAAGGTTTATTGAGGAGTGCAAATAATGAAAAAGGCGTTAGCATTTGATATTGGCGGTACAAAAATTTATTATACGGTTATTGATGAAAACGGTAATGTTGTGGGTGAGATAAATAAAAATTCAACTCCTCAAACCCTTGATGGGATAAAAGATATTATAAAAAAAGGAATATCCGATAACCCTGATGTTGATGTTATTGCGTTTGCAACGGCAGGGGCTGTCAATAACGAAAATACGAGGGTTATAAGTTCTACGGGGAATTTACCTGCAGGATACAGAGATATAGATTTTCAGGGTTTGTCCGATAAGAAGGTTTTTGTAGAAAACGATGCAAATGCTGCTGCGTGGGCAGAATATAAAATCGGTTCATCAAAGGGCTGTCCAAATGCTGTAATGTTGACACTCGGGACTGGTGTTGGCGGCGGAATAATTTTAAACGGAAAATTATTCAAGGGAAAATCGGGTGCTGCAGGCGAAATGCATTTTAAAATGTATCCTGATAAACGCAGACAATGTACCTGCGGCGCGTACGACTGTTTTGAAGCTTACGCGTCAGGTACAGGTTTAAAACTCACTGCGGAAGAACTGAGCGGGAACAGTCAGATTACAACCTATGATGTTATTGACGGGGTTAAGGTCGGCTGTCCTGAAATGACTAAAATTTTTAATGTATGGCAAAACCATATTACTCAGGGAATTATCGGTTTGGCAAATATTTTTGATCCTGATTGCTTTGTTCTTTCGGGTTCAATGGCACAGTTTGTTGATGTTCAAAAGATTGAAGAAGAAGTTAATGCCGAGATTGTTACTACTCCTACAAAAGTTAAAAGGGGTAGTGCGGGTAACTATTCAGGCATGATTGGTGCGGCATTATTGGCACTTGAGGATTAGTAAGTGGGCAAATCTAAAAAAAGAAGTATTGTATTAGGGAAACATAATCAAATTGCTAATCTTTCAAGAGATGAGGCAATATCAATTGCCGTTGAAAAATTGTCTAAGAAAGAAGATGCCGAAAATCTCATAACTTTGTTCGGGCTGAAGGCGGAAGAATTGCTGGAAGCGGGTGCAGATTACGAAACGGTTAAATCTATAGAAAGGTTGTTTTAATGTTTGCAAAAATAAAGTTTTGGCTTGAATGTTCAAGATGGTATGCACTCCCGATGAGTATATTTTCGTGGTTTATAGTGTATTCCTACGCACTTCAGAATGACGGCAAAGCACTTTACGGTTTGATTGCACTTGTCGGAATTTGCTGCGGGCATCTTGCGACTAACCTCTTTGACGATTTTTGTGATTTCAATTTCTTAAAAAAGAATGTTGATGCAAACAATAATATTATCCTTCCTAATACCCAAAGGGGGAAATGCAGATATATTACTGACGGAAAAGTTAAACTGTCTGATGTTCTTAAGACGGTCGGGGTGTATTGTTTTATTGCTCTTTTGGTAGGACTGTTTTTCTGTTTTACAGTGAGCAAGGATGTCGGATATTTTATTCTGATTGGGGCATTGATTGTTATGACTTATCCTGTGTTGTCAAATATAAGGTTTTCAGAACTTGCTGTGGGTACGGCATTCGGGCCTCTGATGTTTTGCGGGGTATATTATGTTATGACAGGAAAATTAACTCCTGAAGTTGTTATTTTATCAATTCCTTCGATGATATTTACCGTCAATTTGTTATTTACCGATACGGTTTTGGATAAGGAAATTGATAAGTCGGAAGGGAAAAAGACTTTTGTCGGACTTTTTAAAAGTGATGAAAATATATTTAAGTTTCAGCAGGTGTTGTTAACATTGGGCTATTTGTCCGTAGTTTTAATTCCTGTTTTTGATATTGCTGACTGGGAAGTGTTTTTTGTATTTTTGACAATACCGTTAGCCGTAGATTTGATAGAGTCTTTAAAACTTTATTCTAAGGACAAAGACTCTGTTCCAGAGAAAAAATGGTATCATTTCCCGTTTGAGGAATGGAAAGATATAAAAGAAAACCGCTCTCAGCCGTTTATGTTCAGAATGTATCAGGCAAGAAATTTAATGATATATTTTTCTCTTATTCTGGCTTTGATGTTATGGCTTGCTTAAGATTAAACCACTTCAACCTTATCAACCTGATAGAACATTTTTGATGCAATTTTAAACTCATCAGGGTTTGCACTTACATAAAATTCTTCGCTTCCTTTTGTTGTTTGAGGGTTAAGAAGCCCTGATTTTTTGAGGTCTTCTTTTATGTAGTCAACAAAAAATTCTGCAGGGTCAATAAACATTTCTTTTGGCGCAAATTTTGATAAAATATCTGTCAGATAAGGGTAATGTGTGCAACCTAATATTATTTTCTGCGGGTTATTTTTCATCATTTTATCTAAATCTTTTTTTATAATTTCTATTTTATCAGGGTCATTTTGGGTATTTGATTCAACAATATTTACCCACTCAGGGCAGCTTTGCGGATAAATAATCATTTCAGGATTGTATTTGTGAATTTCTTTTTCATATACCCCTGAATTTATTGTTGATGCTGTCGCAAAAATACCCAGTCTTTCAACATTTAACCCTGCAATAATCTTTGCACAGGATTGAATAATCGGATAGATTTTGAACCCGTAGTCATTTTTTATGACAGGATAGGTTTGTGCAGAAGTTGTGTTACAAGCCATAACTACGGCCTTTACGCTTTTTGATTTAAAAAAGTCAAAGACTTTTCTTGAATATCCGATAAGCTGTTCTTTTGTTTTGTTTCCGTAAGGTGAGTTTTTTAAATCTCCGAAAAAGATACAGTCTTCTGTATCTAAAATATTTCTGAATTTGGAATAAACAGTAAGTCCTCCTACTCCCGAATCACAAAAACCTATTTTATTTTTAATAAGATTTTCCATAATATCTGTAATTATCTCCCCTTAAGGAATTCAATAATACCCTCTGCTATTCCTTCTGCAGTAGCCTGTTGTCTTTGTTTTGATAATAATTCCTGTCGTTCTGATGCGTTTGAGATGAACCCTATTTCAACAAGAATAGCAGGTACTGTAGTATGGTTTATAACATAAAAACGAGATTTTAACAAACCTCTGTCTGTTGTGTTTATGCGTTTGATTAATTGTTTATGAACGGTATCTGCAAGTTCTATACTGTTATCGTGGTAATAGTGTGTTTCAATCCCTTTAGGTGTATCAGAATTGCATGAGTTAACGTGTACACTGACGAAGGCTGCAGGGTTTATTCCTTCCGTAAATACGGTTCTGTCTTCTAATGAAACATAAGTGTCATCGGTTCTTGTCATATAAACTTTGTACCCTTTCTTTTGGAGTATTGCCTGTAGTTTCTTTGATACATCAAGAACAATTGCTTTTTCCGTTATGTTCCCTCTTAAAGCACCGCAGTCTTTGCCGCCGTGACCTGCATCAATCACGATTACATTTTTATTTTTGTTTGATGTGTATTTAGGGGCAGAGCTTATTCCGCCTTCTTTTTTCGTTAAATCTTTTATTTTTTCTTCTGTTTTACTTTCGTTGATGATTGGTGTTTCAGAAGATATTTTGAAAACTTTTCCTTCAGGAGAGATGTAGGTGTTTAAGTTTTCTTTTCTGCCTACAGGAATTTTTAATCGCATCCCCGTCGAAAGTAAATGAATACTCATATCTGAATATGCAGTATTTTTGATTGCAGAATGGAAATGTCCGTCATTATATTTTTCTGCATTTAAAAAATAAATGTAGAGGCAGTCATTTGTCCGTTTTATAGCATAAACAAGCGGCTTATCCAGTTCGATAACCATATTATCTGTGTTATTAACTTTTTGGACATTAAACTTCACAACATTTGCTTTATAATTTGGCAGGTGTGTTGTTAAAATGTTTCTTGGGTTTGCAATCAGTACTCCCTGACTGTCTGCATTGTATACAGGGATATATTGTGCCGCCTGCTCTGAGGTTACAACTATTCTTGCCGTGTTTGGAGTGAATTGTGCGACTTTTAAAATATCACCGTTTTTAAGCTGAAATTCTTTCCCGTGCAGATCTGAATTAAGAATTGTGTTCGGCAGGTCAAATACCATTCTGAGTGGGTTATCAAGCATAAAAGGTTTTTGAATTGATACTGTCCCAACCCCTGTGATTTTAAAGGTATCATCGAGAGTTTTTGCATCAAAAAGGTAGTATTTACTTCTCAGTTTGTGGTTTTTTGTCAAATCTTCAATTTCACAGGTTGTGTAAACTTCCTCATTTTGGAAATTGGAATTTGAAAAGGCCTGATTAATTTCTTTCATTGAGTCTTTGTTTTGGTTTTCTAAATTTCCAATTAAAACAGTTTCTTTGTTGATTTTTTTTGTTGTAAGGGTTAGATTTTCTCTGTACTCTTTTATCGGTGGGTTATCCCTGTAGGTGTTTACATAATAATTCATGTTGTAGGGTTGGATTGGAGAGGTCGTAATTATTATGTTGTTATTTATGTTGCCGATTTTTAAATTTGAGAGGTTGTAATTGTCTTTAAATATTATGGTAACCTTTGTTGAGGCAACTAACTGTTCAATAAAAAACTCTTTTATATTTCCGTCAGAGAAATTTATTTCACCGGGCTGTTTATCCATTTTCGCGGACATAAGCTCCAGCTCTACCCCGTTCACATTTTCTAGTTTTGTATATTTTAAATTGTCTGTAATAGGGGCAGTAGAGCCTGTCTTTACGGGGATAAATATTACAGATTCAGACAGGTCAAACCGGGCAGGTTTAACTCTGTACAATTCTGCAGCATTGCTGACTGCGGGATTGTTGATAAAAACTGCCATAAATAATATTAGTACTAATAAAAATCTCTTAATTATATTCATGTTTTTACAGGGGAAATCCCCACTCTCTCCGTTAATATTGTATAACAAACCAGTCTAAAAATCTCAAACTTAACATTTTGTCATGTTTAACATGCCCTGACATGGCAAAAAACACTCCATTTGGATGATTTAATTAAAAGTTTTACAAAAGTTTTATAGTTGACATGTGCTTTAAACCCAGTCATTGTGCGTTTTGTACGGGTTTGAAGATGTGAAAAAGATGAGAAAATTTTCCAATCTTTTTTGTTGCAAAAAATTTTTTATTTGTTATTATGTAGGCATATCATAATTTACTGGTTTAACAACTAAAAAACAAGGAGAAAAAAATGAAATCAGAATTAGCAACACAAGATCAAATCATTGCAACAGTTGGTGAAATTTACAACTACTTATCAGAAAATGGTGAAGTTTCTATCAGCAAGCTTTCAAAAGATATGAGAGCTCAAAACAAAGACTTAAATGAAATGTTTATTAATATGGGTCTTGGCTGGTTATCAAGAGAAGATAAATTGGCTTATACAAGAAAACCAAAATCAACTACAGTTAAATTAGTATAATTTATTGTAAAAATTATTTTTAAAAGAGGGTATAAACAACTGTTTATACCCTCTTTTTTGTGCCTGAAAATTTTGGTTACAAATCGCAACAATTGTGCTCTGTATCAGCAAAATTTCAATACAAAATGTTTTTCTATATGTAGGTACCAACTATGAATTTATTCCTGAACAAGTTTTTATCAAACACGCCCGTGATGCAGATTCCGATGCTGTCGCGGCATAATTCGGCGTATTCTTCGGCTCTCAATGGCCCTGATAAGGATACCTTCGAAAAAGCTTGTTCTCCATCGGATATTAGTTTTACGGGGAAACGAAGCACCGGCTCAACTAAAAAAGGTGAGTGTTTAAAAGAGCTGGAGAATATTACCTGCCCATACAGCGGTGTAAAAATGATTACATCTAAAAATATGGACAGAATTGAATCTAAGCTGGCGAAATGTAACACGATAGAAGAACGAATGGAAATTCTTGATATGTACAGACCGTGCATGCAGAAACTTGAAAAGCAAATATATCAAGTCTTTAAGGGCTATGAAATAAATAACCCGAACGGTTCTTTAAATGATTGTTTGCAACAGTTGAAGCCTGATTGTCTTACAGAATTAAGATTATCACAGGTGAAGGTTCTTGAAGATATCGACAGAGCCTCAAACAAGTTTGATTCAAAAACAGCTCTTGAGGTCAGAAAAGTTACAACCGAAGCAAGAAAGAAAATCTTCAGCGATACACAGGATCAGATATTTAAGCGTAAAGATTTATTGGTAGAGTTGCACGATGTCACTCAGGATAACCCTAATAAACAGTTAGTTGCGGATATCTGGGCTATGGCAAGTCAGCTCCCGAAATCAACAAATGATTTTAATGCGTTCGTTGTTAAGTACGCAAACCGTTCACCGCAGGAAATTGCAGCAAGACTTTTAAGACCGTCTGTTGCATCAATTGAGCATATCAGACCGGCAAACCCTGATTCCTTGGATGTTGAAGTCGGGGAAGATAATCTTTCTAACTTTATGCTCGCATCAAGGGACTGGAACTCGGGAAGAAGTAATACTCCGTTACCTGAATTTATCAGAAAACACCCGAATATTCCTAAATATTCGCAACGCTATATAGATGATATTATTAAGTCTATTCATAAAGGAAAACTTGAAGATTGTGACTGGTATCCTTATGTTATAAAAGAAAAATTGTATAATGAATCTGAAGGTCTGATTGACCTTGATTTGAGCAAGTATAAGATACCTCGTTCTGAAGCGTTTGAAGGGATTCCGTCAGATATTTATAATACTTATTCAAAACTCAAGAAACAAAACGGGGTTATGAGAACATTTTTAGAAAACTAAAAAACTCTCTGAGAATCAGAGAGTTTTTTTGATATGTATTTTAATTTACTAACCTTCAGGTTGTTCTTTTTGTTTGTTGATTAAATCCTGAATTTTTTCAATGATTTCATCGCCTTTTTCCTGCATATCAGAAACAATAGAATCTGCCTTTTCCTGAATATCTTTAACTGTTTTGTCTGTTTTTTCAGCAACATCTTTTGCCATGCTGCCTAATTTTTCTCTTGTTTCTTCACCTGATTGCGGTGCCAAAAGAATACCTGCAATTGCTCCGATAGCTGCACCAATGGCAACCCCTGTAAAAAATTTTCCTACTGACATTTTTATTCTCCTTTACTTTTTGTATTTAAGTTTATTTTGTTGAAATAAATTTTTTTATTGTCCAAACGGGACACAAGCGGTTATTTTTTTGTAATAATCGATTTGAAACCTGCGTAGAGTCCTTTTGCTATTTCTTTAAGGACAACACCTGATGCTTCAGCCGCTTTTGAAAGAGTTTTCAAAAATATTTCGCTTGCTTTGTCATACGCTTCTGTCAGTTTCCCGACTTTTTTATTTGTAGTTTGAACAAAATCGTTGAGTGTCGTTGTTGTTGCACTGACATTTTTCATTATAGGTTCAAGTTCTTCCTGTACGATATCAGCCGATTTTTTTACACTAACCGTTAATCTTGATAAATCGAACAGAAGTTTTGCAGCAAATACTCCGATAACAATTAGGAATATGCTGCTTGTCCATGCAAGAAATGTTAGTCCCTGAGATAATTCTGTATCCATTATTTCTCCCTTTATAATTTATATTCGCTGCTTTCTAATTCTTTTGCTTTTCTCATTTTATTTGATTTAAGCATGTTGTTGAACTTTTTATACTGTTTTTCTAACTTATATCTGAGAAGATCGATTGATTCAAATGCTTTTTTCTTTGCATCCTGAATAGATGGTGAATGTTTTTCAGCCAAATCGCAAACTGCAGATTTAAGTTTTTCTCTGGATTTTTCACCTGAATCCGGTGCAAGTAATACCCCTGCAACTATACCGCTTACTACGCCTGCGATTAGTCCCAGCCCGAACCCGATTGATGATTTTTCATTACTCATAAAATTTACCTCATTTATTATATTGTTAAACCTATACTCTTAATAATTTTTTGGCCATGCCAATTCCTGTTTTTGTTCCCAGAAGAATTTTTTTGTATTTTGGTTTGAAGAACAGTAATATTATACTTTGTGCTAATTCATTTGCTGCTCTTACCAATATGTTTCGTTTTGTTTTTTTGAATTTTACCAGAAGTTTAGGGCAGATTTCATTCAAACCCTCTGCAATTTCCCGCAGAGCATTCATTCTCCATTTTAAAATCATGCGTCTTTTTTCAACTTGCGCGGTAAGTCCGCAAACCGCTTTGTCGGTTTTGATAATGAATTGAACTATGTTACAGATGATTATTAGTTCTGCGATGAATACTGTTGCTATCAAAAAAATCATATTTAAGTATCTTTATTATTAATAATTTTGTACTATTATAAATAGTATATTGTATTTTCTTTCTAAAGGGAATACGCAGGGAGTATTATTTTTCATGAAATTTATAACAAAATTGCTTAGATTTTATATATTACTCATTATTGCAAGGTTAATCAAAATAGCGATAAATATGAGAGGACAGTCATCAGGGACATCTTTTATCGGGATGATTATGCTCAAAATATCGCCTAATTTCTTAAGATATACGGATAATTATTTCAAAAAATCTAAAATAGCAGTTACCGGAACGAACGGGAAAACTACTACTGCAGGCGTTTTATCCCATATTTTAGAAGAACAGAAAAATACGGTTATCCATAACGAAAAGGGCGCTAACATGCTCTCAGGTATTGCAAACACTATGGCATTATCAATTTATCCGTTTAAGAGATTTGATTATGCTGTTCTTGAATCTGATGAAGCATACCTGACAAGGTTGTACGATTATATGGAAACTGATTATCTTATAGTTACCAACCTTTTCAGAGATCAGTTAGACAGATATGGGGAGCTTAATACCACTGCCGCTAAAATTCAGGAAGCGATTGATAAAAATTCTGATATTAAACTGATTTTGAACGCAGACGATCCGATTGTGGTTAATTTCAAAACCCAGGACGATATTAAGCCTGTTTATTTCGGATTTGATAATATAACTCTTATGGAAAAAGATGTTGAATCAAAAGCGCCGATGGAGTTGTTTAATTGTTCTCAGTGCGGCGAAGTTTTGAAATATACAAAACGCTTCTATGCTCAACAGGGGCATTATTATTGTGATTGCGGATATAAAAGACCTGAGTGCGATTATGTTGCGAATGCCCAAATTTATAATGATTACTCAATCATAAACATATCGCATGGGGATAAGGAATTTGAGTTTAAAACATATTTAACGGGTGTTTATAATGCGTACAATGTACTTGCGGCTGTTGTTACCTCTATGGAATTGGGTTATGAAGATTTGCAGGAAGCATTGTACAGTTATAAATCTGTTTTTGGAAGATGTGAAACAAAGATTTTCAGAGGTCATAAAACATTAATTCAGCTTATAAAGAACCCTACGGGTGCGAGCGAAGTTTTAAAAACTGTCGATTTAGACTCTGACATACTTGTAATTATCAATGATAATTATGCAGACGGCAGAGATGTTTCGTGGTTATGGGATGCTGATTTTGAACTCCTGAAGGGTGCAAAAAAACGCATTATTACTTCGGGTTCAAGAGCTTATGATATGGCGACAAGGCTTAAATATGCGGGAATTGAGGATATTAAGGTTATTCCGAGTATCCATACAGCAATTAATACAATAACGCGTGAGGCAGAGGGTGATATTACTGTTCTCCCTACTTATACGGCATTGTTAGAGTTAAATAAGATTAAAAAATAACGGAAAATAAGGGGAAAAATAATGAAACTGGGTGTAAATATAGATCATGTTGCAACTTTAAGAAACGCAAGAGGCGGAGTGGAGCCGAATGTACTGGAGGCGGCTAAGATTTGTATTGCAAACGGTGCCGATTCTATAACAACACATTTGAGAGAAGACAGACGCCATATTAAAGACGAAGATGTTGAAAGAATAAGAAAAGAATTAGATACAAAGTTGAATCTTGAAATGGCTATGACTGATGAAATGCAGAAGATAGCCCTGACACTCAAACCTGATGCGGTTTGTATTGTTCCGGAAAAAAGACAGGAGTTGACAACTGAAGGCGGATTGGATATATCGGGTCAACTGGAAAGAGGTATAAAGTTTATCAGACCATTAGTTGATGCAGGTATTGAAGTCAGTCTTTTTATAGACCCTGATATGAGTCAGGTTAGTGCCGCATATAAAACAGGGGCACAATTTATAGAACTTCATACGGGAACATATTCAAATACTTACGGAACAGACAGAGAAGTCAGAGCGTTCAGAGATTTGTGTAAGTCAACAGAGTTTGCTCATAATTTAGGTTTAAAGGTTAATGCAGGTCACGGTTTGAATTATGAAAATGTAATCAGAATGAACGAAATAGACGGATTATATGAATTGAATATCGGTCACAGTATTATATCAAGAGCAATATTTGTCGGATTGCCTCAGGCTGTCAGAGAAATGAAGGAGATTATCGAATAATGGCAAAGAGCAAAGAAGAAGTTATTGAAGAAATGCAAAAAGTCGTCGAACAAATGCGTTTAGACGATATTGAAGATAACCCTGACAGTGCTAATGAATATTTCCAGTGTGATGCCTGCGGTCAGGAAGCTCCGCTTGCGGGCTCTATCCAGTACGGGCAATACAGATTATGTAACGATTGCGTTCTGCTCGCTGAGGTTGGTTTTGAACTGAAACAGTTTAGTGATATTCAGGAGCTTATTGACAAAATGGATGATAAAAGACTCGAAGCAGATTGCGAATTTTTGAAACAGGAACAGCAACGTGGTATTCAGGGGTTGTTGGATAAAGAGTCTTTAAATTAGTCTTGTTTTATTACCCTTAAGGCTAATGTTTTATTTTTGATGTCATATAAAATAGAGTATGACTTTAATATTAGGTGTAAAAATTCCAAACAGGTTATCAACTTCCCCTGTTTTTCAGGATATTATTTCTAAATACGGCTGTATTATCAGAACAAGAGTAGGTTTGCACAGTAATTGTGCAACAAGTTGTTCAAGCCATGGAATAATCATATTGGAAATAGTGGACGGAAGTGAAGTTGTTCCGCTGAAAAAAGCGCTGGCATCCCTTGACGGAATTACGATTGATTCAATGAATTTATAGTTATTAACGATATTTTTTAACTACTTTTTTAATGAATTTGTATAAATCGGGATCTTTGTCCATGAGTTCATAAACGGTGTGTCCGATAGGGTTGTCTTCGAGTAAATACTTATGCGGTTTGTAGTGCGAAGTGTAGGCATCGCAACCCTGAGCAAAGTATTCGTGTGAATTTGCCTGCGCATAATAATCGAGAGTGATATCTTTTTCGTTTGCTTTTTCAAAGAGGGTATCTATTAGTTTAGAATCTTCTTCGTCAAACATTGAATGAAGGGTGTGTCCTGTTTCATGTGCCACCTGATTTTGGTGGTAAGTGTCACCCAGTCTTTTTGCGCTCATAATATTAATTTCCGTTGTGTTTAGTCCGTCGTAGGCATCATAAAAAGGCCCTGAATTATAGATTGCCCCGGGGAAGATATATCTGGCGCCGATACCGTCCTGAAGATATTTTGTTATAGTATCATCTGAGCCGATAATCATGTATTTTCTTGTTTTAGCAAGTGTTTTCAGTTGGTTCAGATAAGGCATCGTATTCAACTGCAGCGAGTTGGTTTTCTTTATTGATAATGGTTCTGTTGTCAGGTAGAAATTTTTAAAATTGTGTTTAAAATCCTTTAGTCTTTTGTCCTTTATACCTGCATAGTTTAGTTCTCTGTTTGCTTGTCCGTGGTAGTTTCCGTTGATTTTATCCTTTAAAATTCTTCCTAACTGTGCAAATATTGTGTCCTCTTTTGAAACCGTATCCATAATTTGCTTTACATCTTCAGGTTTTTCTTTAAGGTAGAGTGCTGATGATTGTATAGCAAATTCTCTTTTTCTGATATCGGGTTCTGTTGTATCCAGTGCTATTTTCTTTATTATTTCAAAGTTTTCATCGCTTCTGAATTTACCTGCTCCGAGAATTGCCCTGCGTCTTATGTTATCAGGTACATCGTCAAGTTTCAGAAATCCGTTTACAAGAGCATTCACCCGAGGTTCTTTTCTGTCTGCTTTCAGCATTGCTTTATTGAAGAAGTATTCAACATCACTGTCTTTGTTATTTATTTCGTTAAGGCAATAATTAAGGGTGTGTTCGTTATTAGAACCTTTTATTTCGTCTTTTAAAACGGGGTGCTCCGTATGTTCATACAGATATTTCAGAGTATCGCTGATTTTATCCGAGAGCTCAGGGTTGCCGTTTTTGTAGGTGTAGAGTAAATCAGGGATAAAACTTTTTGCCCTTAACCCTGCGTTGTTTTCTTCGCTTAACTGAAGATAGGCATCTTTTAATGTGTCTATATTTTGTTCGGTTATTTTTGGCTTATTGATATACATTTCACTTTCTCTCTGAAGTCCCGTAATATTCATGAGTCTGAGAATGTCATCAAACTCATTCATTTTGATATCTTTTTCGCCCATAAGAGCGTATGCTATTTCGGGATAATTTCTTGCAAGGGTAAGTTCGGGCTTTTTCAGTTCCTCAAACATCATTTCGCGTTCTTTATCAAGAATTTTTACTTTATCGGCAACAGATAATGTCTGCTTATATTTTTCTGCAAGCGCATCAAGTTCGCCCTGCATTTTGTCGTCGTTGTTCTCGAAATCGGGGCGTTCCCCTTTTTTAAATCTGTCTAACAGTTCTTTTGGTGTTATTTGTGCAGTTGTGATAGCTGATACTTTCATGAAAATAACCTTCCTCTATATTGTTTTAACGCATCTGAAAATAAAATTTGCGGATATTTTTTATGGCATGTTCCCCCGACCGATTTTGTCGTATCGGTATGGGACAATGTACACAAAAAGGAGGAATTGTTATGACAGAAGAGCAGATAAAAGATATTATCCCGGAAGCTTATGAGCAGATAGAAAAGCAATATAAATCAGGACATTTTGTGTTGACGGGGTTCGAGGATTTGGATGATATGATGTATGAATTCAGAGGCGGAGTTGTTACAATTGCAGGCAGACCTGCCATGGGGAAAACATCGTTTATGTATTCTATAATTCAGAATTTAATTGAGAAAAAGAAAAAGATTTTACTTTTTTCTCTTCAGTACGCAAAAACACAGGCAGTTCAGCGGATGTTGTGTATTAATGCGGAAATCGATTCTCAGCGTATCCGTTCGGGAAATATGCAGGCCTCTGACTGGGAAAAACTTGCTGATTCTATCGGGAAAATGACAGAATGGGAATTGTATATAAATGATGATTCCCTTGTATCACTTGAAGAAATCGATGCTGCTGTTAAAAAGCATAAACCTGATTTTGTCTGTATAGATTATTTGCAGTTGTTAGATACAAAATCAAAGAAAGACAGGAATTTTCAGATAGAAGATATAATGAAGTCTTTGAGTAAGATTGCAAAAGATAATGGGGTTATAATATTCATGCTTTCACAACTGACTCGCGCACCTGAAATGCGTGCGGATAATCGTCCATTGCTGTCAGATTTGAGGGGTTCTTCTTCTATTGAGGCACTTTCTGATGTTGTGATGTTTATTTATCGTTCTGAATATTATGGTAACAGTGAAGATTCGGTATCTGAAAAGGGTGAAACGGAAATAATAGTTGCTAAAAATATGTTTGGGGTAGTAGGTACTGTTCGTTTGATTTTTAATATTGCGTGCTGCAAATTCTCTCCGAAAGTGAGGACCCCTTATGTGTTCTGATAAAATTTTGGAGCTTGAATATTTCCTTAGAGTACGTCCGGAGCTTGAGATATATTCGGTATCTTATGATGTATATAAGGTTAAAAATCGTATTATTTATAGCCCGTGTGAGGGGTTAAAACGGGCTCAAAGGTATCTTAAAAAGTATATAAACTGGGTTTATCCGCTTGAATTGACTACCAATAAATGCGCGAAAGTTCATTCCGGCAAAAAATGGGTGTTAAAGATGGATATCAAAGATTTTTACGGTTCAGTCCGGTTTGAAGATATCAGGAATGTTATTAGCAGGCTTTTCCCTTACAGAAGTTCTGTTGTGACTGATTATCTGGTCGATTTGGTAACTATTTCCAATAAATTACCTGTCGGGGCTCCGACTTCTGCACATATTGCAAATGCTTGTTTTCTGCCGTTGGACAGAAGAATAAAAGATTACTGTAACTGGCATGATGTCACATATTCCAGATATATGGACGATTTGACCTTTTCTGCCGATAGCAAAAATTCACTTAACTCGGTTGAGTATTATATTTCTGATATTGTACAGGATTTTGGGTTTAGGGTGAATAAAAAGAAAACGAGGTATATATCAGCGAATAAACAGCAGAATGTGTTGGGAATTGTTGTTAATAAGGAAGTTCGTATCCCGAAAACATTGCGAAGAAAAATAAGAGCAATGATTTATCACTGTGCGATGGCAAACGGGTATATTGTTCCGAGACCGCAAAAATACGCATTGTTCCCTGAGTCTGATCTTAACAGGTTAAAGGGGTATATGAATTATGCAAAATCGGTTGATATAAAAACCTATATGAAATTTAGGAAATATTCTAAAAAGTTAAATGTGTTAAAAGAAATAATTTAAAAAGAAGAAAACCGACCTGATAATCAGATCGGTTTCTTCGTGAGAGTACGAAGCATTTTCGTCTGCTTGCAGACGAAAATATCGTCCCTCATATTCTTCGTGATTGGGCGATTCACCCATCAGTTTAATTATACAAAAACACCCCGTCAGAATCGGTCGTAGGGGTAAACGGTTAGATAATCGGGTGAGGGGCGTTTTATATATTACCCCTTAAAAACAATAATTTATTTAATAAAAAAATGCTTGCAAAATTATTTTGCTTATTATATTATAGTTTCACAGCCGATTATTATGGCTGTTGATAATTGAATATGGGAGCGTAGCTCAGTTTGGCTCAGTGAGTCAAAGACGAACGAAAGTTTAAACATTGCTCTAAGCAAACTGAGGTATAGCAAACAAAATGATAATTGAATATGGGAGCGTAGCTCAGTTTGGTTAGAGCGCATGCCTGTCACGCATGAGGTCGCGAGTTCGAGCCTCGTCGTTCCCGCCATTAAAAAAGAGATATCGAAAGATATCTCTTTTTTTAATACAAAAATGATGAGCTCAAACTCGCGACCTACGGTCGCTCCCTCTATTTGCTCATTCAGATACTCAAAAATTATATTATGACTCAACGCAAAATGTGACATTTAGTCACCTTTTGCTGTTCGCAAACAGACACAGTGAGCCTCGTCGTTCCCGCCATTAAAAAAGAGAGGTTTATCCCCTCTTTTTTAATGGCTGATGTTGATTGGCGAGAGCGATGTAGAAAGTAGAGTAGTTTGCCAATTGCAGATAGTTTGCAAATAATTGCCGAAACCCGCTCATATTAGGGGTTTATCTGGTCGGAAGTCACGGAAATATAAAATTTGCAAACTACTCAAATTTACTCATTATTTACTCTCAAAGTAAATCTATTTACTCACTATTTTCAAGCGTTTTGGGGTAGTGTGCTATTTTACGGATAATATGCTCTTTTTCGGTTTGGTGGGCATAATTTTAATGGTCGGAAGTTGAAATTTATTTTTCGTTATCAATAAAAAACGCATTTAATAAATCTGCGTTATCTCTTAAACTTTTTATTACAGGTGCAAGATTGTAGCATTCCTCTATTTCAGGTTGATTGCTAACGAAATAATCAACTATAACGGCTATATTATAAACATTCTTTGCCCATTTGCTAATCTGCTTAAATTCTTTATTTGTAATATTGTATCCTGCTTCTTCCATAATCCCCTCCATATATCAGGAAACACAATACATGAAAGGAATCAGAAAAGCGAAAAAAAAGGAAATATTTTACAAAAGAACATATATCGCATAAAAAAGATAAAAATATTCATGTTAAAATAGGCATAAAGGAAGAATGAAAGATGTGTAGCGCGTTTTATAGTAATGATATTAAAACTTTTTTAAATCAAAATGAAGATGAAATATTTGGCATTATTGCTAAAAATGATGAATATGATTCTGTATGCAAGCAAAAAGATGCTTGGATTGCGCAAATAAGATTACTTAAAAATGCACTTAGCAAATATAATGATGGTAGCGTTATATTTGAATATACAATACCTCGTGTTGGTGGCAGAATAGATAATGTTGTATTATTAAATGATACCATTTTTGTTTTGGAATTTAAGGTTGGCAATGAAATTTATACAGGATCTGCTGCTACACAAGCAAGAACTTATGCAATAGACTTAGCAAATTTTCACGAAGAAAGTCATAATAAAACAATTGTTCCAATACTTATTGTAACAGACGCCCCCGAATGTGATTTACAAATCAGTAAATATAAAAACAATGTTTATGATGTAATCTATACAAATGGCAATAATTTAACTAAAATTTTTGATAGGTTCAAAAAATTATTTTGTAGTCAAATTCAACTTGATAAATGGTTAAATTCTCGTTATGTTCCGACTCCTACAATTATCGAAGCAGCAGAAATTTTATATAATAATCATTCAGTCGATGATATTTCCCAAAATGAAGCGGCAGAAAATTTAACAAAGACATCTACTGCTGTGCAAAAAATAATTGAATATTCAAAACAAAATCATCAAAAGTCTATTTGCTTTATCACTGGAGTTCCTGGCGCAGGCAAAACATTAGCGGCTTGAATATTGCAATAGAGAATCAAAAAGCGACAGGTAAAAATTATTCCTGTTTTTTGACTGGGAATCAACCGCTTGTTTCAGTTTTAAGAGAAGCTCTAGCACGAGATGATAATAAAAGAACAGGTGTTCCTATTGGTGAAGCAAGAGACAATGTTAAATCTTTTATTCAAATAATTCACCATTTTAGGGATGAATCACTCAAAAGTTTAGATATCCCTCCGGTTGATAATGTTGTAATATTTGATGAAGCTCAAAGAGCTTGGCAGCAAGCGCAACTTTCAAATTTTATGAATGAAAAGAAAGCCGCAATACTTAATAAATTGCCAGATGATAAACGACATAAAATTCTTTCAATGAGTGAACCTGAATTACTTATAGAATATATGAATAGACACCAAGATTGGGCGGTTATAGTCTGTTTAGTTGGCGGTGGGCAAGATATAAATACTGGTGAAGCTGGAATTCAAGAATGGTTCGATTCACTGCGCCGCTCATATCCTGAATGGAAAGTGTATGTATCAGACAAAATAACGGAAGAAGAATATGTTGGCAATAACTCTTTTGACAAATTAATTGAGGGTTTAAATTGTAAAACCGTTGAAGAACTACATTTGTCTATATCCTTAAGATCATTTAGAAGCGAAAAGGTAGCTAATTTTGTTCATCATTTGTTGAATAACGAAAAAGAACAAGCCGCTGCTATATATGAAGAAATCAAAAAAGTATATCCAATCTGTATGACAAGAGATTTAAATATCGCTAAAGAGTGGATTAAAAAGCAAACAGAAGGTAAAAATTGCAGGTACGGTTTAATTGCAAGTTCACAAGCAAAACGTTTACGTGCAGAAGGAATTTGGGTTGAATGCAAATGTAAACCTGAAAAATGGTTTTTGGAAGGGAAAAACGATATAAAATCCTCGTATTTTATGGAAGAAGTTGCAACTGAATTCGATATTCAAGGTTTAGAAATAGATTATGCGCTTGTTGGTTGGGATGCGGATTATCGTTATGAAAATGGACATTTTGAATGTTATAAACCAAGTGGCTCGAAGTGGCAAACTATAAATAAAGAAGACAATAGACGTTATCTAAAAAATGCTTATCGGGTTTTGCTAACCCGCGCACGTGAAGGTTTTATAATATTTGTTCCAAAGGGTGACAATTCTGATAATACAAGATTGTGCAAGTATTATAATGAGTTATGGGAATATTTAAAAGATATTAATATTCAAACAATATAGGTTTCTTTATTTTATATTTTGTATTATAATGGTAATGAAGATACAGACTTCAATTGATACTTCGTTGACGTTTCGCGACGAGAACTGTATTTAGCTAGATTAGCTAAAGCTCTATCACAACTCGGTACAATAATATACCGCAGTACTTGTGCTTATAAGTGAATTAGTCTGTATCTTTTTTAAAGAAAATATGAAAACAAAAAAATTTAAACATAAAATAAACAAATCGGATGAATCTATATTAAAAGCATTAGATGATTTACATGATAACACCATTGCAACCAAAAAAGATATTGCAAATCTTTTAAGTTTTAATTTGCAAGCTCTTTGTATAAAACTTTATAAAAATAATTCAGATTTATATGAAATAATAAAAATCCCTAAATCAAATGGACAAGAAAGAACATTATATTCGCCAAATCCATATCTAAAACAAATACAAAGGAATTTATTATATGCGCTCAGCTTAAAGCATAGTCCTAAAATTTGTTCTCATGGTTTTGAAAAAATGAAAAGCATTAGAACAAATGCAGATTCTCATGTAGGAAAGCGAAATATATTAAAATTTGACTTGGAAGATTTTTTCCCTTCTATTTCATTTAAACGTATTTATGGTATTTTTAGAAGTGAACCTTATAAATTTAATAAAGAAATTGCTACATTTTTAGCCCATATCTGCATTTATCAGTCTTCTATTTATGACAAAAATGAAGCCGGTATTTTGCCTCAAGGGGCTCCTACTTCACCATTACTTGCAAATTTAGTTTGTCGTAGTTTAGATAACGAACTAATGAAATTAGCAAAAAAATATAAATGTATATACACCAGATATGCTGATGATATTTGTATTTCTTCTAATCTCCATGATTTCCCTAAAGAAATATATAATAATAACAAATTATCAGATGAAATATTAGAAATAATTTCAAAAAATGACTTTAAAATAAATTCTGCTAAAACTAAAATGATGACACATAAACAAAGACAATTATTAACTGGTATCATTGCAAATGAAAAATTAAATATAAAAAGAAATTATATAAAAAATACTCGCGCAATGTTGCATAATTGGAAAAAACTAAAAGATGATTATACAAAAATTTTATTTGCAGAAAATACAACAAACGATAAAATTAAAGCAATACTAAAACAGTGCAATTATAGTATATTTTTTCGCAATACAAAATTTAAAAATTACAATAAACTATCAGAAGAAAAAAAAGAGAACTTAATCAATGAAACAATAAATTCAGAGGAATGCAGTAGACGTTATTTGTATCAACAAGTAGCTTGTGAATTATCTTTAATAGACGTGGAACAATTCATGCACGAAAAATTATACAAAAATCAATCGCATAAACCACATTATAAAAGCGTTTTACTTGGTAGAATAGGTTATATTAAATTTATACGTGGAGATGAAGACAATATCTATAGAAAATTATGGAATAGCTATTGTAAAATAACAAATTCAGCAAAAAATTATAAGCCTTTAATAGTTAAAAATAATGAAAATAACAGATTAATAAATATGATAAACGAGCTTGAAGAAAATATTAATGCTGAGTTTAAAGAAAATTATGATGATAAAAAATTACTACAAGAAGTTAATGCTTTTTTGAATTCAGAAGCAGGCGGACAATTGATATTTGGTATAAACGATAAAACTGGAAATTATACAGGTATAGACAAGTTTGTAAAATTAAAAACCAAAAAAGACGAAGATATATTTAGAACCAAAAT
Organism: uncultured bacterium; assembly: GCA_902765215.1. Taxonomy (GTDB): domain Bacteria; phylum Cyanobacteriota; class Vampirovibrionia; order Gastranaerophilales; family Gastranaerophilaceae; genus UBA2883. Next base: position 96,761 of record CACWZA010000001.1, on the reverse strand, counting down.
AACAAATTTAATAAATAGTAAATTTAAATTTGATGGAACAATAAATACGATCTGTAAATTACATAAGATAAATAATAAGACTATCTGTAGAATTGAAGTTGAGCCGCATAATGGGATAGTATATTACGATGAAAACAAATACTATATAAGACAAGACGGAAGGACTAAATCAATAAAACTTGAAAAAACGGGAGACTAGGGAATCGAACCCTACTTTTAATGTGCTTCACCTTATAAAATACCGTTTTTACTATCTCATATTTTGGAATCCCCCGCAAGCACTGTCCCCTGCCAATGAGATAACATTTATTGTTTTTTCTATCATAGTAACCATCCTTAAAATTTGATTAATATCAAAATAATAAAATAGGTAACTCCAATAGATAAGTAAATACGGTATGATAAAAAGCATTTACTTATAAACTTATTGTACCATAAACAAAAATCATCTTTTTCTTTCCTTTTCGGGTGGTTTTTGTGCATCTTTGGGGATTAACCAATATTGTCCGTATTTAAAAGCACCTTCAATTCTATCTTCCTCACAGTATATTTGCACTCGTCTTTTGGAAATACCCCATTCTTCAGCACAATCCTTTACTCTTTTAAATCTATATGAAATCATTTCCCAATCAATTTTATGATAAGCCATTATTGCACCTATTTTTGCTTCATGCGTTCTACTTTCTTAATTTGCTCGTGAGAGAACATCATATAGCCGGATTCTGTATACATTGTCGGTTTTAATTTTCCGACTTTTACCCAATATCTGATAGTCGATACAGGTAACTCTACGGCTTTAGCAAACTTGGCAATAGTCATAAGTTTTGCGTTTTCAACTTCTTTTTTAGGCTCGTAAATATCAAATATGGTATCAAAAGATTGAGATAATCTTGTAACCATAAATTTCATATAATCATCAATATCTCCTGTTAATTGTGCTTTTTCAATCGAATTTATATAACGCTTTCTATCTCTCGGGCGAATAATTATCGGACAAAAGCCATTGCACATAAGCAAAAGATTCATCAATAACCTTGCACATCTGCCATTCCCGTCAGAAAACGGGTGAATGCTTACAAAATCAAGATGGGTTTTGATTATATCTTCAACACCTTTAGTACTATTGAATTTTTCAAAAAATACTTTCATTAAATCAGGAACTTTCATCGGGTTAGGTAAAATTACACGACTTCCTGAAATTCTAACCGGGCAATTCCTATAAAAACCTGCATTATAATCATCAATTCCCGATAATAATTTTTTATGAATATCAAGTACAACGTTTTCAGTTATTGTTGTTTTTGATTTCAAAATATCGATTATATAATCAAATGCTTTGGCGTGGTTTACGGCTTCCTGATAATGCACAAAGGGCTTAGAGGACGATGTTATATCTTCTTCAATAACAAGTCGGGTTTCTTTTCTTGTTAATGTGTTGCCTTCGATATTATTTGAAGTGTACGCAAGTTCTGATTTAAGCCATTTATACAATTGTTCTTTGCTTTTATTGTCGCTAAAAAGCTTGTTAAATTTCTTTTTTTTACTTGATATTTTTGATAGCAATGAATATATAGAATGTTCCATTTATTACTCCATAGTTTATAGTTTGCATTTTTTATAAGTATAAACTATAAACAGGCATTTTTCAATAGGTTATTACTGAATAGTTTACAGTTGTTAATATTCCAAACTATGAAGTGTAACTATCCCAAAAATTGCAAACTGTCTGTTTTAATAATTTCGGGTTCGCAGAGAATCAAAACCGCGAACAGATAAAACAATTACTATAATTGGATAATGTAATTTATCGGGTTCGTTTACCGTACTCACCATATAAAAGAGTCATACTAACTGTCTATATGTATCAACCTGCATGTGTATGTACACAGATTGTATTTATCGAGTTAGTGCGGTTCATAAAATTTGATGGTTTTATTTTATAAAGTCCGCTATTTATAGGGGTTTTGGCGGTCGGAAGTGCAACTTTACCAAAAAAACCGATTTACTCATATTTACTCATTATTTACTCTCACCGGTCGCTTACTTTCCAATAATAGTAAGAAATTTTTTAAAGCGGTTTTTTTGGTATAGAACGCTTTTTTTGGTAAGGTATGGTTTTTTTGGTAAAGTTAATTTTTATTCAAAATTTATGATACATAACAACACAATGGTCGGAAGTCGTGTTCCAAATTTTTATCTTCAGAGGTAATGTTGTTGTGCCATGAATAATATATATATAAATATAAAAGATGTAGCAGAAGCAAAGGGATTAAAAAGCACCCGTTCACTTCGTTTAGAACTTAATAAAAATGAAAGTAAATATATTTCAAGAGAGGTTCAGGTCAATGGCGGAACTTCTTATGAAATATTATTTTCGAGTTTAGAACCTGAATTACAGGATAAATTAAGAAAAAATGAAAAGAAATCAACAGCTATTGTTCCTTTAAATTATAAGCCACAACAGTTTGTTTCAGATCAAGCAAAAATGACTGCTAATTTTAGAACAAATATTGTCTTGGCTTTAATTAAATACAGAAATAATTTTGAGACTAAAAAACAAGCTGATTCGGAATTTTTAGATTTATATAATTCAGGATTGTATCTTCCTAAAGCATACAAATTTATCGGTTCTATATCTCTTGGAACTCTCCATCGTTGGGTAAGAAAATATGAAAAACACGAGAGTGCGGAATGTTTGCAACCTAATTATAAATACTCTAAACAGGGAGAATACAATTCGATTCTAAATGATGAAATGAAACAAATATTATTAACTTTATTACTTCACCCAAGCAAATATAATTATGGAAAAGCAATTAAATTAACAAAAGAGATATTAAAAAAACGAGGTTATGAACATCTCCCCTGCGATTTATCATTTAAAAGATATGCCGAGAATTTTAGAAAAAATAACTATGCAGAATGGATTTTAAGAAGAGAGGGAATGAAAGCATATCACGATAAAGTTGAACCATATATTGAAAGAGATATTTCTAAAATTGAGGTTGGGGATGTAATTGTAGCAGATGGACACGTTCTAAATTTCCAAGTAATAAATCCATTCACCGGCAGACCGACAAGAGCAACTCTTGTCGGTTTTTTGGATTGGAAATCAACCGCACTTGTTGGATATGAAATTATGATGACTGAAAGCACTCAATGTATAGCTTCTGCATTAAGGAATGCAATTATAAATTTAGGCTTGATTCCTAAAGTTGTATATCAAGATAACGGAAAAGCATTCAAATCTCGATTCTTCCAAAATGTAGACTTTGAAGAAGATCTATTTAACGGAGTTTATGCGAATTTAAATATACATTCAGTTTTTGCGAAACCTTACAATGCAAGAGCCAAAGTAATAGAAAGATTTTTCAGGGAATTACAGGAAGAACTTGAAAAAGGAATGCCAAGTTACATTGGAACTTCAATTGAAGATAAGCCGGCGTGGTTAAAAAGAGGTGAAAAACTCCACGCTGAATGGCATAAAAAATTAACGGATAATCATATCCCGACAGTTTCGGAAGCAAGTAAATATATTAATAGTTGGATTGAATTTCATAATAATCAACCCTGTCCGAACGATAGAACTAAAACAATCAAAGAGTGTTTAAATAGCGTTCAAAAACAAAACATTGATGTTCAAAGACTCGATGATCTGATGATGAAAACAGAAGGCAGAACTATTAATAAACATGGAATTACATTCTTAAATATGCATTACAGAAGCGAGGCAATTCTCGGAATCCGGGACAAAGTAAATATTAGATACAGTCTGTTTGATTTATCAAAAGTAAATGTCTATTCCACAAAAGGCGAGTTTTTATGTGTTGCTCATAGAGTTCAAAAAGTTCACCCAATGGCTCGTGTTCTTGGAACTGTTAAAGATATGGAAGAATACAAATATCAATATGAAAAGCAACAAAAACTTAAGAACAAATTAGTAAAACAAATTAAAAAGACATTTCCTAAAGAGGAACTTCATGTATTAGAAGTTGAGCCGGAACCCGTTTTAGAAATTGAACAAATTGAACCCGAAAAAACGGTTCGTGAACATAAATTAACCCCTCGTGAAAAACAAATGAATAAACCAATGTTTGATTCGGATTTTGAAAAATACGAGTGGTTAATGAATAACGGATGCACCAATCCTGAAGATAGGAAATGGCTCACAGATTATATTAGAAGTGATGAATATTATAACTTATATGGAGGTTAGCAGATGAAAACAAATGTATTTGTAAAAACAAAAAATGTTAAACGGTTTGTTGGGCTGATGGAAGATTTAAAGAAACTTCCGCCAAACATTCCGAAACTCGCACTTGTATTTGGAGACCATGGACTTGGTAAAACAAAAACGCTGTTATGGTGGGCAACAAAGAACGATGCCATTTATATTAGAGCCAACAATGATATAACACAAAATGGCTTACTAAAAAATATAATGGAAGAATTGGAAATAAAACCGTTTCACGCAATGCAAGATAATTACAATGAAATACTTAAAAAATTAAGGCTTGATCCTAAAATAATTATTGTTGATGAGGTTGATTATTTAATCGGAAGTAAAAATGCAATTGAAATTTTACGAGATATTCAGGATAATACAGGCTCCCCGATTGTATTATCAGGAATGGGTTTTGTCGATAAAAAAATCTCAAGATTAAAGCATTTTGAAGATAGATTATTTAAAAAATTAAGGTTTGAACATTATAACGAAGAGGATTTAAGAGATATTCTTAATCAAATAACCGATCTTGAATTTAGTGATGATGCAATAATATATCTTGCCACACGCACAAATCAGTTCCGAAAAATTGTTCAGACATTGGAACAATTAGAAAAACAAGCAAAGACAAATCAATTAAATGTTATTACAGAAGATATATTGAAAGGACGATTCAATGAGAGACAAAGTATTAAAATTATGCCGCCGGCTCAAAAAATGTACGCTTAATGATTTGGTTTCATTAACAGAAGAACAGGAAGATATCGTTTCAACAGCACTTCTATATCTTGAAAATAATATGTCCATATCTGACACACAAATATTTTATAATATAATAGGGTAAATTATGGATATAGCATTAATTATAATTTGTTTATTTTTATTATCTGGATCTGCCGCTAAATTGGGTGGGTGTCTTACAAATGCTTTTTGTTACTTAATATTAGCAATTTTATTAGTTTTTATGTGGGAACATAAAATATTTATTTGTGTATCTATTATTGTTATTTTAATAACTCTATATCTTATATTACTAATCAGTGAATATATAAAATATAAAGATGAAACTCCTGAACAAAGAGAAGAGCGAATTAAGATGAATAAAATGATAGAAGATTGGCAAAAAAGAAATAATTTTTAATTTGAATTTCTTGTTGAATTTTGAATTTAACTTTACCAAAAAGTGCAAACTATCTGTCTAACGAAACCATACCATCTGTCTATTTACACAGATACTCAAAAATTATATTATGACTTAACGCAAAATGTGACATTTGTCTTGCCCTGTTCGCGTTAAACGGCATCGGCAAAAGCGTGGTTTTGCCTTAATGCCTCTGCTCACAGGTCGTTAGTCACCTTTTGCTGTTCGCAAACAGACACAGTGAGCCTCGTCGTTCCCGCCATTAAAAAAGAGGGGTTTATCCCCTCTTTTTTTATGGCTGATGTTGATTGGCGAGAGCGAAAAGAGTTCGAGCAAGCCGAGCAAAGGCACGAACGAAGCGAAACAAGAGTGTAGATGAAAAGATTGTTGAGTTTTATGAGGGACTGGGGTAGCAAATTAAATATTATTGAAAATACCCCAAAAATTTGATAGAATTTTTGTACGACTGTTTTGTCTGATAAATTTTATATAACAGGAGTTTTAAGTGGACGATAAACCAAGATATTCAAGAGTCAGCGACATAATAGTATTGATAACATTAATGCAGTCAAAGGTGATGGGGATTACCCTGACCGATATACAAAACGAGTTTGGTGTATCACGCAGAACGGCTGAAAGGTTAAGAGATACCATGCTCAATGTTATGCCGCAGATTAATGAGATTGATTCTACCGATAAGGAAAAACATTGGGGGTTTACATCAGGTTATATGAATGAAGTTATCTCTTTTACTCCTGATGAGATTGCTATTCTTGAATCGGTAAAAGACGGTTTACCGTTTGATGATAAAAAGGAATCAGTTGATAAAGTCATTACCAAACTAAAAGCACTATCGAGAAAGCAGTTGGCAAAAATAGATGATGCTATAGAACTTATAATGAAATCAGAAGGTGTTGCCGTTTCTCAAAAACCAAGTTATAAGATTGATGTTGATATTTTAGATATTATAAGATGCGCTATAAAAGAAAATCTGAGAATAAAATGCAAATATGACAACAGAGATAAAATTCTTTCGCCTTACGGAATTATTTACAGTGCTAATGTTTATCTGATAGGTGTAGAGGGCGAACACGAAAATCCGTATGTATATCGTATACATAAGATTAAAGATGTCGAACTCACAAAAGAAACTTTTGATAAAGGCGATTTTGATATAAAAGAATATGCAAATCATTCCTTTGGTGTTTATCAGAATGAAACTATTAAGGTTGAACTCTTGTTTAACCCTGATGTTGCGGAGGATGTTCTGAACTATAATTTCCACCCGACGCAAAAGGTAAAACAGAATGATGACGGAAGTGTAACCGTAAAATTCAAAGCATCAGGGGAATATGAAATTTTGTGGCATTTGTTCCGCTGGGGTGATACCGTTTAGATAGTTTCACCGAAAAGTCTTAAAAAGCAGTATATTAACATGCTGAAGGGTGTTTTAGCTAAACAGGCAATAAAATAAAGATATTTTTTAATACGACCTAATCTGACGGGGTGGCATGATAGTATAAAATCACAGGCGGGTGTTTCGCCCGACCATGAAGAATAACAGACGAGATCGATTTTGATTTCTTGTAATCGCTTCGCTCAACAAGCAATCAAAATCGTTAAGCTCTCGCTCCAAAACCGATCATACAGGTCGGTTTTTTGGTTTTTAAGGTATAATCTATACAAAATTTTAATAATACAGATGAAATTAATATTTATTACCGATTATTATTAATCATCCTCATCCCACAAACTTTTCATTATTTAACCGTTCAAAATTGGTCTGTCCTTTAAGGTGATTAAAACATCTGCTATATCAATAATCTCATCACGCATGCTTGCGATGACGACTGTGTTTGTTTTCGATTTTGTTTTTAAATCAAGTGCAAAATCCTTTATTTCGGCTTCGTTCAAATGATTGTGTGAATCGCAATCTAAAACAATATAATTCTTTCTTGCCCAATTCTGCTCATTTATTCCGTTTATCCCTTTTAATAATCTTGTTTTGCCACTGCCGTTTTTCCCTGTGATAACTGTTATTTTATTCTCAGGAATATTTAAAGTTGCTGCCATAATGTATCCTCCTTTGAGTTTTATCATAAAGGATGCCTATGTCAGTTTAGGTCGTATTTTAGTTATAAGTTTTCTATCTCTCATTTTTGACATCTAAATCGGAGTCAACAATATTTTCACTGCTTGTTTTTTCTTCCCAAGTCGTTGAAATGTCACAAATTGAAACCCCGTCTTTTTCTATTGTATGTGTGAATTGATTTGGGTTTTCCGTTCTGTTTGCAGTGCAGACTAATGTATCGCCAAGGAAAGATTCTTTGTTGAACCGTATATGTAAACTTTTTAATCTGCGTGTTCTTCTGAAATCGTCAGGTGCAGTCATTTCAGCAAGATTAATATAGCTTTTGTTATTAACATGTTTATTGAAATCAATATCTGATAAATTGTTTTTGTGTTCAATTTTTGTATAAACTTCTGTTGCCTGAGGTATTACAAACTTTTTGTGTTCCCCTAATGCCAATTCATTGCATACTTCAAATTTTTCAGCAACTTCATCCGCCCTGACAGGTCTTTGACTTTCCCTGCTGATTAAAAACCATAGCGAGTTACCTTTTGCAAAAACTTTATCTTTGTAGGTAAGTCTGTAATCAACATAAATTTTTAATTTGGTTATTTCGGAAAACCACAATTCAACCTTGATTTCTTCAGACCAAAAAGGTAAAAGTTCGGTAAATTCCATATTGATTTCAGCCACAACCCAATACTGATTTTTGGCAAATAAATCATAGGCCGCCATTTTTTTGGTTGCCGTATATCTTGCAAACGCATCCTGAAGATACATTATGGCCGAGATTGGTCTTAATCTGTAATCAAATAAATCCATATTATCAAGGATTACATTGTAGGTTTTAGTGTATTTATTCATTTATTTTCTCTCTTATAACCCATAAAAACTTCTGGAATAATAATAGCACAAACAGACACCCTATAAATTCCTAGTGTTCATAAATTCCCCTGCTAAAAAGTAATCAAAAAGCGAATATCCGTTATTATTGGATATCTGCTTTGGATAAATCCGTAGGGGTTAGTCCTGCGCCCCATTTCAGAATTTCTTTTAAAGTTATTGTACGGGTATAACCTGAGTCGTGAGAATCAGCAAGGGTAATTTTGTTTCCCTCAATATTTTTTATGTAATATTCGTGGTTGCCAAATATCCCTCGTTCAGAGTGGTTTTCAAAGAAGTTTACCGATACTCTCTTAGAGCCCTTATATTTGTCAAACTCAGCTTGTGTTAACAACGGTGAGCTTTTATCCGCACTTACAAATGTACTTCTGTTTGAAGTTACCCCTGTCAGCATATATAATGCCGTTTCAGGTCTGCCTCCATTTTTTATAGATGAAGGATCAATTTTGCCAAAAAGCCCGGAAACCTGAGGTTTTGTTGTCCCCGCATTCGGAGTTGATGCTTCAATGTAGTCGATTATATCAGAACCATTTGTTAATCTTGTACCGTAGTCAAACTCATATACTTTGCTCATATCAGGTTGCGGATGTTTTTTTACATAATTAATTACGCTTTCCAGCTGAGCATCGGTCATGGCGATGGTTTTTGCGTCAGGTTGGGTAGTGAGAAGATAACTCGGAATGTCAGGTAATTTGATATCTTGTCCTGTTGCCTCGTTATATGCATCTACATTTCTTATGTAAGCATCCAGCCGTTCAAAATCTTCTCTGCTCATTGTTTTTGTTATCTTGTTTATGTCAGGTTTTACTGTATCAGGGGTGGTTGAATTTTTTATATATTTAAGGATATTATCCATATTTCTGTTTTGTTTATCTATTGCGTGCTCCATTGCAATTTCTAGTGCTATTGCATCAGGGTCATTACTTCCGTAGGTTGTTGAATCGTTATTTTTTGCAAGCATGTTTAATCTATGCTGCTTTTGGATATCTTCGTTTGTAACTCTGTAAGTGTAAGGTTTTCCGTTTTTGCCCTGTATCCCGTGGAAGGATATCGTTACCCCCTGATCATCTCTTTTAAAGAGTTTATTGTATATTTCAGGGTTGTCTGTCAGTGATTGTCCAACCCCTAACAGCCAGCAGTCGCCTATTCCGCCTTGTTCATTATTGTATTTGCTGTCTGTCATGCCAAGAATTTCATACAGTCTTGCTTTTTTATTGACTGTTCTTCCTGCTTCAGTGTAACTTGAATAGGAATTAGAGTTGACCTTGTTAAAACTCTCAAGCTCCTGATCACTCACAGCCATGTCTTCGTTTTTATCGGCCTCTTTCAGAAGGTCAATAGATTTGTTGATGAATTGTTTTATCAGGTTTACAGGGTAGTCGGCTTTGCCGTCTGTGGTTCGGGTATTAACCCCTAAATATGCGGCAATTTCTTTCAGGGTTTTTATGTCATTTGATTTTGCAACTTCTGCTTTAATCTCGTCATAAGATAATTTGCCGTTACCGTCGGTATCGCCGTTTTGAATACTTTTTCCGTCTGCGGTTTTACTCTTGCCGAATATTTTTGCAAAATTAACGGCATTATGTTTTACGCTCTCATCCTGAACAGGTTTTGGGGTATCATATATAACTTCTTTTGCCTGTAATACTTCCCCTGCAGCTTCGTCGTTTCCTTTTATTTCAAATGCATCGACATTCATAAATTGTCCGGACAAATCAACGGAAGCTTTCAGGCTGTCCATTTGTTTCTTTTCATATATTAAAGCAGTTGCCTGCGCAACGGAAATTCCTTTTGTTCCGGCTTTTATCCGGTTTGCATTTGCATACTTTTCCCAGACATTCTTACCTATCCAGTTATTAGGATTGCCGTCATCGGCATCAAGCTTTTTTGCCTCAGCATACGCCTGTTGCCATAATGGATCGTTTTTGTTGTTATCAGCACCCTGAATGCCCATACCTGTTCCTTTACCTGTACACATTTGTCAGAACGGCATAATTGCAGTCAATCTTTAATGTTTGTCATGGGTTTTTTACATACATTTACAAAACGATTTGCAAATAAATGTAAACTTTCTTGCCATGCCCAAAAATATTTATATAATAGTCATGTTGGTTCACAAATTGTATTTTATATACAAAGAAAGGGATTTAAGATGAACAGAGAAGAATTAATCGCAGAAGTTAGTAAGTCTGCAAAGGTTACAAAGAAAGATGCTAGTGAAGTTTTAACTGCTTTGATCGATACTATTCAAAACACAGTTAAAAAAGGTAACAAAGTTACTTTAGTAGGTTTCGGTACTTGGGAAAGAAGACAAAGAGCTGCTAGAACAGGCCGTAACCCTCAAACAGGTGCTACTTTGAAGATTGCTGCTAAGAAAGTTCCTGCTTTCTCAGCTGGTAAAAAATTCAAAGCTTTGTTATCTAAATAATTGAATTTAGGTTTAAAAGAACAGGCGGGGCATGCGCTTCGCCTGTTTTTTCATGCCCGTTTTTTATCACAGGTCATAAAAAATATATCATGCCCCGAAGTCCACTGATTAAAAAGGGTTTGCTAAATTGTTATAATTATTATGTTAATATATGTGAATAATTGTAGTCTATACACTTGTCAAAACCCCAAAAATAATATATAACTTAATAAGCATATTCAATCTGACTAGACAAATGAGGTGTAATTGAAAGTCTAAATTTTTGTAAAGATAATAAGTGTTTTTGTTACATAAATAGCAATTTTTGTTCATTTCGACACTTTTTTAATATGTACGGTTGTATGATTTTACATAATATTTAACGGAAGGTTTAAAGTTTGAAAGTTAATTCTGTAGGAACAGTTAATAGTATAAATGACAAGTCCGGTAACAATCAGTCCCCTAACTTCAAAGGGTTGTTAGATGTTCCGGGACAAATCATGAATGGTATTGAAAAAGGTGGTTTTGCTACTTCTTTCATTATTCAGGATACATTAGGCATGACAGTTCCAAGAACAGGTGAAGGTGTTCAGCGTGGTATTGACGAAGACAGAATTAAATCAACATGGAACGTTATCAAGGCTCGTTTAACCTTCAGACAACCGTCAGAAGAAGACAAACAAAAATGTTTGAAACTTAGTGAATTAAACTTCAAAGAAGGTTTGGAAGTAGGTATCAGAGAAGGTCTTTCAGGCCCTGTTCTGATGTTCACTCCTATGTTAGTTTTGGCATTGGGTAAAAAATATGTCGGTAAATCAACCTTCACTAATTCAAGCATGATTAAGCGTCTGGGTAACAAATTCGCAGACGTTGTTAAAAACGGCTCACACGAAAATGTTGAAGCTGTTAAAAGAGATTTTTATAAACAAAATATTACAAATATAGTTAAATCAACAACCAACACTAAGAATGCAGAGGCTGAGGCTAAATTTATTGAAGAAGCAACAGATGCTTTGACAAAAATTGATGAGTATGAAACAAAGATTGCAAATTCATCAGGCAAAATGAAATCAAGTGCAAAGAAAGCACAAAAGAGAGCTCAGGCTAAGTTGATTACTGATTTCAACGATTTCCACAAAACTCATTCATCAGATTTGGAAATGTTGAACAGAGTAAAATTCGAAGGCGAAGTTTATTCTACAGAAAAAGCAATCAACGGTATCAGAGCATACGCTCATGATGCACTCCACAATAAGGAAATGGCTGATTTGTCAGGTGAATATGCTGACGGTGTAAAAGCAAAAGCTCTTACAAAAAGAGGTATTGTTAACATCACAGCCGCTTTATCAACAATAGGTTCACTTTCACTTGTTCCTATGTTGTACAAACTTGTTAACCCTGTTCCTCCGGGAGCATTGGGCGACCCTGCAAAAGAAGCTGCTAAATCAGAAGTAAAAGCTGATGAACAACCTAAAGCAGCAGTTGCATCTCAGTCTAATGTAGTTAAGAACAACGGACAGGTTTCATTCACAGGTAAATTAGACAAACTTGCTAAACATTTAGAATTTAACGGAAATCAGTTTACGCCTGCCCTTATGACAACTTTGGCTGTTGGCGGTCTTATGACTCCTCGTTGTCTTACAGCAGCAAGACGCGCTCCGGAAGATCCTGTTACTCATAAGAAAGATTATTCGGAAATTCCTGAAGCATTAACAAGAGATATCGTTTCTACAGGTGCTGTTACTTTCGGTGTTCCGATGCTCGCAAAAGCATTAATCAGCACTTACGAAGATTCAACAGGGTTTGTACTTAAAAACAGAGCAAAAGCAGGCATGTCTACTGCTAAGAAAGTTTTAGATTACCTCAATCCGTTCAGTTCAATCAGCTACTATGGTATCAGCGATTTAGACCAAATCTACGGTAATATCGATACAAAAGAAAAACTTGTTAATATGACAGAATTTGTTAACAACAATGGCGGAAATGTTGCTAAAGTTCTCAAGACTGAAAAACAGGCAAATGCTGTATGTCAAAAATACGGAATCAACCTTAATAATCTTGCAAAACAAGCTGATAAAAAAGCAGCAAATGAAGTAATAATTAGTAATCTGAATGAAACAAAAGATTTCGCAAAAGATTTGATTAAAGCGCTTACTCCTGAAAAAGAAGGTGCTGCAAATGCAATGCTTAAACGCGCTCGTTCTCTGAACTCTTATGTATCATTCGCTGCAACAGTATTCTTTGTACCGGCATTCCTCGGTATAGTTCTTCCGAAATTCGTTTACAAAATGACTGCAAAAAGACAGGAAAGACAAGCACAGGCAAGAGAACAATTCCTTGCACAACAGGCTGCAGCACAATTGGCTCAGACACCTGCAATAGATTATTCAAGACTGAAACCTGCTGCAAGTTCAACTTTCCAATCAATGAAGAGTCATTCATAAGAATAAAATAGGTTTATAAAAAGAGGTTAATCTGTTTCAGGTTAACCTCTTTTTTAGTTCTTTTATAATATTTTCGTTTGTTGCATCGGATATTATTTCCCCGTCAAATTTTACAAACGGCGGTGATGCTTCGTTTTTCATACATTGACCGATACATCCTGACGGAACAACCTCGACTTTGTCTCCAAACTCTTTTGTTATCAGTTCTTCCAGTTTATCTGTTCTGTTTCCTGCCGCAAGATAACAACTTGTGCCGCAACATACCGTTAATTTGTGTTCCATAGTTGTATTGTAGCACAAGTTTGGGGTAAATGTATTATATTCCCCCCTGCCGAAGGGGGGATAAAGGGGTGTGGCAGTTTTTAACCTCTCAATATCTCAATATCTTAATATCTTAATATCTTAATTTTTATACTATAATCATGTTATGGAAACGACAAACAAAGACACAAGCATATTAAAAGCAGCATGGCTTATTGCTCTTGTTACTGTTTTGAGTAAAGTCATAGGGTTTTTGAGAGATGTTGTAACCGCAAAATATTACGGTACAACATGGCAGTCTGATGCGTATTTTTATGCTTATCAGATTCCGTCTTTTGCAATAATTCTCTTAGGCGGAGTCGGCGGCCCTTTGCATAGTGCAACGGTTGCTGTGTTTTCTAAGCTTATCCCTGATTTGAACGAAAAACCGTCAGAGTTTGTGAACAAATTATATAATACCTTTCTCTGTGCAAGTGTCTTGTTCTTTACGGCATTAGGGATACTTTTCTATATTTTTGCACCTCAGGTTATGGCAATTATTATAAATAACGGCTCTGAGGCTATGATTGCTCTCTCGGCAAAACATTTGCAAATAATGACTCCTGTGTTTATTGTGGGTGGTATTGTCGGGATATATTACGGACTTTTGATTACTTATAAAAAGTTCATGCTCCCTAATTTTTCACCGATGATTATGAGCTTAGTTATTATCGCGGGGTGCTGGGGAGTTACATTTTTCCGTCAGGATACAAACTGTTATGTTCTTGCGTGGGCGACAACAATCGGTGCGATTTGCCAGTTTCTGCTTCAGTTCCCGCAGATTAAGAAAATCGGGTTCAGGTTTAAGCCGAATTTCTGTTTCTGGAATAATCCGGAATTAAAAACTTTAATAGAATTGGTGTTCCCTGCAATTTTGAGTTCTACTATAGGGCAGTTGCATATATATATAGATATGTTCTTCACATCTTCTCTGAGAGATGGGGCGTGGACTTCAGTAGGGTATGCGAACAGAATTTTTCAATTCCCTGTCGGAATACTTGTTACGGCGTTCTTGGTGCCGTTGTTCCCTCTCTTTACAAGACTTGTTGCACAAAAAGACGAGGACGGTATAAGGTCATATTTTAACAAAGGGGTCGGGCTTCTGTTTTATGTTGCAATACCTATTATAATAGGCATTGTTACGGTCGGCTTGGACGCGGTAAGGCTCGTATTTGAACGCGGTGAATTTAATTATGAAAGTTCGCTTATGGTGTTTGAGGCCCTGTTGTACCTCTCTGTTTCTATTATCCCTTATGTGTTCAGAGATTCTATCACAAGAGTGTATTATGCCTATGATGATGCAAAAACTCCGTTTGTTGTAGCTACATCATCCATTATATTAAAGGTGTTCTTTAACTACCTGTTTATAACTGTTATGGGTATGCAAATCGGCGGGATAACACTTTCTACATCATTAGTTACCCTCTATAATGCAATAGGGTTAGGGGTATTGATGGGTAAGAAAATAAAGCTCGATTATAAAGATTTGTTTGTAAATCTTGCAAAAATGATATTTATAGGCGGAATTGCGTTTGTTGTTTCGCTTTTAACCGCAAAAATTCTCGGTTATGTACTTGCCGGTTCAATGACAAGACAAATATTTGAAATCTTCAGAATAGCGGTAGTTTCAATGGTTCTTACCGTTACTTATGTTGTTTTGAGTTTAGGGTTCAAGGTTGGGTATGTTGACGAGGTAAAAGAGAGAATTTTGGCGAAAATAATGAAGTAGTTTTAAGTTTTGTGTAGTTACCCTCAAAATGTGGCAAATTCTCATGTTTACGCACATTTATTTCTGTGAAAAAGTGTATCAACCTAAGGAAATGTGTATGAATATAAGAAAGTTTTCCCCGTACATAAAAAGTACATATACCGATATGAGAAATGCCGCACGAGATATGGCAAACCCTCAAAAAGCAATAAATGAAGGCAGAATGGTAGATTTAGGCTGGCAGAAAAAACGAAACGGTCAAATAGTTAATGCCCAATTGCCAGAGTCTGCATTAAAGATTATTCCAAAACTTGCAAAAGGTATTGTGTACTTTATGATGGCGGCTTTCCCCGTCGGTACGGCAAATTCTATTATTGCGGAATTGATTGCTCATTCTGAGGCAAAAGCAAAGGTTGCGGAAAATATAGTTAAAGCAAAAGCAACTGCTATGGCAAAAGACAGTATTGTTTTTGATTCAAAAATTCCGCTCCCTGAAAAACTTTACAACGCAACAAAAAATGAAAAAACAAACGCAGGCAGATTCTTAAAATCAATGAAAGATAACAAAGAATCTTTAATGAAGGATTTGAACATCACAAGTGAAGAATATAACGAATATGCCATAATGGCTCTGAAACTTTCAAAAGAAGAAAGTCAGTATGGTAACGCTATGTCATACAAACTGTATGATGCCGTAGAAAAGCATGAGGCAGGTCGTGACGCTGTTTCAACTGCTAGAAAAATAACAAAAGGCGACGGCGATTTATCACTCGGTATGACAAGATTAAAAATAAATAAATCAACTGCTGAAGAAAAAGCGCTGATGGATAAATACGGTATCACTTCAGACGGGAACAACAGTAATGTTCTTGAGCCTGAAAAGTCATCAATAGCAACTATTATCCATCTTGCAACTTTGGGTAAAGATTATCCGAAATATCTTGAAAACGCAAAGGCTTTAGCACCTGATCTGGACAGCCCTATGGTACAGGCATCAATAAAAAATGCTCAGGATATTTTATTCAATGATGTTCGCAGACCAAAATTTGTATTTATGCTTCAGGGCGGTGAACAGGCAGTTAAAGAGAACTTTGCCGATGCAGGTTTTATCCCTGTTAAGGTAACCGAAAAAGATTTAAACGATTTAAGAACATACGCATCAACCGTAATTCTTTCAAAAGAAGCATATCTTGCAGGTCGCTGGAACGGCAGAAAATTGCTGCCTGAAGGAGTAAGAAAGGATCAGGCATGTGCTAACCTGCTGAACGTTGCCGTTCAAAAAGGTTATATTTCAAATATCAACAAGAAATCTACGGTAATTTATTAGGGGAGTGAGGTAAATATGAACATAAAAACAGGACTTAAGACATTAGCATTTGCACTTCCGATGGCTGTAACCCCATTGAAAGGTTCTGCTCAGACAATGGTCAAATCGGCAGAAAAAACAGTCGTTGGTGATGCATTAAAATTAAAAAGTACTTACAGTGTCGGAGCCGGTTTAGACCCGTTCTTTGACCATGCTTCAGCAGAGCCGAAAGCAGGTTTGACACTTTCCGCTTTTGCTCATAATATGAAGGCTGAAATCGGTGCTGATATGGGTTTGGCATCTCAAAATTATAACCTCAGATTAGCATATCCGTTCAAGTTTAAAAATCCAAATGTTTCAGTGGATTTAGGCGGATATTTTAATTATCAGAATCTTTCAAAAAATAAAAATGTTGCCCCTGTATACCTGAAAAGTGAGGTTGCTTCGGGCGATGTCAATGCTTATCACGGCATGACAACAACAGGGTTTTATGCTCAGGCGAATGTAAAACCAATCAAAAAACTTGAACTGAACGGACGGGTTGAAGCAGGTCAGTATGCACTCATAAATGACGGCAAAATCGCTGAAGGAAAAGTTCTTCCGTCGGGTTCGGTAAAAGATGTCGAGCAGACTGGCGGTTTAGCGAATTTCGTGCTCGGTGCGGAATATAATGTCGCAAAAAATGCTTATTTCGGAGCAGATGCAAGTTACTCTACACTCCACAAAACTCCGGGGTTTAACATAAGAACAAAAATCAAATTTTAAAAAATATTAAGATTTTTAATAAACTAACAAATTAATTTTTTACGTACATTATATAGGCATACAGTTACACAAATAGTATCAACAACATTATATAAAGGAGAAATAAAATGAATTTAAGAACAGGTTTAAAAACTATGGCTGTTGCACTCCCAATGGCAATTGCCCCAATGAAATCAACTGCACAAAATGTAGTAAAAGAAACAGCAAAAGCACCGCTTGAATATAAAGCAAGATTAGGTTTAGGTTATGGTCGTACAGCATACTTTGACCAAATGCATTATGAACCGAAAATTATTGCAGAAATAGGTTCAAGAAACGATAAAGCAGTTGCAGAATTTGATGCAATGGTTGGTAAATCTAACCAGGAATTTAAAGCATTTGTCGGCATGCCGGTTGTTAAAGGAAAAGCAGGTTATGTAGATTTCGGTGGTGTCGCAAGATATCAACATAACGGTTCTTCTGCTACAGAAGGTGTTATCTTAAATTGCGAAGTAAATTCAGCATCAGAAGAATTTGCAAACGAAGTATCATTGAACAGAACAAAAGGTTTTATAGGTGCTTATGTTGCACCAACTTTAAAAGTTGGTGATGTAAACATCACTCCTCACGCAGAAGGCGGTTGGGGATTCTTAGCAGATTTTGGCAGCACTGCAAGTGTTCCAAGATCTGAAGTTGCTCGAGTAATCGATGACGGCAGAATGGTAGATCGTTCAAACGCAAAAATGTCAGCAAACTTAGGTCTTAGCGTTGATGCTAATTTAGACTCAGGCATCAGAGCAGGCTTAGATGTTAACCATTCAACTTTTGACCATTCAACTTCAGTTATGGCAAAAATTACTTACGCATTTGAAAATTTATTCAAAAAACATTAATATGAAATAAAATAAAAAAGCGGGCTGTGATTGTGTCATAGCCCGCTTTTTATTGCTAAAAAAAACAGCAAAAAATATTTTCCCTCTTGCAATTTTCAAAAAAAAGTGTATTATGTAGGTACAACTGAATAGGAAATTAAAGCCGAACTTACATTTATTAACTTTTATTAATAAATTGTATTTTTTACGTTTGTTCTGCTTGACGTTGTGTATTGAAGTGTTACGATAATATAAGCATGCTCAATATTATGGAATTTTAGCATTCCATTTCGGAAAATATAGTTTAGAGGCTAAGGGCATAAAGCGAAACAAACTATATTGACCTGTTATTTAAATTAGTACGTACACACAATAGAATAGACGAGGTAAATTAATGTCGACAACAAAATATGCAAAAAGGGTAACTCCAATGGGCATACCTGCCACTCGTTTGGATTATCTCCCTGACCTAATTGATATTCAAAAGAAGTCTTTTGAATGGTTTTTGAAAGAGGGTTTAAAGGAAGAATTACTTGCCTTTTCACCTGTAAAAGACTACACAGGTCGTTTAGAGTTGCACTTCTTACCTAACTATACTTTCGATAACGCAAAGTATACGATTGAAGAAGCTCGTATTCACGACGCAACTTATGCTAAACAACTTCGTGTAATGGTTCGTTTAGTTAACCGTGACAGCGGTGAAATTAAAGAACAGGAAGTTTATATCGGTGATATCCCTACAATGACTGATAAGGGTACATTCATCGTTAACGGTGCAGAACGTGTAATCGTTTCACAAATCGTTCGTTCACCTGGTGTTTACTTCAAGAGAGAAGTTTCACCTACCGGTAAACGTTTATACAACGCAACTATGATTCCTAACAGAGGGGCATGGTTGAAGATTGAAACTGATGCTAACGATTTAATCTATATGAAGATAGATAAGAACAGAAAAATCTTGGCTACAACAGTTCTTAAAGCGATGGGTATCACAGTTGCGGAAATGGAATCTTTATTCACTCACTTTGATTTCTTGAAGAAAACTTTGGATAAAGATACTACTGAAACTACAGACGATGCTTTAATCGAATTGTACAAGAAGTTAAGACCCGGTGATCCTGCATCACCTCAAGGCGGACGTCAGATTCTAGAATCAAGATTTTTTGATGCTAAAAAATATGATATCGGTCGTGTTGGTCGTTACAAATTAAATAAGAAACTAAACTTAAACGTTCCTAACCACGTTAGAACGTTGACAAGAGAAGATATCATTGCTTCAATCGAATACCTTATCAACTTAACTTATGATGAAGGTACATTGGATGATATCGATCACTTGGGTAACAGAAGAATCCGCTCAGTTGGCGAACTTCTTCAAAACCAATTCAGAGTAGGTCTTTCAAGAATTGAAAGAATTGTTAAAGAAAGAATGACACTTCAGGATTCTGAAACACTTACTCCGTTGAACTTGTTGAATACTAAGCCTCTTGTTGCAGCGCTTAGAGAATTCTTCGGTTCATCACAGTTATCACAGTTCATGGACCAAACTAACCCATTAGCTGAAATTACTCACAAAAGACGTATTTCAGCTCTTGGACCCGGCGGTTTACAAAGAGAAAGAGCAGGATCTGCTGTACGTGACATCCACCCTTCTCACTACGGACGTATCTGTCCTGTTGAAACACCGGAAGGACCTAACGCAGGTTTGATTGGTTCATTGGCTACTCACGCAAGAGTTAATGATTATGGCTTCATTGAATCTCCATTCTTTGTTGTTAAAGATGGCAAGGTTACTGATGAAGTTGTTTATATGACAGCAGACGAAGACGAAAACTTCCGTTGTGCTCCTGCTGACGTTGAGTTGAATGAAGACGGTTCATTTAAGAGAGATATGGTTCCTGCTCGTTACAGATCGGAATTTATCATGACCGATTCTTCAAAAGTTGACTATGTTGGTGTATGTCCGATTCAGATTATCTCTATTGCGACATCGGTTATCCCATTCATTGAACACGATGATGCTAACCGTGCACTGATGGGTTCAAACATGCAACGTCAGGCAGTTCCGTTATTGATTACGGAAAGACCTGTTGTTGGTACAGGTTTAGAGGCTCGTGCCGCTAAAGACTCAGGTATGGTTGTTGTATCTGATGTTGATGGTACGGTTGAAAGAGTTGTTGGTGAAGAAATTGTTATTCGTGACGTAGAAGGCAAGGCTCACTTATATACTTTAATGAAGTATGTTCGCTCTAACCAAGATACTTGTATTAACCAAAGACCTATCGTTAATGAAGGCGATAAGGTTCAGGTTGGTGATGTTATTGCGGACGGTGCTTCAACAAGCTGCGGTGAGTTATCGTTAGGTAAAAATATCTTGGTTGCTTATATGCCTTGGGAAGGGTATAACTTCGAAGATGCTATCCTGCTTTCTGAAAGATGCGTTCACGACGATATCTTCACTTCATTACACATTGAAAAATTAGAAATTGACGCAAGACAAACAAAAATCGGGCCTGAAGAAATTACCCGTGAAATTCCAAATGTATCTGAAGATGCTCTCAGACACTTGGATGAAAGAGGTATTGTTCGTATCGGTGCTCGTGTCTATGCAGATGATATATTGGTAGGTAAGGTTACTCCTAAAGGTGAAACCGAACACCCGCCTGAAGAAAAATTGTTAAGAGCAATCTTTGCTGAAAAAGCAAGAGATGTTAAAGATAACTCACTTCGTGTACCTCACGGTGAAGGCGGCCGTGTACTCGATGTTAAGGTATTTGACAGAGAAAAAGGTGATGAATTACCTCCTGGTGCAAATACTGTTATCAGAGTATACATTGCACAACGTCGTAAGGTATCTGTAGGTGATAAATTATCAGGTCGTCACGGTAACAAAGGTATCGTATCAAGAATTCTTCCTAAGGAAGATATGCCATTCTTACCTGACGGAACTCCTGTTGATATAGTTCTTAATCCACTGGGTGTACCTTCTCGTATGAACGTTGGTCAAACTTACGAATGTTTGTTAGGTTTGGCTGCATACCTGACAGGTGAACACTATGAAGCACCTTCATTCGACGAAAGATACGGTGCTAACACATCTGAAAGAGTTACCAGAGAAGAACTTCTCAGAGGTATCAAAGAATCAGGTTGTGATTGGGTTAGAGAAGACGGTAAGGTTTACCTGATCGACGGTAGAACAGGTGAAAGATTTGACAGACCGGTTGCAGTTGGTCTTTCATACATCCTGAAACTTGTCCACCTTGTTGATGATAAGATTCACGCAAGATCTACAGGTCCTTACTCATTAGTTACACAACAACCTTTAGGCGGTAAGGCTCAATTCGGTGGTCAAAGATTCGGTGAAATGGAAGTTTGGGCACTGGAAGCTTACGGTGCTGCTTATACATTGCAGGAAATGCTTACAATTAAATCCGATGATGTGAACGGAAGAAACCACGCATACGAATCAATCGTTAAGGGTGATAACATCCCTAGACCTGGTATTCCTGAATCATTTAAGGTTCTTGTAAGAGAATTGCAAAGTATAGGTTTGGATATTACCGTTGCTAAGAAAGACGGCGTTGAAGTTGATTTAATGACTGATATGGATGATTTAAGAAAGGCTGCTCCTAAGAGAGTACTTTCTGACATGGATTCAGAGTTGTTGAATATCAATTTCTTTGATACTTCAATGTCATCAGGAGATATGTAGGGGTTGGGGGTAAATATACTCCCAATGAACCTTATGTATAGGTAATATCGTAAAGCAAAAGAAAATTATAGGAGAATATAAAATTGGCTACAAGTATTGATTATTTTGATTATATAAGAATAAGCATTGCTTCACCTGAAAGAATTTTAAAATGGTCTTACGGTGAAGTTACTAAGCCGGAAACAATCAACTACAGAACCTTAAAGCCTGAACGCGACGGTTTGTTCTGTGAAAGAATCTTTGGGCCAACCAAGGATTGGGAATGTTTCTGCGGTAAGTATAAAAGAGTTCGTCACAAAGGTATTATTTGTGAACGATGCGGTGTAGAAGTTACGGATTCAAAAGTAAGACGTCACAGAATGGGCCATATTAAACTGGCTGCTCCTGTTTCTCACATTTGGTTCTTAAAGGGTATTCCTTCTTATTTAGGTTTACTTCTTGACGTAACTTTGAAAGATTTGGAACAGGTTATCTACTTCAATAACTATATAGTTATGGATCAGGGTGACAGTGAATTTAAGAAGTTCCAATTGTTAACGGAAGAAGAATATGAAGATTATATGGAAGAACACGAAGAATCAACTCTCAAGGTTGGTATCGGTGCAGAAGCAATCAAAGAATTGCTTGCTGAACTTGATATCGTTAAACTTGCTGATGAAATCAGAGGTGAGTTAGAAGCAGGTGTTACTTCTGTTCAAAAGAAATCTAAATTAATCAAGAGATTGAGATTATTAGATTCTTTAATTTCTTCAGAAACAGATCCGACTTGGATGATTATGGATGTACTTCCTGTTACTCCGCCTGATTTGAGACCAATGGTTCAGTTAGACGGCGGACGTTTCGCAACATCAGACTTAAACGACTTGTACAGACGTGTTATCAACAGAAACAACCGTTTACAAAGATTGTTGGAAATGGGTGCACCTGAAATCATCGTAAGAAACGAAAAGCGTATGTTACAAGAAGCGGTTGATGCTTTGATTGATAACGGTCGTCGTGGAAGAACCGTTGTTGGCCCTAACAACAGAGCATTGAAATCATTATCTAACATTATTGAAGGTAAACAAGGTCGTTTCCGTCAAAACTTGTTAGGTAAGCGTGTTGACTATTCAGGCCGTTCTGTAATCGTTGTTGGTCCTCAGCTGAAACTGAACCAATGCGGTTTACCTAAGGAAATGGCAATCGAATTGTTCAAGCCGTTTGTTGTAAATAAATTGATAGAACGTGGTTATGTTCAAAACATTAAATCTGCGAAAAAGAAAATTGAAAGATCAGACCCTAAAGTTTGGGATATCTTAGAAGAAGTAATTGACGGACACCCTGTAATGTTGAACCGTGCTCCGACGCTTCACAGACTTGGTATTCAGGCATTTGAACCAAAATTGGTTGAAGGTAGAGCTATTCAACTTCACCCGTTGGCTTGTACAGCGTTCAACGCTGACTTTGACGGTGACCAAATGGCTGTTCACGTTCCTCTTTCTATTGAGGCTCAAACTGAAGCAAGAATGTTAATGTTAGCTACTAACAATATTCTTGCTCCGGCTAACGGTAAACCTATCATCACTCCATCTCAGGATATGGTATTGGGTATGTATTACCTGACTATTATCGAAAAACCTGATATGGAACCTAAGGGTAATTACTATAGTTACACCGATGCACTTTCTGCATTAGATAGCGGAGTGCTTGAACTTCACGATAAGATTATTGTTCGTGATGAAAACGGTGAAAGAATAGAAACTACTCCGGGTAGAATTATCTTTAACGAAGCAGTTAGAGAAGCGTTAGTATAGGGGGCGGACAGAGTTAAGACTCTTATCCGCAGGTAATAGAAATAATAATTATAAGGAAAATATAAAATGGGAAATACATATTCACGAACAAAAACAAAAACACCTAAATTCATTAACAAGTTAATGGATAAGGGTGCTATCAGAAAATTGCTTTCTCAAATGTATCTTGAATACGGAGGGGCAAAAACAGGTGAATTGGCTAATACCTTAAAGAACTTGGGTTATAAATATGCAACCCGTTCCGGTGTAACGATTTCTATTTCTGACCTTT
Organism: uncultured bacterium; assembly: GCA_902765215.1. Classification (GTDB taxonomy): domain Bacteria; phylum Cyanobacteriota; class Vampirovibrionia; order Gastranaerophilales; family Gastranaerophilaceae; genus UBA2883. The sequence continues at coordinate 72,864 of CACWZA010000001.1, read as the reverse complement.
CAGTTCCTGAAACTAAGAAGGAATTGTTGGATTCAGCAGAAGCAGAAATTGAAAAGTCAACAAACCGTTATTTAAAAGGTGAAATCACAGAAGTTGAAAGATATACAAAGGTTATCGATACCTGGTCTGAAACAACTGCGAAGTTAACAGAACAGGTTGTTGAAAACTTTGACAGACTTAACCCTGTATACATGATGGCATTCTCCGGTGCGAGAGGTAACCTTTCTCAGGTATCACAGTTGGTTGGTATGCGTGGTTTGATGGCTGACTCTGCAGGTCAAATCATCGACTTACCTATTAAGTCAAACTTTAAAGAAGGTCTTTCAGTAACCGAGTACATCATTTCATCTTACGGTGCTCGTAAGGGGTTGGTAGATACAGCGTTGAAAACAGCTGACTCAGGTTATTTGACAAGACGTTTGGTTGACGTTGCTCAGGACGTTATTATTAAAGAACACGATTGCGGCGGCGAAAACTATATTAGTATGAAACCTATTGTCGACGGGGATAATGTAATTGTTCCTCTTATCGACAGATTATTAGGCAGAACAATCGCTGAAGATATTTATGATACAGACGGTAAGACATTGTTAGTTGCTAAGAATACTACAATGGGCAGAGAAGATATTGAAAAAATCTCTCACCTTGAACTTAACGAATTAAAAGTACGTTCAGGTCTTACTTGTTCATTAGAATATGGTGTATGCCAAAAATGTTACGGTTGGGCATTGACTACCCAAAAATTGGTTGATATCGGTGAAGCAATCGGTATTATCGCTGCTCAATCAATCGGTGAACCTGGTACACAGTTGACACTGAGAACATTCCACACAGGTGGTGCGGTTGGCGTTAAAGAAGCAATCAAATCATTTACTGCAAGAGAAGACGGTGAAGTTTCTTCAAAACTTAAAACAAAAGAATTGAGAACTCGTCACGGTGATGTCGTAAATGTTGTAATGTTTGAAGGCGACATTGAAGTTAAAGGTGCTAAACGTTCAAGCAAATACCATATTCCTGCAGGTTCTGTTCTTAATATCAAAGACGGTGACAAAGTTAAGAAGGGTGCTGTTCTCGGTACATTTGACCCTACTGCTCAAAACGAACACGGTCGTTTGACAGAAAAGGCTACAAAGGATATCAACTCTGATATCGCAGGTCAAATCTTCTTCGAAGACTTCGTTGCTGACGAAAGAAAAGACAGACAAGGTAACATTTCACGAACTGCTAACAAACAAGGTATTGTTTGGGTTATCGCAGGTGATGTTTATAACTTACCGGGTGGTTCAAAAATATTGGTTAAAGATAAACAGGCTGTTAAAGCAGGTGAAGAAATCGCTGAAACTAATATCATTTGTGAACACGGCGGTGAAGTAAGATACAGCTCAGACTTAGTTATCGAAGATGCTAAATTTGAAGGTAAGAAGATTAAGAAGATTGTTCAAGGTAAGGAATTGACAATCGTTATCGCTTCTTTAATCCCTTCAAATGCTAAATTTGAACAAACTAAGAAAGAACAATTCTGGACAGTAGATGGCGACGGTGAAAAATATATCGTTAAAGCTCCTGTTGATACAACAGTTGAAAACGGTATGGTTATCGCTGAGCTTGTTGATGATGAATATTCAGTTACTTCATCAGGTGAAATCAGATACAACGGCATTGAAGTTGATGAAAATCAGGTAATCACTCACGGTGGTGAAGTTGTATTTATTCCTGAAGAAGTTCACCAAATCAACAAAGATGCAACCCTTAAGATGGTTGAAAACGGTACTGCTGTTACAGAAGGTACTGAAATCGTTAAAGATGTTTATGCTCACATCGACGGTGTTGTTGAGTTTAGCGAATTTAACGATGTTATTCACGAAATTACAATCAGACCTGGTGAAGTTCACACCTTATCAAGTGCAAACGACTTAAAGGTTGATGAAGGTACTGTTATTAAGAAAGGTACTGTTATTGCTGACGGTATCAAGGCAAAACAAACTTCTATCGTTACAATTATGGAATCAGGTTTTGATGATTTAGATATTGATGATGATTATGAAGAAATCGATACAACAGTCGGTTTGGAAGAAAAACCAATTCAAATTTTGGTAAGACCTGTTCAGGTTATAAATATCAAGCCGAAAGATGTATCAATCAGATTTAATACATCAGATGATTTAATTGATGTTGTTTCAGAAACTCAATTACAGTACAAAGATGGTGCAAGAGTAAGAAACCTTGACGGTTCAACTTTGACAAGAACAAGTTTGAAACTTTCAATGGAAGGTTACTTGTCACACCTTAAAGGTCTGGTTGAGTTAGACGACAAAGGTCAATTGAAGATTGTTGTACTTGAAACATTGATTGTTCGTCGTGAAATGGAAGGTAATTCTAAACTTAATGCATCATTGCAAACAGAATTACTCGTAAAAGACGGCGAAGTAATCGAACCTAAGACAGCAGTTGCAAAAACAGAAGTTCTTGCTATTGCTGACGGTGTTGCATCAATTTCAGGTAATGAAGAAGAAGCAAGACGTTTATTACTTCAATCCGAAGAATATGAAACAACAATGACCATTAAAGGTAAAGCAACAGTTAAGGCTGACACTTTTGTAAAACAAGGCGATGTAATTGCTGATAGCGGCGAAACATCTGAAATCTCAGGTATCGTTGTATCAACTGCAAAAGGCAAAGTTGTTGTAAGAGCAGGTCGTCCTTATCTGATTAGTGCAGGTACACAATTGCAGACTATTGAAAAATCACTTGTACAACGCGGTGATAGTGTTGCGACATTGTTATACGAAAGACAAAAAACAGGTGATATCGTTCAAGGTTTGCCGAGGGTTGAAGAACTTCTTGAAGCAAGAAAACCTAAAGATTGTGCAATCCTTGCCGAATACGACGGAACAGCTATTATCGAAATGGATGAGGATGTTCCTAGATTGTTCTTAGAATCAGAAGAAATGGGTAAGAAAGAAGTTAAATATACTTTCGACTCAAACATTATTGTTTCTAATAAACAACAAATCAAGAAGGGTGATCCTCTTACAAGCGGTTCATTGAACCCACACGATATTATCAGACTTTGCGGCCCAGAAGCTGCTCAACAATATCTTGTAGACGAAGTACAAAGAGTATACCGTTCACAAGGTGTAGAAATTGCTGATAAACACATCGAAATGATTGTAAGACAGATGACTAAGAAGGTTAAAATTGTTGAACCTGGTGATACAAACTTCTTACCTGGCGAATTGGTTGAAACACACTTGTTCGAAAAGGAAAATGAAGCAGTTATCGCTAAGGAAGGAACACCTGCTGAATGTGAATATATGTTATTAGGTATCACAAAGGCATCTTTGAATACTGAAAGCTTTATTTCAGCAGCATCTTTCCAGGAAACAACAAGAATTCTTACCGAAGCAGCTGTTGAAGGCAAGAAAGATATGTTGAGAGGTTTGAAAGAAAACGTTATCATTGGTAGATTGATTCCTGCAGGTACAGGTTACCACCACTTATCATTTGCCAGTGAAGAAAAAGACAGAGAAGCTCAAAGAAGAGCTGCTGCTCAACGTAATCAGGCAAGAAAACCTTCTGCTATCTTAGAAGAAATCGAAGGTATGTTCGGTTCTCCGGATTTGTTGATTCAAGACAATCCTGATATTATCGAATAATACGATTGATTATAAATTAAAAGAGCGGGGAATTTTCCCCGCTCTTTTTAATGTGTGGATTTTACCGATTTACATTTTGAGTTCAAACTTAGCAATGCAATAAAGAACTTCATCAAAAAACTCTTTGATTCCTTCAAAATAGATTGCTAAAGTGTCTTTAAAACTCAATGTTCCCGGTAATAATAATTCGTTAAACATATTCGCTCCTTATACCACTACATATCCATTGTGGTTAACGGTATATTATGGCTAAATCTTTAGTAATTGTTACATAAGTTTAGAATGAGTGTTCAATGTTATGATATAATTGAATTATGTTCAGATGTTGCGAATGCGGATGCGAATATAGAGAAAAACCTGATTTTTGCGACTGCGGGAATGATACTTTTGATGAAGTATATAAAACGCTGCCGCAGGAAAAGGTTAAGCGGACACCGATAAAATTAGATAAGTCGGATATTCTTTCTTGGCTTGCATTTGGGGTATGTCTTATATTGTCCGTTTTGGTTCTGTTGTTCTTCCCTAAAATAACAGAAAAACCTGCTCCGCAGCCCAAACAGGAAGTTGTTCAGAAATATAATCCAAACATTCCTGACTTGAATACCTTCTGGATAGAGTCAAAGCCGGTTGAGCCGATTGTTGAAATACCTGTTCAGCCTGTTATAGAACAGATAAAGACAGTGTTTACTCCAAAACCTGAAGTGGCTAAACAGGTTAAACCTGTTGTAAAACAAACACCAAAACCGCAAAAGGCTAAAACTACTCAGACAAAACCTGTTCAGCAGGTTCAAAAGCCCGTTCAAACTCAGCAGGTTAAGAAAACTACTACCCAACAAGCACAACAGGTTAAGACTTCGACTCAACCTGTAAAAACGACATATACTTATGAGGTTTTAAATTACAGAACGGCCCTAAGACAGAGATTATTGAATAACCTTAATTTGTATAAGATTGAGGGAAGCGGAAAGTGTGGAATTGAGTTCACAATTGATGAAAACGGAAAATTATTAAACAGACGGTTTATGTTCCAGTCGGATAATAAATCCGTAAATGATGAAGTTTATAAGATGTTAATGCGTACTCCTTCATTTAACCCTCCGCCTGCATCTTATGTAAATAAGAAAATAAGGATGACTTTTAATTTAGATAGTCAAAGTTATGAAATAAAATATTTAGATTAAAAAAGATTACCTTTTGGGTAATCTTTTTTATTTATTAAAACCATTGTCCTTCAGGAACTTCTGCAATTGCTGAATTTTGCAATATTTTATGGGTGTCCTGTGCGACATGGTCTTTTTCGATTCATTTTAGGTACGTTTTAGTATATTTATTCTGATGCTGGTGCACCTGCTCCCGCTATCGGGGTTTCGTCTGTTATCGGAGGTTTTTCTTCTTCCACCTGTGGTTTTTCATCTTTTGGCGGTTTTGGCACAGCAGATTTACTTACATCCCATTTTAAGAACTTATCCCCAAACGGTACTTTCATATTTGGGTGTGCTTTTGCCCATGCAAAGTTATTTTTTATTGCCTGTATTCCTTTAAATCCTCCGAAGATTGATAACCCTGCAGTTGAGGTGCTTTCACCGAAGCCTTCATAAGCAGAGCGTGCATCTTGGTCTGTTACTGCATATTTTGCGCGTTGAACAGAGTTGGCGAAGTTATTGATAGCTGCCAAGATACCGACACCGCCTGCTACTGCAACACCAATCGGCCCTGTCAGTGCGATTGCCGTACCGACTGCGGCTGAAGTTAAAGTCCTTTTTATGCTAAATCCGTTTTCATCACAGAAAAGACCTCTTACCATATTATAAGTTCCGCCTTTTACGAAGGCTTTTAGTTTTTCTAATGCAGAAATGTGACCGTCATCCTTACCGTCATTTCTGTAATACCAAGAATCTTTTGTTGGTTGTGGTCTTAGTTTTGGCCCGTTTGGATTAGGGGCATTGTCATAATACTGAACTACTTCCTCAATTGTACCCGGATATTCAAATTCGTGGTACATAGACTGGTTCATCGGATCCAGCGGATTAAATGAAAATGTCATAATAGTGCGTCCTTAAACTTAATTCCTATGTTTAAATAAAGTCTTTTTATTAAATGGAATTGCTAATTAGTAAATATTAGTTTACAAACTGGCAAATTTCTCTGAAAAAATTTGTTATACCATCAATGGTTATTATTTAGGAGGTTAGTTTATGTATTCTGTGGGATTAAATGGGTTAAGTCGTTTAGTCACAACAAGACTTGGGATTATAAAAAATAAAGGTTGATAAAAAACAGCCTCTTTTTTGAGGCTGTTCATTATTTCAGTGTGTCCACATATTTGTTAATTTCTTCTACGGTATTCATTTCGGTTGCGGCAACAAGTATTCTGTTATTGTCTAATTTTATGCCACCGAGGATACCGTTATTTTTTAGCTTTTTCAGTGCATCATCCGAGTTTGCAAGATTGATAACAAACTCGTTATAGAAATTTTCATTCTCTGTTTTTATCCCGATTTCAGCGAGTTTATCAGAGAGTAAATGAGCATTTTGTGCAGATTTTCTTCCTGCTTCTTTAAACCCGTCTTCACCTAAAAGACTTAAATATAGTGTAGCTTCAAGTGCAATAAGTGCCTGATTTGAGCAGATATTACTTGTTGCTTTTTCTCGTCTTATGTGTTGTTCTCTTGTCTGTAAGGTCAGAGTATATGCTGTTTTGCCGTCTGCATCAACAGTTTTGCCTGATAATCTGCCCGGAAGCTGACGCATATATTTTTCTTTGCAGGCCATAAATCCTGCGTGCGGCCCGCCAAATGACATTGGAATACCGAGGGTTTGAATATCCCCGACAACAATATCTGCTTCAACAGGCGGTTTGATTACTGACAAACTGTCAGGAGTTGTGCATACAATCAGCAACGAATCTGTTTGCGGTAATTCTCTTATTTCCCCGTAATAGTCAGGGTTTTGAAGTAACACACAAGCATAATCGCCCGTGTTTTCAGGTAATTCGTTAACCCATTCTACATTTATTCCTGCCCCCCAAGTGTAGGTTTTGACAACTTCTTTGTATTCGGGGTTAAGTTTATTTGAAACGAGCGCGGATTGTTTTTTTGAAATTCTGCAAGCCATAGAGATAGCTTCAGCACAGGCAGAACCGCCGTCATATACAGATGCGTTAGCAACATCCATTCCTGTAAGCATACAAATCATTGACTGATATTCGTACATGATTTGGAGCGTACCCTGTGAGATTTCAGGCTGGTACGGAGTGTATGCTGTAAGAAATTCAAATCTGTTTGCAACTTGACCTATTGTCGCAGGAACGAATTTGTTATAACAACCACCGCCTACAAACGAAATGTAGTCAGTGTTATTTCGTTTTGCTAATGCTCTTACCTTTTTTTGTGCTTCCATTTCGCTGATACCGTCAGGCAAATCCAACGATTTCATTTTGATTGGCAAATGGCTGAATAAATCTTCTATATCAGAAAGATTTATCTCTTCAAGCATCTTGGCTCTGGTTTCATCTGTGTGTGCCGTAAAATTCATATAAAAACCTTTCCGTATATTCAGTATCAATCTGAATATACATTTAATATTTATTCCTTAATTCTAGCCCTGAACTTCTTCTTTGTAATCAGAGTAGTCGAGAAGGTCTTTATATTCAATATCTTCAGCGTTGCTGTCAATCTTTACTAACCAAGCGTTACCCAAAGGATCTTCGTTCAGTAATTCAGGGTTAGAGATTATGTCTTCGTTTACTTCTGCTATTGTACCGCTTATTGGCATATATATTTCAGATGCCGCTTTTACTGATTCAACGGTTGCAAAAGATTCGTTCTTTGTGAAAGTTGCACCGACTTCCGGTAATTCAACAAAAACGATATCACCTAACTGTTCAACAGCGTAATCGGTCAAACCTATTGTATATTTGCCTCCCTGTTCCAGAACATATTCGTGTGTTTTAGTACATAACATTCCTTCGCTCATTCTTTAATTCTCCTATATGTGCTATTAACTTTTATTCCTTTTTGCTACAAACGGTCGTTTTTCCACTTCCGCATTGTATAATTTCTCTCTTATTTTTACCTGAATTTGAGTTCCGATTTTTATTTCAGAGAGGTTTTTGATGTATGCAAGTGCTATATTATCACCTCTGACAGGAGAAACTCCGCCGCTTGTAATATGCCCGATTTCTTCTCCCTTATAGAAAACTTCGTATCCGTGTCTTGCAATACCTCTGTCAATCATCTTAAGACCAATCAATCGTTTATCAATTTTGTTAGAAATCTGGTGGGTAATAATTTCTTTTCCGTTGTAGTCATCAACTTTGTTGTTCGGAACAGACCAGCCAAGACCTGCCTCAACAGGTGTTGTGTCCTCATCAAGGTCGTTACCGTATAGCGGGAGTGCCGCTTCCAGTCTGAGGGTATCTCTTGCTCCGAGTCCGATAGGTTTTATACCAAACTCTTTTCCTGCTTTAAGAATTTTATCCCATAATAATTCAACAAATTCATTTTTAACAAGAAGTTCAACTCCGTCTTCCCCTGTATAGCCGGTTCTTGATATCCACAGGTTAACATTGACTAACTCGCCTCTTTTTATTGAGAAGAACGGCGGTAATTCTTTTACACCCATCTTCTTCATAAGGTTAATAGTCTTTGGCCCCTGAACCGCAAGTAACGAGTAGTTATGTGATTCGTTTATTATGTTTACATTGAAACCTAATTTGTTGCGAACCATCCAGTTAATATCTTCATCAATTCTTGATGCGTTCACAATGATAAGATATTTGTGGAGATGCAGTCTGTAAATAATAAGGTCATCAACAATGCCGCCCTGTTTGTTCGTCATCTGACAATATACAGCCTTTCTGTCGACAAGTTTTGAAATATCCTGCGGAACAATCTTGTTCAAAAACGGTAAGGCATCTTTACCTTCAACAAAAACTTCTCCCATGTGGGATACATCGAAAAGCCCAACGGATTCTCTTACTGTTTTGTGTTCTTCAATGATTGATGTATATTGAACAGGCATGTGCCAGCCCGCAAAATCAACCATTTTAGCTCCTAATTCAATGTGTTTATCGTGTAAAAAAGTTTGTTTTGTCATAACTACTCTCCCTCAAAAATATTGTGACTGTAAATGATAAACATGTCAAGTATATTGTGGACTTATTTACGCATTTTGTAAAAGATATTAATAATAAATTTTTCATTCCTCAAAAAAATGTAAAAATATCCCGTTTTTCCTGATTTTTGGTAGCAAAAAAATATGTTTCAATGCGTTATATGACCATAGGTTTTATTATGAAAATAATTCAAGGTATACCAAGTTTACAAACAAACCATAAATCAAGAGATTGTGTGCATCCATCGGTAAGTAATCCTGTTTCTGCCGAGAAACTGCCGTCATACAGTTATCCTGCTGTTTATTTTACGGCTAAGTTTAATCCTCAAAAATTCATTCCGTCAAAGATTGATTTGGCATTGTCAAAAGAAAACCTGATAAGGCAGTTTGACGAGATTTTAAAGAATGATGTTACCGAAATGGAAATGACTAAAGAGGAAATACATCTTTATAAATTAAACAAAGCAAACGCGTATTGGGAAAGTCTGGCAAATAAGGCACTGAAGCTTCAACAGGAAGCAAATATTCTGACTATGGTGTCAGACCCTTCTTCTCATAGTGCAAGAGAGCAGGCGCAAAAGATAAAAAGAGAAATGAACAAGATAAAACGATTGTCTGACTCTGATGTTGTTATTGAGCTCCCGAAGGTTAAGGTTGATCCTCAATATGCAAGAATGGATTTTGCTTTGATTAACAAATTTAAGTCTGCAGTTACGGACGAAAATTTTGATTTGCGTCGGGTTTATACAGACTATTATTCAGGGCTTAATGAGGTACAAACAATAAGAGAACTGAAACAGAGATATCCTAAAATTGATATCCCGAAAAACCCGCAGGAGGTTGTTGCCAAAAAGATTGAAGGTTCTCTGACAAGAGATTTTTATGAAGAATTAGACGATATACAAAAAAGCGGGGATAAGGACAGGGCAAAAGAATTTGTTGCGGCAAAGGTTAATTCTGTTTTAGACGAGCAGCTAAAAAAATCCACTCCTGCAGAAAAGACGGAAATAAACAGAAAACTCTTCTCAACAACGGTTGCGTATATTGGCAGACGATACAGAAAACTGAGAGATAATGACAGTTTCTCTACTATTCCTTGTTTAAGAAAACAAAATCAGCAGCTTATAACAGACAGAGATAAAAAACTGTTGACGGTTGATTATAACGATTTTGTTCTTTCAGTTATCCGTGAGCAGTATTTAGGGTTTAAAAAACCTAATGAAATTGTATATTCGTATAACAAAGGCAAACCGGGGAACAGGGTTCAAAAGTCTATTAAAATAGCAGAATTAAGTAATTCTGAATATAAGTTTTCTAAGATGCCGGAAAAAGTAAAAACTCTGATAAATCAGGGTGATGAAATGAAATTCACTCAGAGAAATTATGATTATTTCTCTGTTGATGATTTCAGAAAAAGATTAGAATTTCACGCCGATAGACAAGTCCCTGATGAAAGATTTCTTGATATACTTGTAAACTTCAATTCTTGTATGTTCACCCCTGAGGATATCGATATGCTCAAAAAATTCCTCAGAGAAGCCGATGATGCACTTGACGGGAAAAAGAGTGTTCAGGATGTTGTTAAGTATGTTGAAAGAAACAATATCAGACCGAGCGGAACAGAAAAAATTAACGAGGCAGAACGCCAAAAGCAAATAGGCATTATGAAAGCCGAACAAAAAACGGTTGCCGAACTGAAACATATTCAGTCAAAATTTGACGACAGAATTAATCTGCTTTATCTGAATAATATGGCATATACAGCAGAGTTGTGTGCGCCGTTCAGACCTGCAACTCTGGATAAGGAACAGAATTTAAAAAGTGATTATATAATTAAAACGATTGATAAATACAGAGATAAAAACGACAAAAATATAATTCTGAATAAAGACAGAATGGCAACAGAGATAACAAGATGGAAGAAATATCTTGAATATAAAAAACTTTATCCTGAAAGTGTTGGCTTAAAGAAAGCTGAAGAATTTGCGACAGGGAAAGACGGCAAAATAGATTACGATAAGGCAGGTAAATATCTGATTAATTATGATGCTGTAATGAACCCTAAGACATTCGCATTTGCAAGAAACAGAAGTGCTGCTGATACCATTATGAACAATTTGGGTAAAGATACGGATAAGGCAGTTGAATATTTGTGCAAATATGATGATTATCTCGATATGTCAGATGTTGAGAAATCAAAAATTTCTAAAATACTTTCTATTTTTGATAAAAAAGATGAACTGGATAAAACCCTCTTGAAAGCAATTATAGAGGAGGAATATACTAAAGTTCCGACAACGGATATGGCTCAGCTGAACGAGTCAAAGAAGGTAAAGGCAACAATAGCACCAAAAGCAAAACAGGAAATACTTGAATATTATCATTTCCCTAAATGTTTGGAATACTTTGATGCGTTTGAATATGCACTCCCTCAGATTGCGACAAAACGCGGAACATCGGGGATAAAGAAACTCGGGCCAAACTTTTATGAGTTGAAAATTACAGGTCACGATGACAGATTAGTTGCTGAAAACGGCGAATATATCTTTAATAAATTTGATGAAACAGGATTTCACTAAAAAGTTTAAAAGGTCGGATTTGATAACCCGACCTTTTAACTTATTATAAATTGTATTTCTTAGAATGAAATATTGTAAGTTTCACCGTTTGCAAATTTAAAATTAAAATTAATCGGTTTAGGATCGTCTTTATATTTCAAAACTAAAATTCTCATTTCAGCCTGTGGTTTAAGTTCATAATTTTCAGGCAAAGCATTGGTAAATCTCTTTGATTCAGCCGTAATTCTTGCCAGTCTTACCCAGTTAGGAACACTACATAATAATGAAGTACCTGCGGTACAAACAACTACAGGAGGGAAAGAGCCGACTGTATCAATCAAATCAAGTCTGTCTAAATCGACGAATGATTCTGTTGTTACATCTTTAAGTGATGCTAATCTTTCACTCGTTGCATTAACCGTTGCCGTTGAATTATTTTTATTGATTACAAGATATTCAAAAGCGTGAACATATTTGTTTTCTTTTTGTTTCAGACGATATTCGTTTTGAACAATAGATATTTTTGCCGCTTCATCATACATGTTTGTTGAATCTATGCAATTAAGATCGATAGGATCTTTATCCGGAGTATAAGCGAATACGGATGTCTTTTTGTTATCTTTAGCCATTTTGTTGTTTAATTTTTTCATACCTGTTTTTAATGGTTTTACCAAATCAGGTGAAATGTAGAAATTACCTAATTCATTTTTTCTTGCCAAAGTGAAGAAATCAAATTTGTATTCTCTTAAAGCATCTCTGTCTTCTAATTTCGTAACTTTATAACCTGCCTGATTGAAAAAATCAATCAGTTCATTTTTTTCAACATCATATTTTTCGTTTGAAACTACATAAATATTAGTATCCCCTTTTGCAGGATATACTTTAATGAAATATGTGCAATTAGGATCAGTATATATATAAGCATTTTGAACATTTTCCAGCGGTACGAATTTATCGTCACCCTTATATTCTTCAATAGCATTGTTTATTTCATAGGTAAGTTGTCTGATATTGACATCTTTTACCTGATAACCGTAAAAATTCTTTGAGATTTTCGCAGAAACAATGCCTGAATTTACCAGTGTTATCATCAACACTAAAACCAATAATCTTACAATCTTTTTCATTTTTGTACTCCTATACTTCGTGCATATAATATATTATCTAAATAAAACTCCTGTTTCTTAATTTATATGTTGTATGATAGCATGGAATTTTCATATAGTAAAATTTTAATTTCTCTCTATAATGGTTTTAGTGTAAATTGAATAATAATCATGTTTGGGCTATGATTCTTCTGTGGTTGTAAAAGATTATAGGTGGGAATATGATAAAATTGTTTAATAATGAAGTTTCACTTAGTACGATCCTTTTTGGATTATTTTTTGTACTTTGTTTGTTTTTTATGTGCACAAATGTTGATGTTGCAATAATGCTTTTTATTTCATTAGTATTTGCGTGTTCTTTAAATCCGATTGTTGACAAATTAGAAAAGAAGATGCCGAGACCTGCAGCAACATGCATTGTATTATTTGGGGCACTTTCAATATTAGGTATATTATTTACATTTATATTTATGCTGGGTGCATACCAAATCAGTGAATTAATTAAAGAATATCCGAATTATGTTAAAAATTTGAATGAAGCGGTTAAGGGAAGTGCTTTATTTCAGGCAATGGGCATAACCAAAATAGACATTGACGGAATGACTGCTTCTATGGCAAGTTCTACCGAAGGTGCAATAGATTATATTGCAGGCTTAATAAAAGGTATGGGCTCAGGTTTTGCTTATTGCTTAACCGGTTTAATTTTTCTGTTTTTCTTTATGCAGGATAAAAAGAGTATTAAAGAAACAGTTTTGAACTATTTCCCTGTAAGTATAAAGGAAAGAACTGAAGAAATCATAGACAATATATCTTCAAAAATGGGCGGATATGTGTTTGCTCAGACAATGGCTGTATTAAGCGTTTTTGTTGTAAACGCAGTCGGTTTATTAATTTTGCAAAACCCTTATGCAATTTCTATTGCGATTATCGCGGCTATTTTGGACATCGTTCCTGTTGTCGGGCCTGCTATTGCAATTGTAATTTGTTTGGTAGGGGTTTATGAATTTGGTGCGAAAGTACTTATTACAACACTCATTGTTATGGTTCTGGCACAACTTGTAGAAAATAATTTTGTCAGACCTTATGCTTTCAGTAAATTAATGGATTTACACCCGACAATCATATTTTTGTCATTAATTTTAGGCGGGAAGTATTTTGGCTTTATCGGGGTTCTTTTCGGCCCTGCAATGGCAGCAACAATTTGTGTTCTGCTCGATGAATTATATGTTAGAAACATAAGAGAGAAAGAAGAAAATGTCGGAATACCGGCAAAGGAGAATGATTAATATGAAAAAATTGCTAAAAGGTTTTTGTGTTTTATCGTTACTTGTACTATTCGCAGCAACAGCAAATGCTGCCGGAATGATAAAAGACTATCACGCATACAGAATCAAAGGTCAAAATATCAGAAAAGTTGTACCTGTGGTAGACAGCATTTTAGGTAAAGAAGTCGAGGTAAAGAAGCTTGCAAGAAATGCGTATTATGCAGCGTACGGTGATGAACATTATTATATGAAATTCTATCCTGCTTTGCACGATACTGATGTATACATTGTAACGGATACTAAATATGATAAAGATGATAACGGAGTTACTGAGTTCTTTAAAAGTCAGAACTATGATTATGAAACACTTGAAGATGAGGAGGCATACAAAGAATATAAGTTTGATTTTGTAGATTATGCAAGATCAGGTGCGTTAGACGGTTTATTTACGCTTCCTGACGGTTTAAAACCGCTTAAAAAAGGTATGAGTAAATTAAATGATAAAATGTCAAAAGGGAATGAAAAAACTTCTGCTATTGAGTATTCAGAGGATAATGATCCGATTGATTTAACTTGTGTTGACTCAGAAGAATTTTATAATGCAAATGCTGATGTTACTGTTACAGTCAATGAATATCGTTTAAAGAATAAAGAAAATAAATATGTTCACGCATTTGAATATGTTGTTAAAAATAATTCGGATGCTGACATAATGGTAGAAAAAGTTTCCTCAGAAAGACTTGCATCACTTAAGGATGTTACAACATCAACATTTGTGGATATGGACAGATTAGACCTTGCTGATAATTTAGGCGTTCCGTTAGCAGTTGCTACCGGCGGATTGTCATTAGGTTTTACCGTTGCAAACAATGTAAGACTTGCAAGAGTTATAAAAGAAGCGTCAAGATATGCTCATTCTTTACCTGAAAATTATGAGTTAAAGGCAAATTCTTCAATGAGAATACTTTGTTTAAAATTCAAGGATGATCCGAAACCGCTTCAGTTTACAATCAAAAAGGGCGGACAAACTTATAAGTTTACATACTAATAAATATTTATATGAAACGGGCTCTTGATTAAAGAGTCCGTTTTTTGTTTGAATAATATTTTTATAATAAAATATTATCTATGAAGAAGATTTTTAAAATAACCTTTTGTGTTTTATTATTATTAGTTGTTGGTTTGTATCTGGGGATAGTGTTATTGCTCCCTCAATTGGTAAACAGCAAATCTGTACAAAAAGACCTTTGTCATTTTGTTAATCAAAAAAGCGGGACAGAAACAACTGTTACGGGTTTAAATCTGAAAATATCCCCTCTGCTTACGGTTGTTTTTAAATTCGATAACCTTAATGCAAAAAATAATAATGTTTCTGTTGCGGATATAAATAATTTTTATTTGAAATACAAACTGTTAAATAAGCATCTGGCTTTTGTTAGTGCAAATAATATATTTATTGACGGAAATTATTTTAAGCAGTTTAAAAAAGAAAAACCAAACAAAAAAAAGAGCAAATTTGAATTAAAGAACATTCCTGAAATTCATATTTCAAATTTGGTTTATAAATCTGATGAAGCAAATATAAATGTTCAGAAGATAGATGCAGTAAAGGGTGTTATAAATTTA
Source organism: uncultured bacterium (assembly GCA_902765215.1). Lineage (GTDB taxonomy): Bacteria > Cyanobacteriota > Vampirovibrionia > Gastranaerophilales > Gastranaerophilaceae > UBA2883. The sequence continues at coordinate 57,538 of CACWZA010000001.1, read as the reverse complement.
AAAATCACCGTCAATACCCCGTTTTTAAAAGAAGGGGTAAATATAGGAGATTCCGGTTCGCTGCAAGTTGTAGATAATAAACTTAAAGCAAATAAGTTTGAAGTAACCTTAGGTAATTCTCACTTGTATTTAGACGGTACTTTGGTTAATAAAAATAAAAATCCTGATTTTAAAATAATTGGTGAAAAGCTTCCGGCATCTGAGCTTATGGCAACAATTCTGCATATTCAGAAATTAAAAGAGCATGAAAGAAAGTTTATTGAAAATTTCACAAATTTTAAAGGAACTGCTAATGTAGATTTGAAATTAGATAAAGACGGTATTTGGGGAACTTGTACTGCAAACAATCTCGGTGCAGAAGCATGGTTTGGTATTCCTTTATATTTTAAAGATGCAGTTTTTTATTTTAGAGGGCAAAATGTTGACTCGACTGCAGTCGGTACATTAGGAAAAGAAAAAGTTACCCACACTCTAAAGATTACGGATTTATTAAATCCTCAAAAGAAATTGGTTGTCGGTACGATGGACACAACCCTTACCAATAAGTTTAAGTATGTTCCTAATCTTACCGTATTAAACTCTGTTAAGGTTAATCTTGTTTATAAGTTAAAATTAAGGAAACCCGATGTATATTACAATATAGATATTCCTGAAAAAAGTGACATGATTTTCAATTCTTTTTATCTGGGGTTGAGAGATTATAAAAGAAAAATATACGGGAATACCTTCAAAGACAATAGCGATTTGTATTTGAGAAAATATAAATATTCTTATTTCAATTCAAACGGAGAAAATATTATCCTTTCAGGTGACGGTTTATTTATTAAAAATATAGATAAATCAGACCCTGACAGATTTGTTCCTCAATATATATCGTGTCATACGAACGGATATGCCCCAATCTCTGTTATGGGTTCATTTGGCGAGAAGGTAAGAGGCGGCGAATTTCAGGGTGATTTAAAATATGATTTCAAAAACAATCAGGTATTGGGAACCTTTGATATTGTGAAAGCAAGACTTAAGGCGTTTCATATTGAAAAAGCACATATTGTATCAAAAGACGGGTTGTTTAATATAACATCTGACGGGTTATACAAAGGTGAAAAATATTCGGCAGAACTAACTGCAAAAAATAATATTTTTGGTGAAAATTTGGTTTATAACATGAAACTTTTTTTGGATAAACTTGTGTTGAAAACAACAAATGAAACCGCCCAAAAGCCTGCTAAAGCTAACAGATTAGATTCAAAAGATATTTCAAGAAAAGTTAAAGAGTTTGATCTTACAATCAATAACTGGGAAATAGCGATTAATGAGATAAAGAGAGATAAGTTTGTACTCAATAATGTAAAACTGCTCGGCAGTATGAAAAATAATGTGTTTGATTTCAAAATGAATCAGCTGAATTTTGCAGGCGGAACAGTGTTTGCAAAAGGTATTTATGATTTCGGCAAAAATATATCAAAAATGTCGTTTGAAGCAAAAAATATAGATTCAAATAAGGCGGCTAATATGATGCTTAACCTTCAGGATCAAATCGACGGGACTGCAAGTGCAAAAGTCGAACTTAGCGCAAAAGACATGTTCAAATATATAGATGCTCATTGTGATTTTGAAGTAAAAGAAGGGTTTTTGCCTAAACTTGGCGATACTGAGTTTATGATTCAAAACTCAAAGTATAAATTATCGGAAATAATAAATATTGATTTGTCACAAAAAGATTTAATGAAGGATGACATAAAGGGTACATTTGATGTTCATAATACAGAAATAAAAAATATAAATGTAACAACTTGGCATGAATTATCTGCAATGTATCTGAAAGGCAATTATGAAATGGAAAAACAGCTCGCTGATTTGCAGCTGTTTTGGAAATATAACAAAGAAGCGCCAAAAGGGATAAGAGTTTTCTGTGTGCCTTTAAGATTAATTTTAAAGGTTGTGTTCAGACCTGAAAAATCAAAGGAAATCTATAAAGCAGAACTCTCAAAAATTCCTGCAATAAAAGCCGATGAGAAGCATACAATTTATTACAGAGTACATTTAGACGGGGATATTAATAACAACAAGATTAATTTAATTTTTAAGGAAATAAAATAATAATTTAATATTTTTCTTTCGTTATTGTATAATTAAAAATATGAAGAAGATAGAAGCAATATATTGTGATTTTGACGGAACTATAACAAAAGACGATTCAGTTAATTGTTTCTTTGAGTTATATGCTCCAAACTGGATGGAATCGGAAAAACTTTGGGTGGAAGGTAAAATTTCATCAAGGGAAAATGCGGTCATTCAGGTTGGTCTGTTGAAAAATGTTTCTCAGAAACAATTAGACGATTATATTAATTCCATTGAAATTGATGATTATTTCTTAGAGTTTGTAGATTATGTTAAATCAAAAAATATTAAATTAACAATAGTAAGTGACGGATTTGATTTATTTATCCAAAAAATTCTTGAACGCTATAATCTGGATATCCCATATTATGCAAACAATCTGATTTATAAAGACGGGGAGTTTAGTATTGAATTTCCTTATTACAATGAAGATTGCGATAAAAAAGCGGGCATGTGCAAGTGCCAAAAGGTAAAAGAGAAAGAATTTTGTTACATAGGTGACGGAACAAGTGATTTATGTATAGCATCAAAGGCTGATTTTCTCTTTGCTTCAAAGAATTTGCATAAGTATTGTAAAGAAAATAATATACAACATACTCATTTCACATCTTTCCGTGATGTTATAGATGTATTGAAAGAGTGGGATTAATCATAATCATTATTGGGGAAATTGGGAATTTGTGGCTTGTTTTTGTATGCGTGCGTGAATCATTTTTGCATGACATATTCTTAATATAAGTCATAAAATGTAACTTTATGTGTTGCAAAAAGTATATCACCCATCATGTATAAAAGTGCCTCAAAATCGCTAATATCAGTAGAATAGCCATATTTTTTGAAATATGGTAAATATTACACTTCTTAATAAAATATTACAAAATTATTTATTTTGTTTATTTTGCGGTAAAATAGATAAAGTAAGTGTATTAGTAAAAATGGATGGGAATATGGCGATACTGGAAAAAGAACTTGCAACAAATTTAAAGAAAATCAACAGAAAAGAAGAAGAAATCTCTAGACTTGATATATCAGATGAGGAACTCGCAAGTATAGACAAAGAATATTGTACATACGGTGATAAAATTCACGCTGATGCTAACCCTAAAGTTTTCAGAGATTGTAACGGATCATTTATGTATGATTCAGAAAATGTACCATATTTGGATTTAGAAATGTGGTTTGCAGCATGTAACTTGGGATATAAAAACAAAAGAATCAGAGATGCTGTTGTTAATCAGTTGGATACTTTACCACAAATTTCTTCACACTTCCAATATGATTATAAGGTTTTATTATCCGAAAAAATTGCTAAGGCAAACATCAAAAGATTCGGAAGAAAAGGTCGTGTACATTTCAATGTAGGCGGTTCACAAGTTATTGAAGATGCTTTGAAACTCGTTAGAAATTACACTCACAAAAACAGAATGTTTTCTTTCTTTGGTGGTTTCCACGGAAGAACATTAGGTGCAAGCTGCTTGACAGCAGGTTACAGATACAGAAAGGCATTTGGACATTTTGCTGATGAGGCTCACTTTGTTCCATATCCATATTGTTTCAGATGTCCTTACGGAAAGAAATGTGACTCTTGCAACTACTATTGTGTTCAACAGTTAAGACGCGAATTTGAAGATAATTGCGCAGGTATTTATGACCATTCTTCAAAAGAATGTGCAATGGGTGCATTCTTCGTTGAACCGGTTCAGGGTTCAGGCGGATATATTATTCCACCAAAGGGATACTTCAAAGAATTAAAGAAAGTATTAGACGATTTTGGTGTATTACTTGTAGACGACGAAATCCAAATGGGCTTCTACAGAACAGGTAAATTGTGGGCTATGGAACACTATGATGTTAAACCTGATGTAATTACCTTCAGCAAATCGTTAACAAACGGTTTAAATCCGCTTGGTGGTATGTGGGCAAAAGAAGAATTAATCAACCCTGAAATATGGCCAAACGGCAGAACTCACTCAACCTTCTGCAACAACCCTATCGGTATGAGAGCAGGTTATGAAGTTATGAGTACATTTGAAGAAGGCGATTTTGAAAGAGAAGTTGCTAACAAGGGTAAATACTTCTTAGATGGCTTAAAAGAATTAGAAAAACGCCATAAACGCATCGGTTTCGTTGACGGTTTGGGCTTGGCTTTAAGAATCGAATGTGTAACAGAGGACGGATATACTCCTGACCCTGAATTACTGAACAAGATTTTGGCTGAAGGATTAAAGGGTAACTTGTCATACAATGGCAAGAAATGCGGCTTGATTCTTAACAAAGGAAGCCATTATAATAATACAATAACTTTAGTTCCTGCAGTAACTATTTCTTACGCAGAAATTGATATGGCACTTTCATTGCTCGATCAGTTATTTACTAAGTTATCGTAGTAACATAAAATATAGTAAAAAAGGCTCTCAAAAGAGAGCCTTTTTTATTTGTTTCATTATTATGAAGAAAAACATATCTGATTATTTAAAAACAGCAAGAGAATGTGCAAAGGAATGGGGTATTTCGCAAAGGCGAGTACAGATTTATTGTGCTGAAGGTAGAATTGAAAGAGCTTTTAAATGTGGACAATGTTGGCTAATACCAAGAGAGGCACAAAAACCACCTGAAAAGGATCGAGAAAGAGGGTTTTAAATAATCTAAACAGATGATGAATTTTTCTTAACATTTCTTTACAATTACTGTGGAATAAAGTCTGTTTACATAGTTCGTAAAGGATGGTAGGTAGTATGGCAAATAATAAACCTAAAAAACAAGAAGCATTGTCCGTATCAAGATTAATTAATGAAGTCTTGGTAAATCAATTAAGTATTCCTTTTAGGCAAATAGTTAATGATACTACTTTTTCAAAATATACGGGTTCTAAAAGACCAGATATATTGATATCTGAATTTGAATATGATGGTTCAAATGACACACAATATATTGAAAATCTCGTAGCATATGCGGAAGCAAAAGATGATTGTGTAGTTGGAGATAAGGATTGGAAAGATGCAATAAAACAAGGTATCACTAAATCCAAAAAACTTAAATTACCTTATTTTATAGTAACAAATTGCAAAAAAACTATATTTTATAATGCTAAAAATTTAAAAGAAATTTCATTAAATGGAAATCCTATTAGGGAATTTCAGACAATAGATATATTTAGGCTAATTAAAAACAGATTAACAAAAGATCCTGAATTGACAAATATATTAACTAATGTTGATTCAATTTCAACTATATCGGAAGCAATTTTTAATAAAAAATTATGGGAATTGGCAAATATATATAGAGGAATAAACTTTAAAGATAATGTTCAAAAAATAGATTTTACTATTGGTTTTATTGCATTAGAGTATTTTGAAGAAAAACAAAAAATTGATAATCGTATAGACAATAGTTTAATGTATTGGTCAGGTTGTCTTGATAATAATGAAAAAAATGAAACTTTAAAAGAAACAAAATTAGTCGGTAATCTAAGCCAGTATATAGCAAATCTCGAACAAGAAACATCATTTGGTGAATTTAAAAATTTGATGGATGTAGTATATGATTTAATAAATGGTATAAATGGTGAAAAACCCTTAATTGGTAAATCTAATGTAAAATTAATATATGACACTATTGATAGTATGAAACCACTACATGGTACTGGCTTTGATTTATTTGGTGCAGTATACGAAATGTTTGCAAATGCAAAAGAAAAGAAAGATTTTGGCGAATATTTTACAAGAAGACATTATACACATATATTTGCAAAATTATTATTACAGAATGAACAATTCTTTAATCAAAATCATAAATTTAATATTCTTGACCCTGCTTGCGGTACTGGGGGATTCTTAACTGAAAGTTTTAAAGTGTTGAAAAATAATTGGGAAAAATCTGGGACATTAAACAAAGATGCTATTAAATTTTTATCAGAAGAATGTTTTTATGGAATAGATGTTAGAGGTGAAAATATATCTAGAACAAGACTTAACATGTTTCTTGTTGGTGATGGTCATACAAATATGTATGATGATAATTCATTAAAACCTCTAAAGAAAATTACTTCAGATTTATTAGATAAAAAGAAATATCAGTATATAATTACAAATCCACCATACGGCAATGGAACGATTAAAGCGAAAACAACCAGTTTATCTTCAACAAGATGTGAAGTAGCATTTTTATTTAGAATAATAGAGTTATTAGAAGTTGGAGGAAGATCTTGTATAATAATTCCCGATGGAGTATTAGAAAATCCAACATTAAAAGAATTAAGAAAAGAACTTTTGGAAAAATGTAATATAGATGCTATTATTTCTTTACCTAAATTTGCTTTTGCACCATATACAAAAGAAAAAACTTATGCTGTATTTATAACTAAAAGAAGTGATAAAAGTACAAAAATACAATCAAAACCAATATGGATGTATATAATAGATAATGATGGTTTGGCGAATTCAGATAAACGTTTCCCTACTAAATTAAGAAATAATCGGAATGGTTGGATGCATGATGAAATATCAGGATGGGTTAGTACTGGTGGAGAAGAAATGCCAGGTCTTTTAGAGTCTCGTTGGTTGACTTTTGATGATAAAGATACAAAAGGTACTGAATGGATAAACGAAAAAGGTGAAATATGTAGATTCCGCAAGGGTGGAAATATTAATATTAAAGATATTGCAAATGATAAATATTGTACATTATTACCAGAATATTACCTAAGACCATATGATCCTGAATACACAACCTTTGATGAGAATAAAGAACTTTCTATAAATATATTAAATTCTTTAAAAATTAAATTTAAAAATGTTACCAATGATTCTTTAAAAGTAATAGAACATCCTTATCAGGTATATAGCGAGCCGATTAACAAGGTTTTGAAATATATGAGCGGAAATTCTGGGCTAACTGAAGATATAATATATCAATCTATCAAGATTAATGGCGAGAAATATAAAATACTATCATCTTCTACCGAAGATGATACAAGTATGGGAGAAATCTCAAAAATTAAAATTAAAGGTAAGGATTTAAAAGTTTTTAAAGACAAAGAAGGACTTTTAGTAACAAGGAATGGAAAAGCTGGTTATACAAAATTTTTACCGAAAGGTAATTATACAATAAATGATCATGCATATATTTTATATAAGAACGAAGAATGTAAATATAAAATTAACTTACAATGGTTAGCCATAGCATATAGAAAAACTTTCTTAGAATATGCTTCCAATAGTGATAATGGCACTTGGAATATGACGGGCTTTTTTGAACACGTTTGCATTGATATTCCTTCTATAGAAGAGCAAAATGTTATTGCAGAAAAATATCATAAGATAATGACGCTACAAGAATCTCTATATAAGGCACAAAGCGATTTAAAAACATTGTTAAAAAAAGAAATAATATTATAAAATTTATATTATAGATGTTCTTTTGTAAAATTTTTCCAATCTTTTCGCTTTTATTATTTCTTTCATGTATTGTGTTTCGTGATAGTCGGAGGGGATTATGGAAGAAGTAGGATACAATATTACAAATAAAGAATTTAAGCAGATTAGCAAATGGGCAGAGAATGTATATAATATAGCCGTTATTGTTGATTATTTCATATCAAATCAACCTGAAATAGAAGAATGTTACAACCTCGCACCTGTAATAAAGAATTTGAAACAAAATGCAGATTTATTAAATGCGTTTTTTATTGACAATGAAACTAAATAAATTTATCTTTTGATATTAAAAAACAAATATCTAGTATAAATGAAATTATACTTGAACTTTTTTTATATCAATTTTTCCACTTTGAAATAATTTGTCTTTAAAATTTATTTTTATCAAATTAAAGTTTGGATTATCAGCAAATACTTTGTCAATAACTTGCACATGTTTATCTTCGTCAGCATTATTAGTATTTAAATCCCAAGAAGCAATAGTTCCAGCATAATAATCAGGCAATTTTATTAAACTATCATACCAAAGAGACTTTTCATCTTTGTTGGTAGCAATTCCAAATGGATTTGGCATAGGTATTAATATATTTGTTTCTATAAGCATATTGAAATAAATCTGATAATAAAAATCAAGACACAAACCATCTAAAAAATCGAATACCAAACCTCTGTCTGACAGCCAAAGTAATTCTTTTACTTTGGCATGTATTGTTATAAATAATGCCACATATGCTACCAAAAATGCAACAAAACAAATCTTGCAGTAGCTATTTATTCCAAAACTTTTCGATTTTATTTCTTCTCTTAACATTTTTATTTTTTTATAAAAGCCCTCCTGAAATTCAGTTCTTACTGTAACAGATTTCAAGTCGTTATATATAAACTCTATATCCCTAATTAATCCTTTTTTATCACCACTTGGAGCATATAATTTGCGAAAGCTTTTTATATTATCAACTGTAAAATTTATACTAAAATAGTATGGCGACTTTAAATAATCTAATGTTCCTTTTTTTACGTCTCTTGTTTTTTTTATATCATTAGGAATAAATTTGTTAATTTCATTTGATAAAAGTTCAATATCTGTTGTTGGACAAATTACAATAGAAATACTGTCGTTATGTTTTTCCGCATTACCAATACAGTAATCGCTAAAAATCATCCAACTTGAAACATTCTGCATCATTGGAGTTATTTGTAAGTATTTTTCCCAATTGTCCAATACCGTTTTGGATACAGTTTCGTCAAGATGTTTTTTTAAGGTTTTCATAAAATCAAGATTATTATTCATATTGTCAATATATAACAAACACAAACTATTGCACAATTGAGCAATTAAACCTTTTTGTTCTCAAAGGATTAAACAAAATTTTTTTAACTTCCTGCCTTTTGTAAAAAATTTCCGACCTTATTTTTTAATTTCGCCACCTAATAAATTTTCATCTGAGGTGAAAAAATATACCTTTTTTTCTATTGTGCATAAAAAAAACAGAGCCTGTTAAGTCTATCCGATTTTATAAGGAGGAATAGAAGGACTCCGTTGGCGCACAGCAAAACAATTAAGTATTGTTTTGCGTTGATAAAAAATATTATTGTAGTATATGGGAATAAGCCAATGGAGGGGAGAACCCATCAAGCTCTGCTTGATGCGTGAGAATCCCGCCTCCTCCATTATGCACAAAAAAACAGAGCCCGATATAGACTCTGTTTTTAAAATGGAGGAGGAATAGAAGGACTCCGTTGGCGCACAGCAAAACAATTAAGTATTGTTTTGCGTTGATAGAAAATATTATCGTAGTATTTAGGAATAAGCCAATGGAGGGGAGAACCCATCAAGCTTTGCTTGATGCGTGAGAATCCCGCCTCCTCCATTATGCACAAAAAAACAGAGCCCGATATAGACTCTGTTTTAAAATGGAGGAGGAATAGGGATTCGAACCCTAGGTACCCGTGAAGGTACGACAGTTTTCAAGACTGCTCCAATCAACCACTCTGGCATTCCTCCATCTGTTGCTTGGATGTGTTCTCATATTACTAAAAACACATTTAAATGTAAAGTAAAATTTTTCATAAAAATAATACTGATATTTATAAACGGCTTTTAATCCTGTATCGCAATCCCGTTTTCACGAAGCCAGTTGGCAATCTTTGTGCCTGACATACTGACTGCATTCCCATACAGTGCAAGCCCTTTTACTATCTCTGAATTTGGGCAGAACTTCGTTTTTAAATCTTTTTCGCTGTTCCCCATTCCGCTCCCTTCGTGGGTGCATAACGGCAAAATCTTTTTACCTGTGAGGTCGTAGGTTTCCAAGAATGTCATAACCGCTACGGGGAATGTCCCCCACCAGTTTGGGTAACACAAAATGATAGTGTCATATTTTGAGATATCCTCAACCTTTCCCGTAAGTTCAGGTCTTTCGTTGTTGTTGAGCTCGTCTTTTGCAACTTCTGTAACGGCATAGTAATCATTAGGGTACTCTTTTACCGTTTCAATATGGAAGATATCAGCATTTGTCATATTTTTTATTTTTTCTGCAACAACTTCAGTATTTCCTTTCTCAAGCTCTACAACGCTGCCGCCAACATAGTTGCTGCCCCTTTTTGAAAAATATGCTATCAGTATATCAGACATTTTTGCTCCTTACTTCCTAAGTGATTTTATCCATTTTTTAAGGTCATTGTCAAGGTTTGCCGTTCCCTTGCCCTGTACGGCAAACACATTTTGTACAACCCTGCCGTTAGACAAATCGTCCATATCAATATCAATGTCGCCCCAACCGCCGCCTCCGTGAGTGATAAACGGTATAATGGTCTTGCCCTTGAAGTTGTTCACTGAAAGAAATGTTTTTACAGGCATTGCCATTGTAGAGTACCATACCGGTGTTCCCACAAATATTATATCATATTTGCTCACATCTACTGTGTTGTTTATCTCAGGGAAAATATCGTTTTCATTCTGATATTTTGTTACCTCTTTTAACAGCCTTTGTTCGGTCGGGTATTTGTTTTTGGTTGTGATTTCAAAAATATCTCCGCCGATTTGTGCCTGAAGGTGTTCTGCCACATATTTTGTGTTCCCGCTCAGGGAGTAATAGGCGATTAAGATATTCTTTTTTGCAAAATTGATATGGGATTTTTGAACAGATTTGCTACCTGCAAAAACGACTCCCGTACTTACCAACAGCAACGCAAACAAACATATCAAAAGTTTTTTCATGAAAACCTCATTCCGTAATTTAATATTAGTGATTTTAATCAAAGATGTCAATATATTGTGAAATAACCGCATTTTTACACTATATTGTCGAATAAAATATTAAAAAATGTATAATTATATAACGAGTTCTTAATATTTTATTGACAGACCCCGAAAAAAATATTATAGTACCCTTATACCAAAAAGGGGAACTTATGATTAAACTTTCCGAAGGAACTGCTATCGCACTGCATTCGATTGTTTATATCAACAACAAGGGTGAACCCTCAACAGTAAAAGAAATATCAACCAAATTCGGAATTTCAGATAATCACTTATCAAAAGTCCTTCAACGATTCGTGAAGGAAGGCATTTTAGTATCCGTGAAAGGTCCAAAGGGTGGTTTTTCAATAAAAGATGAATATAAGAATATGTCGTTAATGGATGTGTATGAAATATTTGAAGGCAAATTTGAATGCCGAAAATGTTTGTTTTCTAGTGGCGATGGTACTTGTATAGACTGCATTATGTGCAACTTTGTAACCGAAATGAATAGCAAATTTGAAAAATATATGACTGGCACTACAATAGCAGATTTTAAACATCTACCGAATTTAAATGTGTGACAATAAAAACTATAATTTTACAGACTGATAAGGAGGTATGTATGGAACCTACTATAACTGAGCACGAACTTATCAAGTTGAAGAAGAATCTCTATTATGAAAAAGGGTCAATTATGACCACAACTATATATAAGACAGATATTCAAACAGTGGCTGGGTTAGCATTTGACAGAGGGCAATCAATAATGCCTTGTATCTCACCTTCAAATGTGATGATACATATATTGGAAGGGCAGGCAGAAGTTATGATTGCAGGCAAAAATTATGATATCTTCGAAGGCGATAAAATTTTAATGCCTAAGGATAAAATTCACGCACTCTTTGCAAAAACAAAGCTCAAACTCGCTTTGGTAAAGGGTTAAAGGATTTAACCAACAAAAATAGAAAGGGGCTTGTCGCCCCTTTCCATTCTAAATGATGAACATAAAAACAGTATTTTTAACTGCTACTTTTATTATTTACTATTTTTTCGGTTTTTCAACCCCTGACAGGCTAATTTTGTATCATTTATTTACATAGTGATACTCTGTCTTGTGTTGAAGTCGTTAAATCAGGTCAATACTTTCCAAATCATCAGGGATATATATATTCCCGCTGAAGTATTGTCTGCCTTCTGCGGTGTATAACTCTTTTCTGTTCTTTATATTCTTGTCCTCTGTGTGGTAGAGAATAAGGTTTTTAATGTTGTTTTCCTGTGCTTTTTTGCAGGCATCCTTTACGGTTGAATGTTTTTTCTCGTAAGGGTTGAAAAGGTCGGCTTCTGAATCTAAACAAAAAGCTTCGTGCATAAGCCATTTTGCGTTTTTAACGAAGTCTTTTATTGTGTCATTATAAGGTTCATCTCCGCAGCATACGATTTCATTATCTATGGTAAACCCAAACTGGGCTGCCTTGTCTGAGTGTATATCAAAGAATCTGAACCTGTGCCCGATGAGGTCGATTTCTTCGTTGTTTTCTATCGTTATGAATTTTAAAACCGTTCCGATTAGTTTTGTTTCTTTTTCTCTGATTAGGGTTCTGCACATATTTTCAAGTATTTCAATAACTTCTTTGTGCCCATAAACATAGTATTCACCCTCGTTTTTGTGGTTTTGAAGTATTATTCTGATTACCCAGACTATCCCTAATATGTGATCTATATGTTTGTGGGTAACAAAAATGTTGTGCAAATCTCCGCAGGATATTTTTGCCTGTTCCAGCTGGGATAAGATTTGGTTTCCGCCTCCACCGTCAACAAGCAGATATTCATTATTGTCATTTAGTATAAAACAGGTGTTGTAGCATTTTGTCACAAGTGCATTCCCTGTTCCGAGCATTGTTAGTTTCATAAACCAAGTATATCACAATAATATCAGCAATATTATTTTGCAAGGTCGTAGCTGGTATCTATCATTTCAAACAGTTTATTTGTGTCCATCGAGTTATCAAGAACAATTGTTATCCAGCTTTTCTTGTTCATGTGATATGCGGGGTAAATGTTGTTCTGTTTTAATAAATCGGGCACATCCTCTTTTTTCGCCCTTAAATCAATGACTTCAATAATTTCGTCATTATCAAACCCAAGCCTGTCCGCTTTGACTGACAGTACTGCAAAATACCATTTCTTGTTATCGTTTCTTCTGCAAACGGCGTTTCTCGGGAACTTTTCCCAAAGGTATTCCGCTTCGCTCCCGTATTTTTCCTTTGCGTATTCCAAAACTGACAGCGACTGCTCAAACTCAAAAACACTCATCTCATAACAGTTTTGGGCAATTTTATCCATAACTTTTTCATATTCTGAGCGTACTTTCCCGACAAATTCCCCCTCTGCCCCTTCTACAAGGTGAAGGGTGTACGGTTCAGAGGTTTCTGTTTCAATGAGTTCGGTTTTTATCTTATCCTCTGTAATAGCGACGGTCAGTTTAAAATCGCCGTTCAGAATATCCCCTTTGTATATCCAGCCGCCTTGCGACTTTTTAAACCCGAATTTCTTCAGTTTGTCAGGTACATATTTTTTGTTCTTAAGTTTGTCTAAATTCATATCTTTATTATATGTCAAAAATTTTAAGCGGCAGTATTTTCTAGCCGAAATTTGCGTGGTATTCAAAGGTATTGACAAATATGTTATAATTATATTGTTCTAATGGAGGCCAGTATGGTTAAACAAATTGATGTTGTGGACTACTTACCGACAATTATGAGTCAGCTGAGAAGCGGTATCCTTTTGAATACAAGGAGCGGCGACAAGGTTAATACAATGACAATCTCATGGGGGCAAATCGGTATTAAGTGGAACAAAATGTTCTTTACCGCTTTCATAAGACACGGAAGATTTACCCACCAGTTAATAGAAGAGAGCAAAGAGTTTACGGTATCCGTTCCGCTCAACAGTGAGAGCAGAAAACTTGTTGCAAGAGCAATAGGTTATTGCGGTGCAAACTCCGGCAGAGACGGAAATAAGTTTGAAGATATGGAATATGAGGATTTTTCTCTGACTCCTGTCGACGGTATCAGTGTCAGTTCTCCTGCAATAAAAGAGCTCCCTCTTACAATTGAATGTAAGGTTACATATAGGCAGGAACAAGATGTCAGCCAAATCCCAAGAGAGATTCTTGAGGACTGCTATCCTGAGGGTATTCCTTCGGATAACCCTATGGCTAATTGCGATTTCCATACCCTGTATTACGGTGAAATCGTCAACGCATATATTATTGAATAATATGTTTGTATTCCTTTGAAGAGCAGGTATTATATAATGCCTGTCTGTTTGAATTGTTAAATTTTGGTTAATTATCTCCGTTTTTTCTAAAAATGGAGTCATAATAATAGTGTTGAAAGTGATATACATTATGTTAAGGGTAATATTTACCGACAGATCCCTAAATATTACTCCCAAGAAAGGAGTACAATATGAAATTCTTAATTAAAAAATCGCCTGATGGCTTTATTAAATCAGTAAATGATGAAATCAACACTATTTTAAACAGAAACTTTGACAGTTTGTTCCCTGAATTTGTCTGCGACGAAGATTACAAAGATTTAGACAAACTGGCAATGCCTGTGGAACTCCATGAACACGACAACGAATATTGTGTAAATGCCGAGCTTCCGGGGGTTAAAAAAGAAGATTTAGATATTGATATCGATAAAAATCATTTGACAATTAATGCTAAAAAAGAAGAAGAAAAAGAAGAAAAAGACTCTAATTATACAAAATCAGAGTTCAGATACGGTGAATTTTCAAGAACAGTTTATTTCCCTAAGGATATAGATGTGGAAAAAACCGATGCTAAACTTGAACACGGTATTTTGAAAATACACGCTCCTAAAAAAGAAATAGAAAAAGAAACAACTAAAAAATTAGCGGTTAAATAATCAATTTCATACGTAGTACACAAAGAAGGGAACTTAAAATAGTTCCCTTTTCTTTTGATAAAATCGGGCATTTATACTACATACTTACCTTTAATTGAGTCAACATTTGTGATAATATAGAAAAAGAGAGAAATAATAAAATAATTTTGGGACAGTTGATAATATGAAAAAAATATTTATAGGATTTTTGGTACTGCTGTGTTCTGCCCTGTATTACGGTGCGTATGCCTCAGGGATAAGGGTTTCTAACAACCTGTTTGCGATTGTGCTTCCTAATGAAGTAAGGGGTACTTATAGTGTTATAAAAAACGATCATGGTATTTTGATATATGACAAGGTTTCCAAAAAAGCGGGGTTTGGCGGTTATGCTTTCGGACTGCGTATTTTTAAGAAACCGTCAGAATACGCATCATACCCCGGTAGTAAGAAGCTGGGTGAACTGGTTGACCGTTACGGAACAGTATATGATATGGTACTTATTCAGCCGACAGATGTTCAGTATGACTATGTAACGGGAAATTCCGCTTCATATTATCGTCTTTATCATTTGGCAAATACTATCGGAGAGAAGATTCTGGACAAAAGTTATACAAAATACTATAACGGCAGAGGTACACGAGGGAAAGATTTATATAACGAAATAATTGAAAAACATATAAAAGCCATAAACGAGCATTGGGATTCAAACAAACTTGAAAAAGAAAATATGAGTTATATGTATAATGCTTTGGCTGCTAATAATAAAAACCTTTTGGATAAAATAGGATATGCTTATTATGATGTTAATGCTGACGGGATAGAGGAACTCTTTATAGGTGAGATTGAACAGGGTGTTATGAAGGGTGTAATCTACGATATTTATACAATGGTTGACAGAAAACCTGTCCATGTTGTGAGTGGCGGAAATCGTGACAGATATTTCGCTACTGATGAAGTTTTTCTTTGTAATGAATTTCCGTCAGGAGCCGATGAGCGCGTCTGGAAAATATTTATTCTTGTTGAAAACTCAACAACCTTGTACCCGCAGGTATTTTTTAAACAAGTCGGGCAGGAAGATGCAGACAGCAGTTGGTATATTACATATTCTTCCGATAACGGTGAGTGGAAGAAAACAACGGAACAGGAATTTAAAGACAGAAAAGCGGTATTTGATAAGTATGTCCGGTTTGATTATACTCCCTTGAGTCAGTTTAAGAAATAATATTTTTGTTTTATTCCGTTTGTGGTAATATTACGAAAAAAGGGGAGTGTTTATTATGAAAAAAGTAATTGTTTTGAACGGGAGTCCGCGTAAAAATTTTAATACCGCACAGCTTTTGAAAGAGGCACAAAAAGGTGCTGAATCAGTCGGGGCGGAAGTAGAATATATTAACCTTGTTGATATGAATTTTAAAGGGTGTATGAGTTGTTTTGCCTGCAAAAGAAAGGGTGCTGACCTTGGCGGGTTGTGTGCGTGGAGAGATGAGCTCCAGCCTGTTTTACAAAGGATTTTAAACGCAGATGCCGTTATAATCGGCAGTCCTATTTATTATTCTTACCCTACTGGTATGTTTAGAAACCTGATTGAAAGAATGTTGTTTGCGGGCGGAACATATATGCAGGACGGGAAAGGCGGCTGGAAAAGAAATCTTACAAGAGATATTCCTGTCGGGTTGATTTTTACAATGAATTGCCCTGAATCTATGGCAGACCAGTTTGCGTATCCGACAATTCTCGGCGCAAACGAGATGTTCCTGAAAATGATTTACGGGTATTGTGAAACCCTCAATTCTTACGACACTTATCAGTTTAATGACTATTCAAAATATGACTGTGATGTTTTTGATGAAGGGCATAAACGCAGTGTTAAAGAAACTCAGTTCCCTAAAGACAAAGAAAGTGCCTTTGATTTGGGTAAACGATTGGCGGAAATGAAACCATAGGAGATTACAATGAAAGTATTATTATTTAACGGCTCACCACATAAAAATGGTTGTACTTATACGGCGCTTGAAGAAATAGCAAAAACGCTTAAAGAAGAAGGTATAGATTCAGAGATTTATCAGATAGGAACTGAACCGATATCTCCGTGCAGAGGATGTTATTGCTGCGGTAAACTCGGCAGATGTGTTATAGATGATAAGGTAAACGAATTTGTTGATTATGCATCGGGGTTTGACGGTTATATCTTTGGTTCGCCTGTCCACTATGCGTCTGCAAGCGGTGGAATTACTGCATTTCTTGACAGGGCGTTTTTTACAGCATCAAGATGGCAAAAAGGGAATGTATTCAAACATAAACCCGGGGCTGCAATAGCTTGTGCAAGAAGGAGCGGAACGACGGCAACCTTAGATCAGTTAAACAAATATTTTACCATCACCCAAATGCCGATTATTTCAGGCAGGTATTGGAATATGGTTCACGGTGCAAATGCAGATGAAGCCAAGCAGGATTTGGAAGGTATGCAAAATATGAGATTTCTTGCCCGTAATATGGCTTGGTTCCTTAAATGTAAAGAGGCAGGCGAAAAGGCAGGCATAGAACCTCCGAAACAGGAACAGGTAACTTATACAAACTTTATAAGATAACCAAATCGGGGTTGATTATCCCGCAGTCTTTATGGATTTAAGGATTTCCATAATACTCCAGTAGTGCGATGCTGCTCCGAGGAGTACAAAAATATGCCAGATACAGTGCATAAATTTTCTCTTTGAAAGGTAGAAAATGCATCCTGATGAGTAGAACAGTCCGCCAAGCAGCAAATACCATACTGCAAGATGGCTCGCATTATTCCAGATTGCAAAGAAAAGGAACAGTGATAACCAGCCCATAACAAGATACAAACCTGTTGATAAATATTTGAATTTGAGAGTCAGGCATGAATAAATTATCCCTGTTATTGCTATATACCAAGTCATTGCAAGGAGTGCGACAGACAAAGGGAAGTCTACTACAAGAAGTAATATTGGGGTATAAGTTCCTGCAATCAGCATAAATATTGCACTATGGTCTATTTTTCTAAAAACTTTTTTTGCGGTTTCGTTTACCATCGCGTGGTAAAGTGCCGATGACTGGAAAAGTATAAACAGGGTAGCTCCAAAAATAGCGGTTGAAGATGCTTCAATTGCGTTCTGTGATGCTACGGCAAGCATAACTATTGCGTATATTGAAAACAATGCTCCTAGTGAATGGCTGAAAGCATTCATAAATTCTTCAATCGGTGTGTATTTTCTTTCTTGTTCCATATCCTTAACTCCAAATTATTTTACCGTCTTATTCTATCATAAATACCTGATTATGATAAAATTGAATATATTAAAACTAATTGAGGGGGCAAAAATATGAGTATATTTGAAGCGGGAATGATGGCGTGTTTCGGAGTTAGCTGGCCTGTATCGGTTTACAAAACTTTTAAGGCAAAAAGTGTAAAAGGTAAAAGTTGTACCTTTACCTGCCTGATTTTGCTCGGATACATCTGCGGGGTTATCCATAAACTGTTTTATTATTATGACTGGGTAATATGGCTTTATCTGTTTAATATGATGTTTTTAATCGTAGATATAGGTCTTTATTTACGCTATAAAAAACGGGATAAGAAATCATAATTCAAAAAATAATGTTTATGCTATCATTGTGTTATAGAAGAAAGGGACATATTGATGAAAATATTTGAAGAGTTACAGGCGAGAGGATTAATTGCACAAGTTACCGATAATGATGAAATCAGAGAGCTGATAAATAACGGCGGTGCAAGATTTTATATCGGGTTTGATCCTACTGCGGATTCTCTTCATGTAGGTCACTTTATGGCATTATGCCTTATGAAAAGGTTACAAATGGCAGGTAATAAACCTGTTGTTCTGATTGGGGGCGGAACCGGTTATATCGGTGATCCGTCAGGCAGAACGGATATGCGCTCTATGATGACACCTGAGGTTATTCAGCATAATTGTGACTGTTTCAAAAAACAGATGGAAAGATTTATTAAATTCGGCGAAGACGATGCGATTATGGTTAATAACGCAGACTGGCTTTTGAAACTGAATTATATCGAACTTTTGAGAGAGGTTGGGGCATGTTTTTCCGTAAACAATATGCTCAGAGCGGAATGTTATAAACAAAGAATGGAAAAAGGTTTAAGTTTTCTTGAATTTAACTATATGATTATGCAGGCATTTGACTTCTACTATCTCCATGAACACTTTGGCTGCAATATGCAGTTTGGCGGTGATGACCAGTGGAGTAATATGCTTGCGGGTACTGAACTTATCAGAAAGAAAACCGGTGATGATGCTTATGCTATGACAATTACACTTTTAATGAATTCTGAAGGTAAGAAGATGGGTAAAACCGCTAAAGGTGCTGTTTGGTTAGACCCGAATAAGACAAGCCCGTTTGAGTTCTATCAATACTGGAGAAATGTTGATGACGCTGATGTTATGAAGTGCTTTAAACTGTTAACATTTATTCCTATTGAAGAAATAGAAGAAATCGCAAACTGGGAAGATTCAAGAATTAACGAAAAGAAAGAACTTCTTGCATATCATCTTACAGAACTTGTTCATGGTAAAGAAGAAGCAGATAAAGCGCAGGCATCAGCAAGAGCATTGTTTGGCGGTGCGGGTGATGATGCAAACATGCCTGAAACTGAAATCGCTGATTCTGATTTAGAAAACGGTGTTATTGATATTTTAAATCTGCTTATTAAGTGCAAATTCGCTCAAAGCAGAGGGGAAGCAAAACGCCTTATCCAGCAGGGCGGGGTAACAGTTGATGATGCTCCAATAAATGAGCTGAATAAAACATTTACCGCTGATGATTTAAAATCAGGGCTCAAGATTAAAAAAGGTAAAAAACATTTTAACAAGGCAATTTATAAAGGCTAGGGTTAAATTTTAAATCCCGGGTTATAAAACCCTGTAATGTCATTGTGTAAATCTTCCTTTAATACATCGTACGCATAATTGGCTAAGTCTGCATCCATTTTCAGATTCAGGTTTTGTTCCGGAACATCTTTGATTGTTTTAGAATATTCAATTATCGTTCTCATCATATTCCCGCCTTCCTGTGAATATGCCATATCCCCGTAACGATGTTCGTTTTCCTGTATGCTGTTTAAGGAAAGCACATGTTTTGACTCGCCTGTTTTATAATATTCTTCAACATAAGAAGGGGTGATTTCGTTACGACTGCCCCTGCATACACTTGCCCATATTCGTTCTGCCTGCTTGCTTTTTAATATCCTTGCAAGACTGTTACAAAAAGTTCTGACAAAACCCCTGTGGGTGTCGTAATAATTCGGCGATTCAATCATATTTCTTGATGTCAAAACAGCATACTTCACCGATTCGGTTGGAAGTATTTTCATTTTAAACTGCGGATTATAATTGTTAGTTTGCAGCTTTTGTACTTGCATTAAGACCCCTAAATTTTTAAGATTACAGATAAGTATAATGTATCATAATTTAAAACAAATACAAGTGATTTTGTTCAAAAATTAAATAAAAATTTACGATATAACTTCACTAGACTAAATGTTTAAAATTAGGTCTTATATCATATTTTTGTTCCGGCGGAAGGTTTGGTTTGTTTGTTAAATTTTGGTATAAAACCTTAAAGAAGTTTGGTCTGTTGTCTGACGGATATGCCATTCTTTTATGCATACCGAGTGAAAGAATTTTAGTCATCAACGGATAGTGTGTTTTGTAATACCCTCTGTCCCATTGTGCGTGTCTTTTAGTTGCACACATTTTATCGTATTCACTGTCGTGCTTAAATAAGTCGCTGCGTTTATATGATAATTTTGACACTTTTCTTTTTTCGGCTACTTCCCATGCCAAATCTTCTCTTTCTTTAAAAACAGTATAATCCCCATCTTTTTTTACACTGTAATTAATATCTTTTTTTCTCGGCTTGGTCATTTTCATACTGTTAACATCCATATAATGCGTCGACATTAAAAATCTTTTTTCTGTATGGTTGCCGTCTTTTGAAAAAGTCTTTTTTAATCTTGTTATATGAAAAATATCATCCCAACAGGATGTGGTTCCGTAAAAATTTTCTTTTACCATATTAACTTCGGTTTGAGGTGTGCCCTTCGGGTTTTGGAGTAAATGATACCCCTGCAATCTTTTGCCTATTGCATAACTCACTGCCCTAACCTTTGGAAATGTAATCATTCTGTTAAACTCCTGTTTTTCCTTTAATATATCATAAAATAAATTTTTAATTTATTTTTATCCGGCAAATTTTATTTTTACGGGTTTTAAAATATAAACTTATAAGGAGTAATTTATGTCAGACATATCATTTACATCAACTTACAGAATACCGCTGGTGGCTCAGAATGTATCACCTGCAAAGAGAGATGCCCTAAAAGCCATGGCATCAAAATATCAGAATGTATTATACCCGAACGGTAATCAGGGTAATGTTCGTGTTTCAATAAGAAAAAGACTTGATGAAGGGTTTGAACAAAAGTTGAGACAAATCGGGTTCAAAGTTTTCCAAAAGTTTGAAAAACACAATGTTCCTAAAACTCAAGGTAAAATGGATAACTATATCAAAGATGCCCTTAAAAACAACGAATACCGTCAATACGGTAAACAAAAGGGCTAGGGGTAAATGTAATAAGGGGTAAATATATATTTAGTTTTACCACAAGTGTTACCGATTAAAAGAAAAAGGATAATATTATGCAGATAGTTAATGTACAACCGGCGAACAACACTTCTTTCGGAACAAGATACGGAAGAAATTTGCAGGGATTTATTCAGAGAAATAAAGATATTCTTACGAGTGACAATTTTAAGAATCTTTCTATGATTAGAAATAACGGGATAAATTCCGTGCTGGAGCTTGAAGATGTTTCTTTAAAAGAAAGAGAACTCTATCATTGCAACTATAAATTAAACCTCACAGGCGGGGTTATGGATAAGAAAAATGAAGTCATGAGAGGTTATGACAGAATTTATTATATCTTTAAAAATTACATCGCAGGTAATTATACAGGTAAAACACTTGCAACAGATGACAGATTCCCTATCTACATAAAAAATGATGGTGCTGAAACTGTCCGCCATATTGCAAAACAGTTTGACAGCAAAAATTTGCTTGTTGAAAAAATAGAAAAAGAATATGAACAATCAAAAATAATTAATAAAGAGTTTGAACAGTTCAAAGAAAGTATATAAAGCAAGTAAAAAGAGTTTAAACTAACTATATAAAAAACAGGAAGTGATTATTCACTTCCTATTTAATTGCTTTTATAACTTTTGTCTTTACCACTTTATTTACCCCTTTAGCAAATTTATTTTTTACGGGTGTTATATAAATACATTTGAATGTTAAAAGGGGATTATATATGCAATTATCAACCAACTATAATTCTAACACTGCATTTGGGACAAAAATAGGTCCGAAACTTATGCATAAACTGGAAACTCATCCTGAATGGATTACTCAGGAAAACCGTCAGGTACTTAAGGATATCGTGAATAACGGGTTTGATGATACCGTTTTGGAATTTTGTCATGCACCTGCAAAACTCCACGAAAGATTTAGTTACAACTATCAGCTTATATTAAAGGGCGGAGTTGTTGATAAAAAGAATGAGATAATGCATAATTCAACAGGGTTTGTTGGCGATAAGGCTGATGAAACTTATGATATGGCTTCAAAAAACAGCTATTTCCCAATCAATTTCAAAGATTTTGGTGCTGATACGATGGCATATATGCTCACATTTTTTGCAAAAAATAAAAATATGAATGCAAAAATCTTAGATGAAATCGCATTATCAGAAAAGGTTGTTAAAGAGTCTGCTTCCCGCTAAGAGTTAGTGTGGGAATAGTATTTGTTTCCTCTTATAAAGAGGCATGTTTTGCTGAGTAATTTATAAATTTGCACCCCGTTTGGGTTTGATATATAGTATTAAACAGTGATAAATAAAAGAGGGATATAAGATGAGATTAGCGATTTTAGGTTACGGGAATTTGGGCAGAGGTGTTGAACACGCTGTAAAACAAAACCCTGATATAGATTTGGTAGCAATATTTACACGAAGAAATCCGCAGGATTTGAAGGTTAATTCTGATGCAAAGGTTTTGAATGTGTCAGAAATAGCAGACTGGAAAGATAAAATTGATGTATTAATCTTATGCGGCGGGAGTGCAACAGATTTACCCGTTCAGACACCTGAATATGCAAAGATGTTTAATGTGGTCGATAGTTTTGACACCCACGCAAAGATACCTGAACATTTTGCAAATGTTGATAAATCTGCAAAAGAAAGCGGGAAAATCGGTATTATCTCTGTTGGCTGGGATCCGGGGTTATTCTCTCTGAACAGAATGTATGCAAATGCTATTTTGCCTGAGGGTAAAGATTATACCTTCTGGGGCAAAGGGGTTAGTCAGGGACATTCTGATGCGATAAGGCGAATTGATGGGGTGCTGGATGCAAAACAGTATACTATCCCTGTTGAAAAAGCTTTGACGGCGGTTAAAAATTGCGAAAACCCTGAACTCACAACGAGAGAAAAACACACAAGAGAATGTTTCGTTGTCGCAAAAGACGGCGCAGACAAGGCAAGAATTGAGAAAGAAATCAAAGAAATGCCAAACTATTTTGCTGACTATGACACAACAGTTCACTTTATTTCATTGGATGAGTTAAAAGCAAATCATTCAGGTATTCCTCACGGCGGTTGCGTAATTAGAACAGGTGTAACGGCAGGCGGTGCTAATAACCATGTTATTGAATATAATCTTAAACTTGATTCTAACCCTGAATTTACTTCAAGCGTGCTTGTTGCTTATGCCCGTGCAGCATACAGACTGAACAAAGAAGGTCAGTCAGGTTGTAAAACGGTATTTGATATTCCGCCTGCATATTTAAGCGCAAAATCAGGCGAAGAACTCCGCAAAACTATGTTATAAGTGGGGGTAAATATATTTAATTTAAACTGCTTTTTCTTCTTATAAACCAAAGGAAGAAAAAGTTTGTCGTTCAGAATTTCCCTCCCCGACTTGGGGAGGGTTAGGGTGGGGAGCAATTATTTGATTGAGTTAATAAAATTGCTCAATTCTTCAAATACACTTTCAATATTGTTGTCAATATCGTTATTCCAAATGCGTATTACTTTTAAGCCTTGTCTATTTAAAAATTCTGTTCTTTCCTTATCATATTCAATGTTTTTCGGTTCGTTATGTTGTCCGCCATCAATTTCAATAACAAAATTTAATTCCCAACAAATAAAATCAACGATATAGTCGCCTATTGGGTATTGTCTGCGGAAAGAAAGATTATGAAACTGTTTGTTTCTTAACAAAGACCACAGTTTTCTTTCCTGAGGTGTCATATTTTTTCTTAAATTGCGTGCTAATTCAATATTATTATGATTCATACAGTATAGTTTAACATAAATTTAAATCGCTCCTCCTCCTAGCCTCCTCCAAGTTGGCGGAGGAACGGGTTTAATGCTGTAAGGTTTGATGTTTGATTCATTACCCCAAAGCATTTGACAAATCTTTTTGGAACTTTGCACTCAAACTGTGCAGAAGGTCGATTTCTTCATCCGTAATGTTTTCAAAAACAGTAGTAAGAAACTTTTTCATATTAGGCATATTATCTTTTATGACCTTTTCGCCCGCATCTGTGATGTTAAGGAGGTTAACAAGTCTGTTTTTGTTCTTGCTTACGGTCTTTTTGATAAACCCTTTGCTCTCTAATACCCCTAAAATACGGGTTGTGTTAGATTTATCCTTTGATAATAAGTCGGACAGTTTTTGCTGGTAAATATTAGGGTAACAATATATTGTATCTAATACGACAAACTGTTCTCCCGTTATTCCGATATTAAGGTTATCTATCTTTTGTTTTAATTCCGCTTTTAAGCCTTTAATAATCAGATCTATAGAAAAAATAATCGTATCAACATAGTGTTTTGCTTTAATCTCTTTCATATTTCCGCCCTCTTTCTTTTATTATATAAAAATGTTGGTTGACATGTCAACCAGTTGAAAAAAACAACAATGTTGTTTTGCATAAAAATGAATTTTATTATATATTTTGAGTATGGATAAAATATTGGTAATAAGATACGGTACGATTGGTGATACAATCTTTGCGAGTGCGTTTTACAGAGAGTTAAGAAAGAATCTTCCAAATGCACAGATAGATGCTCTTGTTGATGGGGTTGCAGAGAGTATTATGTTAAATTGCCCGTATATAAATAACCTTATAAAGCTGAAGAAGAAGTACAGAGATTTCTTCTATTACTATAGGTTGTTTAAAAATTATGACACCATTTTCTTTTTGAAAAATGATAATTTTTTATCCAAAGTTGCGTTTCTGGCAAGAGTTAAAAACAGAATAGGGTTTGATGTAAGACGAAATTTCAGGCTGACTAAAACTGCCCCATATAAAAACGACAAACACGAAATTGATTTTTATTTGGATTTGCTCAAAGTATGCGGATACAAGGTTGAAAATGATAAAACCGAAATGTGGGTATCCCCATCAGAGAAAGTTGAAGAAACTGTTAATAACCGTTCAGGGAAAAAGGTTTTGATTCATGCATCAAGCCGTTTTCCTCAAAAAAACTGGAATAAAGCTAATTGGGCAAAGGTTATAGAATATCTGGCAGGTGAAAAATCTGCAAATATATTCTTTGTCGGCGGTAATTCAGATAATGAATATTATAGCGGTATAGAGTTAAATTCTGATATTAATTCAAAAGTGATAAATTTGTGCGGTATGTGTAATATTCAGGAAACAATGAGTTTGGTCTCAAAAATGGATCTTGTACTGGGTATAGATTCAGGGGTTATACATATGGCTGCTGCATCTGACATTCCGTCAATTCTGTTAAATGGCCCTACATCACTCGTTCGTTGGCAGCCGAGAAGCGAAAAGTGTACGGTTTTAACTAAAAATTATGAATGTTCTCCATGTATGTTTGCATCAAGCAGAAATAAAAGGTGTAAAAATAAGGCTGCTGAATGTATGGAAGCAATCACTTATGACGAAGTTATCAATGCAATAAACAATGTCTTAATATAACTTCACAAAAAATGAACAAATATAATAATTTATCGTTAAATAGATGTAAGGATGAAAAAACTATTAGTTGATGAGGTGAATTATGAAGAAATTACTGGCTCTCTTATTTATTGGACTTATGGCAACTCCGGCTTTTGCATTGGATATGTTTGATTACAAAAATACAAGACCTATTAACGATGCTAATTCGATTAAGACAAGAGGGTGCAACGAATATGTCAAAATGGAGTCAAAATTCAATTCATCTTTATTTGATGGTCGTGATGTTGCAGGTGCTCTGAGTGCAGGTGCTATTGCAGGCGGTGCGTTGCTTGCACTGGTTATGGACCCTTATGTCGTTACGATTGACGGCGTTCGTTATGTTCTTGTAACAGATAGAAATGACAAGAACTGGTCACCTGACGATATACTTGGGATAAACGACCCTAAAAATAACAGATTTGCTTCATTAATCGCGCTTAATTCTGACGGTGATCATTCAAAAATATCTGCTGCAGAATTAAAGAGGGCAAGAATCAGATTTGTGAGAATGGACAAAAACGGTGTGTTGCTTGTTAACGATCGTAAAAAAGACTTTGACTTGAATAAAATAGACTATATTGATATAATTAATCTTAAACGCACTGCAAACAGCCAGCATACAGGTATTTTCGGACACTTCACAATGTATCTGAAAACTCCGGATGTTAAAAAACGCGCAGTGGTGGGTTATGTAACCTACGAAACAAAAGAAACCATAAATGTGTTATTTAAGTAATAATTGAACCCTGTTCAGGAGATGAAAACTTGAAAAAGATTTTATGTCTGATAATTGCAGTATTAACTCTATCTGTGCAAACTATGCCGGCTTTTGCGGAAGATACCGTCTATGACTTCAGTGATGAAGCACAGGAGGAATTTAACCGTCAGGAAGCAGCAGAAAAGGCCAAGATACAAAAAGAAGCTGCAATTGAGATAAAAACAGGCCCAAAACTTGAAAAATCAAAGGTCAAAGAAAGAGCAAAAGGTGTATATCAGCCACAGGAAGTTATTCACCCTGAACCTGTTGACAGAACAATAAGCGGAACAGTTTTGCTTGTTCCTAAGGGTGAAGAATTTGAGGCACAAATCCAGTCATCAATAAACTCTGAAAGTTTGTCCGAAAACGATATTATTGCTGCAGTTTTGAGTAAAGACTGGGTTTACAAAGGCCGTATTATTGCGCCTCAGGGCAGCGTTGTATACGGCAAAGCAACCGATGTAAAGAAAGCAGGTTACGCTTATGCTAATGGGAAACTTGCACTTACCTTTGATGAAGTGCTTACTCCGAGCGGTGACAGAATAAGACTTACTTCAACAAAAGTTTATATAAATGTAGAAGGCAATCGTTTCTTAAAAACTGCAAGAAATGTTGCTGTCGGTGCAGTAGCCGGTGTTGCCGTTGCTGCGTTGGCAACGGTAATGTCATCAGGAAATGTCGCAAGCGGGATTGCCATAGGTGCTGCAGTAGGCGGTTCTGTCGGACTTATGTCTGCTGTAGGCTCAAAGGGTGAAGGTGCAGAGGTTCCTGCAGGCAGTGTTGTTATGGTCAGATTAATTGAACCTGTTGAAGTAGTGCCATATGAATAAGATTATGCTATTATAGTATAGGAATAATTTTTAATATAGAGGGACTAATGAATAAGAGAATAATAATACTTGGTTTGGTAATACTTATGACCTGTGTGGTTATAAAACTTGTGTGGGCAGGGTTGAAAAATATTCAGGTTGATGACTTTCATCCTGCGGCAGTTATGTTTGTAGTGGATTCATCCGCTTCTAATCAGGCTAAATTGCCTGAACAAAAAAGGTTTTTAAAACAAATATGCGCTCAGTTAGACCCTGAGGATCAGATAAAAATTATTAAGGTATCTCAGGATGCGTATATTATTTATGAGGGTTCCCCTCAAAATACAAGCGGTATAACAAAATCAATGGAAGCTTTCACTAAGTTTTCTCCTTCCGATATGGGAACAGCATACGGAGAAGGGTTAAAGAAGGCGCTTTCTTATGCTCTTAACATGAAAAAAGATGGCTTTGTTCCTGCGGTTGTTGTTATCGGGGATCTTGAAAATGAAGGTGCAACAGCAAAACAAATTGACTGGAATACACTTCCTCAAAATATCAGAAATGTGAAAAAGTATGCTCCTGATATTTCAATGATGTTTTTATATGCACACCCTCAAAAACTTGATATGGTAAAGGAAAAATTGAGCCCTATTCTCGGTGAGGATAAATTGATTTTGGCTCCCGAACAAAATGTTGATAAGTCGCTCAGAAAGTTTATCAATGCTATCGGTAGATAGGGTAAGCGTATAGAAGTTTTAAATGTTAAACAAAAGATAAAAAGTAAAGGAAAAAATATGATAATTACACTGACATCGAAAAACAATGAAAAAACTTTTACTGACAAAGAAATTATTAATATCGGCTCAAACCCGAGCTGCGATTTTGTCGTAGATATGGGGTTTGATTTGGTACTGACACTTCAGTGTGACAGCGGTTCAAACAAGTGTTCTCTCTTGAATACCTTTAATAATCAGCAAATTTTGTTTAAGGGTAAACCGCTTGCACAGAGAGTTGAAATTGAAAAAGTCTGCAAACTTATGTCAGGGGTAAACGACGAATTTATTTCGGTTAAAATCGTCGAACAACAAAATTATGATGTCAGCCCGATAGAACAGAAAAAGGCTGAAATTGAAAAAGCAAGAGTCGGTGTTATTAAGAAAACAGGTTTTGTTATCAACGATTTGAAAACTAAACTGACTCTTAATTATCGTGCATCAATCTTTTTGCATATTGCAATGATATTGACTTCACTTGTAACAGCGTTTGGTGTTGCAAACTATTTGACAGGGTTGGAAATTGAAGAAACCAAGAACTTTATTCACCTTCCGACTAATATAAAACTTTTGGTTGGGTTTACTGTCGTTATGTACGGACTTTGTCTGATTTTAAAACAGGGCATATATCTGTACTTCCAAAACAAAGATAAAACCACCGCATCATCAATTGCGGCACAACACTTTATGCTCATTTCAACAGGGGTGTTCTTTGCAGGTATTTATGTAATTAACCTTTTGTATTATGTGAATATTAGCAGAGTTTTTGCAATTCTTGTTTCAATGTTCTTTGTAGGTCTGGCAATTATTGTTGCTATGGCTTGCGGGTATTTTAAATATATGGGACATCAAATGACATATTCTCTTGACCAAAACGAATACAGAGAAGATTTTGAAGTTGTTTTAAACGAATACAGACAATGGATTGAGAAATACATTAATGCTCTCAGTTCTGCTAAGTTATCAAATATTAAAGACAGATTATTCAGTTTACAGCTGAAATCAGTGGGAGAAATGGTTTTGGGCTTTATTACGGCTCCGTTCCTTGCTTATGGTGTTTCTAACACTTTGGCAATGTGTTTCCCTGAAGCAGCAGGCTGGATAAGAGTATCAGGGTTAAGATTCAGCCCTGTGTTCCTCGTTCTTGCAACATTTATGATTATCTTTGCGTTCTTTGCTTTTGTAAATGCATTCTTTACCATAAGAAAAATTCAGGGCTCAAATGTTATTAAGCAGGACGGTTTTAGCAACTATTTATCACACGGTGTTGATATTTTCGGTATTCAGGGTGTAAGAAAACTTGAAAGCGAAAAAAACCGTTCTCTGATAATCGGTTGTGCGATTATTCTTATCGAATTTACAATGAATACATCATATTTCTTTGGAGAAATAGGCGGCGATTTGCAGGGTATCTTCCTGAGTGTTATTGCAGCATTAGTTCCTACAGCATTATTGATTGCCGAAACTTATATGCTCAGTCAAACCAAGTTTGATATTTATGCTTCAGAAGAACTTCTTGCAAGAGTTAATCAAGGATAACAGTCAGCAGAATGTTAGGCATCAGAAGTATATTATGTATAATTTCACTAATAATTATCAGCTTGTTTGTGGTTATTGCAAAACCGGAAATGCATAAGCAGGCAATGATTTCTGATGCGGAATATGGCATTATGACAATTGAAGCTCCGCCATCTCAGTTAGGAGTTAATGATAACGGCGGGTATACTCCTGCAAACATAAATGTTGTTCCTCAGCAGACAGAAACGCGCCCTTTAACAACAGGGAATAACAATATTACCCCTGTTAGAACAACAGTAAGGAATGTTCCCGCTCAAACTACAAAACCTGCGGTAAAACAGAATGTTCCTAAACCCGCATCTAATCAGTCCGCTGTAAAGCAGCAGCCAAAACAGACTGCCCGGACTCAGCCAAAGGAAAATAAAACTCAGACTTCACAGCCGCAAACTGTTCCTCAGCAAAAAACAGTTGCAGTTAAGCCGACTCAGAATATAGAAAACAAATCAAAACCGTTCCTTACTGAGCAGGAAGAAATTATTGCGTGGAATAAATGGCACAGCAGGATTCAAAATCAGGTTATGATGGACTCAAATATCAGAGCACCACTCGGCACTCAGTTCCATTTTACTTTTACCATTGATAAATACGGCAATATGTCAAATGTGAAGGTTTGGGCTGTTCCTGATTCGTATACCAATTATGCGGTTAGAGTTATTAAACCTGTAATTATGAGTTACAGACACCAGCCTATTCTGAATTTCCCTGAGGGGACAAGACGAATTGTGAATAATTTTGTCGGCAGATTTCAGATGTCGAGAACTACTCAATATAGCACTCCTGAGAACTATCACGACTACGAACATGTAAGGCATTAGTTGTAAAACTTACCCTATATATTACTTAATAATGTGTTATAAATAAAGGGTTTCATGGAATTTAGAAAGTAGGGTAATCTGCACCCTGAATATCCAACGAACTCAACAACTATCGAACATTGTAAAAGCCCAAAACTATACAAAACTTAATGTAATATAAATAATGCTGAATTCCAGTGAAAACAGCATATACACTCGATTTATCATCAAAAGATAATGCATAAAATGAAAACTTAAGAAAGATATGTTATAATTCTGTTGGAGATATGATAAATTAATGAGCAACCTACAATTTCAGAACGATGTTAACTTACTGTTAACTGTATTACCTGACAAAGTAAAGAGTCAGATTACTTATTCCAAAATGGAAGATGTTATAGAAATTGTTTTGGATATAGGCCGTCGACCCGAGATAAGGCACTCGGACGGCAAAATTGATAAACTCGATACTGGAGAAATCACTATTGAGGATATCGAGGCTGTCACTTCTAAATTACCTGAATTTACGACAGATAACAGGTCGGGTATTCCGGGAACATTGCACAGAATTAGTGCTATAAGAAACAGACAAGGTAAGATTGTAGGTTTAACTTGCAGGGTTGGTAGAGTTGTAACAGGGACTATTGCTTGTATCAAAGACTTCTGTCTTATGGGTAAAAGCATATTGTTTTTGGGCCCTCCGGGGGTAGGTAAAACAACGAAACTTCGTGAAATATCACGACTCGTTGCTGATGAACTCGGCAAACGCGTTGTAGTTGTTGATACTTCAAATGAAATCGCAGGTGATGGTGATATTCCGCACCCTGCCATCGGTTCTGCAAGAAGAATGCAGGTAAGACAGCCTGAATTTCAAAAAGATATTATGATTGAAGCGGTTGAAAACCATACCCCTGAGGTTATTGTGGTTGATGAAATCGGGACGGAAGCAGAAGCTCAGGCAGCAAGAACTATTGCTGAACGCGGGGTTATGCTTATTGCAACCGCTCACGGTAACACTTTAGAAAACCTTATCAAGAACCCGACACTTTCTGACCTTGTTGGTGGTATTCAGTCGGTTACTCTTGGTGATGATGAGGCAAAACGCCGTGCTTCTCAAAAGACTGTTCTTGAAAGAGAAAAACAGCCTACTTTCGATATTGTTATCGAAATTCTTGACAGAAATACGCTTGCTGTCTATAAGAACACATCTGAGGCCGTTGACTATATCTTAAGAGGCTGGCCAATCAGACCTGAAATCAGAAAAGTTCAGGAAGATTCTAATGCAACGGTTGAAAATGTAAAGGTCGTTGCCGATCAGATAAATAAAATTGAAACACAACTCCTTGAAAAACCTGAGGACACTCTCAAGTTTAGTTTCTCAAGAAAAGAGTATGTTGAAAGTGTAAAACCTATTAAGAAAATATATCTGTATGCGGTATCAAGAACTATTGTTGAAAAAGCAATTGAACGACTTGATTTGAACGCAGAGCTGACTCGTAACATTGATGATGCAGATTTGGTTATTGCACACAAAAACTTTGCAAAAGGCGGTGCAAAAATTCTCTCTACTGCAAACGAGTACAGACTTCAGATTTTCTTTGTAAAAACAAATTCAATGGCTCAGATACAAAAGGTGCTGAAAGATGCATTATGTGTTGAAGATGATACAAATGAAACTATCCACGGCTATTATGATGATGCCGAACGTGCGTTAGATGAGGCAAAAGCCGCTATTGATAAAATACTCGCAGGGGCAAAAAATATTGAATTGAACCCTCAAAACCAGCAAATCAGAAAACTTCAACACGCACTTGTTGAACAGCACAACCTTGAAAGCCGTTCTGTCGGAGAAGGTAAAGATCGTCACCTGCGTATTGTAGGCGGGCGCGATTTTAGTCAGGATGTTTAGTCCGTAATTTATTCTTCGGAATAGACTAAATTCTTTCTCAGTTTCCATTGGAACAGAACGAGTACGAATATTATTGCAAAAAGAACATACGCAATAGCACTTGCCCTGCCGACATCAAAGTATTCGAAGGCATATTTATAGATTGAATATACCAGAACCATAGTTGAGTTTTCAGGCCCGCCCTGTGTCATCATATAGATTAAATCAAAGACCTGAAAAGAGCTGATTGAGGTTATAACTATTACAAAAAATATGGTTGATGAAAGAAGCGGAATAGTTACATGCTTAAAGGTCTGAACTGCATTTGCTCCGTCAATTTTTGATGCCTCTAAAAGCTCCTGATTTATCCCTGCAAGTCCCGAAAGAAAAATAATCATATTGTATCCGATAAGTTTCCATACAGATACCGCAATCAGAACAGGCATGGCATAGGCTTTATCATATAACCAGTTTATGTGTAAATTGAGAAGTGTGTTTACAGCCCCAATATTTGGGTCAAATATCCACTGCCAAACCAGTGCTATAACTATCATTGGAGTTATAAACGGGATAAAGTAGGCAGTTTTGTAAAACTCACCCCCTCTTATTTTACTGTTTAGAATACAGGCTAAAATAAGAGGTATAATAACGCCCAGTATTGATACGGACAGGGCATAAACAAATGTGTTTCCCAGCATTTGCCAAAACAGTCCGTCATTCAGTATGGATTTATAGTTATCCAGCCCTTTAAAGGTTATACTGTTCAGCAAATCCCAGTCCGTAAAACTCAAAGAAAACGAGCATATAACGGGGATAGTTATGAAAACAAGCGTTCCTATAAGGGCAGGCAATATGAAGAGCCATGCTGTTATAGTATTTTGTTTTTTGTCGTTATACGGAGTGTTACCCATAGTCTATTTCCTTTGATTATTGAAAACAGGGTGTTTTTATAATATTATTATAACTGAAATATTTAATAGAGGGGTAGAAGATGTTAGAATTTACGGCATTTGGTAAAAACGATATCAGAGGTATTTACGGAAAAGATATTACAGAGGAACTGTTTTATTATACAGGCAGAGGGTTTGTAGATTATCTTTCAAGCAATTTGTCAAAAGATTACAGACAGTTATGGATAACCGTTTGTCGTGATGCAAGAACACATTCACCTGCTCTTACCCATGCGTTAATAAAAGGTATACGTTCAATGGGCGCTAATGTTGTTGATTTAGGGCTTGCACCTACTCCGATAGGTTATTATTCGGAAGTTGTTGGTGTGCCTGAAGAATATACCCAAGGAAACCCTATTGACGGTGCAATGATTGTTACTGCAAGTCATAATCCTAGTCAGTATAACGGCATGAAGATGACCTTCAAAAAACAATCTTTGAATGAAGAACAAATTAAAATTGTTAAAAACTATACAATGGAAGCGTATAAGGCTCAAAATCCGCCAAGACTCGAAGGGCGTTATGTTGAATACGATATAATTCCTCAATATCAGCAGGAGCTTAAAATTGCGTTCAATAATTTGCCTCAGGTAATAAACGGGAATATTAAGGTTGTGGTAGACAGCGGAAACGGCACAGGCGGTGTCGTTGCTCCTAATCTGTACAGAGATTTGGGCTGTAAGGTTGTTGAACTCTTTTCTGTTCCTGACGGAAGATTCCCTAACCACCATCCAAACCCTAGTGATCCTAAAAATTTAGAGGCTATCAAAAAGGCAGTTATTGAAGAAAAAGCTGATTTAGGTATTGCCTTTGACGGTGACAGCGACAGAATAGGGGTTGTTGATTCTAAAGGCAGACAGTTAACCGGGGATAAACTTCTTCTTATTTATGCTTTAGATGTTATTGAAAAGTATAAAAGTGCAAACATCAAAGTAAAACCAGTTGTAGTATCAGAAGTAAAATGTTCTCAGGTTTTGTATGATACAATCGATAAAATGGGCGGTGAATCTGTTATGTGTAAAACAGGACATGGCTACATAAAATCAATGATGAAAGAAAAGAATGCAATTCTTGCAGGTGAAATGAGCGGTCATACCTTCTTTAAAGACAGATTTTACGGTTTTGACGATGCTATTTATGCAGGGGTTAGAATTATTGAAATTATTGCAAGACAAAAACGCACAAATCCAGACTTTGTTGTGGAAGATTTGCTCACTCCGTTTGATGAGGTTGTAACTTCTCCGGAACTCAGACATCCTTGTCCGAATGAATTAAAAACTCAGGTGCTGGAAGGTTTTAAAGAGTATGTTGAGGGGCATCCTCGTTGTTTTGTAAATGAAATAAAAGATATTATCACAATGGATGGTATGAGAGTTGTTTTTGACGGCGGGTTTGCTTTGATAAGACAAAGTAATACGGAGCCTGTATTTACATGCCGTTTTGAGGGTAAAACGGAACAGGAAGTTGAAGCGTATAAAAATGTGATGGTTAATAAGCTCAATGAATTGATTGATGAATATAGCAAAGTTGCCAATTAACCATAGTTATACTTCGATTTTAAATTTATATTAATATAATTGTTATACCCTTAATTTTGTTATAGAATAAAGGTATGAGATTGTCATAAGTCGTTTTTTGGAGATATAAAATGATAAGAAAATTATTAATAGGGATAATATTTGCTGTCGTTCTGATTACACCTGCTTTTGCGTGGGATGTAAAAACTGAAGCCGATCTTCAGAAGAGAATGAATGAAGTCGGATTCAATATTCTTAATGCAAACAGAATTGAACACAGAATGATTTTTATGGTGATAAACAGAGTTTATACCCGTGACCGTTGGGCTGACGTAAGTTCAGTTAACAGAACTGTTTGGATTAAACCTACAATATTGCCATACTTAGACAGTGATGATGAGCTTGCAGGTATTTTGGCTCACCAAATCTCACACGGGGTTGATACTTATGACGGAATCTTAAGAGGTTATATTTCAATCCTTAACTACTGGGTTTCCCCTAATAAGTACGATATGATGGCGGACAAAAAAGCAGTAGACTATATGGTTAATGCAGGTTACAATCCGTTAGGTTATATTGTTATTTTGAACAAAATTATGCAGCAATACAGATATGATGTTTTCTCAAATCATACCCTTGTTTCTCGTCGTATGATGAAAATATATGAATATATTTATCAGAAATATCCGTCTATATTGGCTGATAACGAGTATAAAGATAATATTTATTATCAGAACTTCCTGTTAACATCAAGACAAAATAGATTGATGCTTCAGCAAAAAGTTGAAACAGGTTCTAAAAAGAAACTTAATTACAAATACTAAGGTTATAATAATTTAATGAAAAAGTTAATCGCAACACTATTAATATTGATGGTATCACCAATCTCTGCCTTGGCAGGTGTTACTAAGTCTGTTAATAATACAGACAAGGTTGCGTTACTTAAAAAGGCAGCTCCGATAGAAGACGAGTTTGTTAAATCAAATGCGTTTCCAAAGGTTATTCCAAGTTATGTTAATACTGCTGAACCTATTGTGGATGAACTTGTTGTTCCTTACGAAAAGGACGGTATTACACTCAGAATTTGGGCGCGAAAAAACGGTGTAAAACAAGATGTTTCTATTGATGATGAGCTGATTACTCCAAAATTTGTATCAAAAACAAGCGGAATATCTATTCTCAAAAAATATTCCAGAAACAAAATTGAAGATAATTTTGTGAAGAATAATATTGATTCTGACAATGTTGCAAAAATCAAAGTAAAAACTAACTACGATTTTTCAAAGGCTCAGATACCTGTTCAGATGAAAGTAATAAAGAATCTCACAACAAAAAATAATATTGTTGAAGGTGATTCGATTTTGTTTAAGACAGTAAATGAAGTTAACATAAACGGAACAATATTACCTAAAGGGACTCAGGTTATAGGTCGTGTCGAAACAGTTTCCGCATCTGATAAGATGGGCTGCCCTGCAAATATTGTTGTTGATAACTTCTATGTAAAAGATAACCCTGATATCTGTTTTTACGGAAATGTTTCAAAAACGGGCGCTAACCGTTCTATATGGGTATATCCGCTTTATCAGGCAGGCAATATATTACTGTATGCTGCAGGTTTTGTTTTCGTACCGATTCATGGCGGGCACGCAAAAATTTTAACAAGCGATACATTCACTGTTTTCTATGAAACAGGTGCTACTAACTAATTTTACCCTTTTTAATTAACCAACAAGACTTTTATAAAGGTCTAAATATTGTTGTGAGCTTTTCTTCCAGCTGAAGTCGGCCTGCATAGCAGATTTTCTCATTGCATTAAAGGTGTATCTGTCCTGATATACTCTTAAGGCACAATCTATTGCCTCTTTCATCTGCCAGCCGTCGTAGCCCCAGAATTTGAACCCTGTTGAGTTATCAAGAGGATAGCCGACAACTGTGTTATCAAGTCCTCCTGTTGCTCTGACTATAGGTAAAGTGCCGTATCGCATAGCGATTAATTGGCTTAATCCGCAAGGTTCAAATGCAGACGGCATAAGGAAGAAGTCGCTTCCTGCATATATCTGATTTGCTAAATCTGCTTTATAGCCGACATAGGTTCTGATATTTGAACTGTTGTTTGAAAGCCATATAAACAGATTTTCATAAGAGCTTTCGCCCGAGCCGAGGAAAATAAAATCGGCATTCATATTTTTTAATTCGTTTTCTACTTGTCTTATTAAATCAATCCCTTTTTGCGGAACAAGTCTTGATATTAAAGATATCAAAGGTCTTTCCGGATTGTATTTCAGGCCGAAATATTCGCAAACCATTTTTTTGTTCGCATCTTTTCCGCCGATAGAATCTACATCGTAGTTTTTAACAAGATTTTTGTCTGTTTTTGGATTGAATACGCTATAATCTATCCCGTTAAGTATACCGACGAGTTTGTTTGTATGTCCTCTTAGTGTATAGTCCATACCTTCGCCGTATTCGCCTGTGAGTATTTCCTGAGCATATCTTGGTGATACCGCAACAACTTTATCGGAATAGTTTATTGCACCCTTCATCCAGTTAACCTTGCCCCAGTGTTCACAGCCCCATTCGTTATAAACGATATCTTTTCTCATATTTGCAAAATCAAGTATATCTTCAAACCAGACCCCCTGATATGCTAGGTTGTGTATTTCAAATACATTTTTTGCTCTGCACCAGAAATCATCAAACTTGTAGTTTGCTTTGATATAAAGCGGTATCATTGCGGTGTGCCAGTCGTTAGAGTGAATAATATCCGCTCTGAAATTCAAATCTTTTGCATATTCAAGTGTTGCAAGCGAAAATGCAATATATCTTTCGTGTTCGTATCTTGTATCAAGCCATTTCGGGTATACTTCTTTAAAACAAGTGAAATACCAGTCGTTATGAACAAAGAAAACATTTATATTTGTTTCTGGAAGTTTTGTCATAAACAGGCGAAAC
Organism: uncultured bacterium; assembly: GCA_902765215.1. Classification (GTDB taxonomy): domain Bacteria; phylum Cyanobacteriota; class Vampirovibrionia; order Gastranaerophilales; family Gastranaerophilaceae; genus UBA2883. The sequence goes on along the minus strand of CACWZA010000001.1, from coordinate 19,721 downwards.
TTCATAGGTCTGCCGCCGAAATCTATCCATTTTTCAGAGTTTTCCAGCTCTTTTATCCCGTATTTATTAACATCAATACAGCCGTGTAACGGAGTAAAAATAGCAATCTCAGCATCTTTTTCAAGATACTTTGGCAAACTCCCGATAACATCTGATAATCCGCCTGCCTTTGAAAATGGCGCTACTTCAGCTGATGCGAACAATATTTTCATATATAACCTTTCCTAATCCTGACAGTTGGCAGAAGATTTATTACTGTGGATTAACATCCTGCGGAATCCCTTCCTGCTGAATCATTTCTTCTTCTTTTGCATCTGCTTCCGCTTCGGCTTGTTGTTCTGCTAATATTGCAGCCTGTTCCGCAGCGATTGCTTCTTTAAATTCTGCCATATATTCAGAATCTAATACTCTCTTATCTTCAATTAAATTGTAATATTCTTCAAATCCGTATTTTTCTGCTTCGTATGTTACACGATATACAAGTACAGGTATCTCTGTTTTAAGATTTTCAAGATGTGATGCGATATTCAGCATCAGAACATAAGTCATAAAGGATAATAATCTGTTTTTAATACGTTGACGCTTAAGGGCATTTGATACATTTGAAACAAGTTCGTATGCTTCAACGTAGAGTTCTTTATCTTTCAGTAATGTTGCCTTGAACCAGTTTGTCAGTTGAACAATAGTATTAAATCCTGATTTTTGAGCCGTTTTGTATACATCATCATAGATTGTTTCACTCTTCTTCCATGAGGTTCTGTATTCAAGGTTGAGTTTTTGGTAAGAATACCCGATTAATAAGTCACAAAGCAGTGAGAAAATTCTCATATCATCATTTTGAGTAGACAATTTTGCTTTGTAAATGTTTTGAGCAAATGCGTTATACCCTTCAGGGAAACTCTTGAAGGCTGTGAGCAGGTTAGTGATGAAGATTGATATTTCATCATTGGATATGCCTGCATTGTTGTCGTATTCTTCTTTGTGGTAAAGCTTATCAAGTAATAACAAGTGGCCTGATGATAATATTTCCGAACCGAGTGTTTCTTTTACTCTTTCAAGGAATTCTGTTAATGAGCCGTCGCAGATGATTATTCTTGATATTGCCGAATATACCAAAACTTCCATCATATATGATACAAACTGAGTTGTATTTACACCCTTAGCCGAAAGTCCTGCCGTAAATTCAGGAGTCATTGTTGCAATAATCTTTTCGCAGATTGCAATACACTGGTTATAGTGTGACAGATTGAAGGCAATCTTTGCCTGTATGCACGAATATAACAGGAATTGCGGAGTTAAGTCCTGCCCTTCTTCTAACAAGTTAGGGTTAAGTATTCTTGTCAAAATGTTTTTAATACATTGTTCTGCCAAAACATAGTCCCCGCCGCTCAGAGCCGAGTCGAGAACGAGGTTGGATACATTAACAATAGTTGCATCATCGTTATTTTCTGTTGCGTTTGCAAGTATTGCTTTTGAAATAGAATAAACCTTTGTAGACGGATATCTGTTCAGGTGGTTAACAAGGATAGAATATAGCTCGTTTCTTCTTGCGATTGCTTCTTCATCATCAATTCCGAACTCTTCCAGTAATGTGAAGTATATTTTTGCGCAGTTAAGATACGAGTTAAAATCACCAAAGAACAAGTCGTTCATTGCTTCCTGATAAATTCTGTTCAGACGGTCAATTGGCTGTCCTACAATCTTAATTAAATCATAGTCGATATATTTAGCAGCATTTATGAGGTTGTTAGCCAGAGTTTGTTTAACCTCAGGTGCTAAAGTTTTCATAAGTGCAGGGTGGAAGATTCTGTAGTTAACAACTTCCACAATATCGTCTTCAAACAGAATAAGTCCTTTATTTAAAAGGTTTTGAATTGATTCTGAAAGTTTGTTTATTTCAAGCTTTTCAAGTGTGCTTATGTGTGAATAGCCGCCCATAAATAATGAGTATGCAATTACTAATCCTTCACTTTCAGGTAATGATGTAAACCTTCTTGAGAACAGTTCTTTGATTGTTCCCGGGAAGATAATCGTTTTTTCTGCGTTAATAATCAGTTTATCTTCAAAGGCAATAAAGATGTTCAAATCACGAAGATACTGCATTACATTCTTGAAGTAAATCAAACTGCCGGCACTGCGTTCTTCAAGCTTCTTGATGTAGAAGGATTCAATGATTTCGTCAGTATTTTCAGGAATTGTTTCAAGAAATTCCGCATATCCGCCCTTGGTAACATTGATTTCTTTGTAGAACGGTGAATGTAAAAGTTTTGGAATGCTTTTGTATACCGAGTATTCTGAGCGGACAGTAACAACAAATGTTACTGACAAATCTTCAACATTGATCAATGTTGAGATGTAATCATTGATAATTTTTAGTGAGGTTTCATCAATTAAATCCATGTTTTCAATGAAGATAACCGTGTGTTTTTGATCGGCAAGGAAATCTCTCAAAGCGCTTACATAGTTAACATAAGCTGTATCAGGATCCCAATCTTCAGGAGGAGTGTTATTAAGCAGGTTTGCAAACATAACTCCGTTTTTCATTTTTGCTGTACCTGATGTGATTTCTTTGCTAATATCCTGTTGTTTTAAATCGACATGTATTGCCTTTGCGAGTAATTCCCTAAAGAACATGTAAGGCTTGTATTTTGAGGTTTCATTGCAGGTAACATGCAAAACATTTTGCGATTTGGTCTTTAAGAAATCCATCAAATCGTTTGTAGGAATATCCCTTCTTTCGGTTGTTTTTAAGGTGATAAACGCATTCCCTGACATGATTGAGTTCAGTGTATTGAAGATATTGTGTGCAGGAACGGACAGGAACTGACCTTCCGTAGAAATGTCGATGGCCTTGTTACCGTACAGAATGTCGTTAAGCTTGTCGTCATCATCGTAGATTTGAAGTTTAGGCAAGTCTTTTGGCCCTTTGAGGATGCTTCTTTCCTCTGTCTTTTCTTCAATAACAATAGGGATGATTTGATCTTCAAGCGGGAACTCGTAGAACATCAAAAGTTCGTCGCCCACCTGTGAAGAATAAATCATTTCCAATGTATATTCTCTTGAGATAATATTGTTGATATACTGGTCTGTAATGAGCTGAAGCCCGTCAGTATATCGTTCTTCTGTGGTATCTTTGATAAGTTTAATGTTTAAACCTGTGTTAAACTCGTTTCTGTCCGTTTCAAAGGTCTTTTTAAGGATAGTCATTTTACAGTGTAAACGAACATTTTTGCCCCGTTTAAGTTTGTAACTGATACCGCCGATTTTATTCAGCAGCTCGATTGCTGATTTAACAGCCTTTTTAACGGAGCTGGTAAATGAAAACTCTTTATAATATTTGATAACGTAGGTTTCGCCGAACACCTGACAACGGTTGTCCTGACTCTTTGCATATCCAAAAAGTGCCTGTTTTAGTTTCTTTTTAAATTTATTGAAGATTTGTTTGTTTTTAAGAGCGGGGCGTAAGTCTTCAATATTTGGGAATGTAATGGCCAAACAAGCATATTCTTCCGTTTCGGCCTCGTTCATGATAACGCTTTTTGAGGTGTCAAATCCGCACTTTCGGCATTTGCCCAAAATGTTAGGTCCTACGGTGCCGCAGCTATGACATTTTACAATAATAACATATCCGCATTCTTCGCAGACAGCTGTTCTGTTGAGTTTATGACATATCGGGCACTCTAATAACAGTACCTTCCCGCAATGGGGGCACTTTTTGTCGTTATCTCTAACCTCGTTACCACATTTTGGACATTCCATATCTATATTATAGCATTATTATGAATTTAAACAACTTTTTAATTATCACTTAACAGGTATGTTTACCCCTCACCCATGACTTTTACGATTACGCGTTTTCTGCGCTGACCGTCAAATTCCGCATAGTAAATTTGCTGCCATGGTCCAAAATCAAGTCTTCCGTCTGTTATAGGAACGATGATTTCATGACCTATAAGTAAACTTTTGAGGTGGCTGTCGCCGTTTGTTTCACCGGTATTATGGTGATTGTAGTTGATATCAAACGGTGCAAGTTCTTCGAGCCATTTATCAATATCCTCAATAAGTCCGTATTCTGCATCGTTAACATATATCCCTGCAGTTATGTGCATGGCTGATACTAAAACCATCCCCTCTTTAATACCGCTGTTTGTAACTATTTCCTGTACTTTTCTTGTGATATTTATATATTCTCTGTGTTTTTCGGTATTAAACCAAAGATATTCGGTTGCAAATTTCATACTATTCTCCTTTTAATAATTTTTCAACAGCACCATATACTTCATCAACACTCGGGTATCGGGTGCATTCGTTTGTTCCTTTCGGGCATTTTCTTCTGTGACACGGTTCGCATACAGATTTTGCAGAAACTGATATATATCGGTCCTGATAACCTAGTGGTGCATACAGGCTTTCCGGTGTTGAACAGAAGATTGATACAATTTTTGGTCTTTGGACTGCCCACGCAAGGTGTGTTGTTCCCGAATCCATTGATATAACCAAATCTGCCCTGCTTAATAATTCCTGTAATTCCTCTAAATTTGTTTTGCCTGCAAGGTTAATATAACCGTTATCTATGTACGAGAGCAGCTCTGTATCTCTGTCTGTTCCCGTAAGTACAAGGTTGTAATCGTCTTTAAGTCTTGCAAGTAACTCTTTCCAGTTATCTTTATTCCAGTGTTTTGTTGCCCAAGTTGTTGCGGGTGCCACAAGTATAAACGGTTTTTCTCTGTCCAGTCTTGCAAGCAAACCGTCTACCTTTATCTTTGTTTCGTCTGATGTTTCAGGCAGAGTTACTTTTATGTGATTAACTTCAATTCCCAGATGTTCTGCGTATTTTAAGTACCCCTTAACCGCGTGCGGTTCGTACCCCGTTCTTGTTGCTTCTATTACCTCGTTCCCGCCAAGTATGGCAAATTCTCTGTAATTCTTTGCAACGATTCTTCTTTTTGCCCCGCAAAACAACATCCAAAAAAGACTTTTCAGAATTAGCTGGGTATCAAGTGCAATATCAAATTTTTCTTTTCTAATCAGTTTTATTAAAGAAATATATTCCAAAAAATTTTTTATCGGGTTGTGTGATTTCTTCCATTTTTCAATCGGGGCAAGTATAACTTTATCCACGCAGGGGTTATTTTTAACAAGTGAGTACCCCTTTTCCGATACAAGCCATGTGACCTCATAGCCGTTATCCGTAAGAGCATTTGCAAGCGGAATTGTAAATATTACATCTCCCATTGCGCTTAACCGAACTAATAAAACTTTTTTTCTCTCACTCATAATCCTATTTTAAATGGAATAAACAGAATAGTGAATAGTGAAAGGTGAATAGATTTACAGATTGTTATATAATCTGATTATGGTTATTTCGGCGAAAATAAATGAATACATAAAAAATTCGATGATAAGAGGGAAGCTTGCGGGCTGGAAAAAACCGTCTGTTTCCGTTTATATAACCCCAATTACAATGCAGATAGAAAGCAAGAATTTCTATTATGCCGAAATAAAGCGTGCGATGGAAAACTGGAATAATAAACTGGCGGAAGTCGGTGTAAATGTTCGTTTTGTTATTACCGAGCAACCTCAAAACGCTGATATTGTAGTCCACTGGACAAAAGTCGGCAGAGTGTTTGAGGGTATGTGCAAATATCTATCGGTAATCGGGAATGAGATAAAAAAGGTGTCTATAGAGGTTGGATTATATAATGAATTATCCCCGAAAGAAACAACAAAAGAGAGCATATTTTTTGTAATGATGCACGAATTTGGTCATTCGATCGGGCTCGGGCACGGGGTTGAGGTTGATGATGTTATGTATGTACCCCATCAGAAAAATGTGTCTGTACCTAGTGAGAACGATATTTTTGTATTAAAGATGGTATACTCTTGTTAACATTTCTTAATATAAATTGTCACAAAAAAGCAATTTTTATAAAAAGATATCCTTTATATATACATAGGAAATATTTAAGGAGAATATAATGGGTATTGATTTCAACAATTTGCTCAATCATTTGGGTAAAGTTTCAGCGAGTATGCAGAACGACAGAAGTAAAATTGATACTGATGCAGAGCTTAATACGTATGTTTCAGGTTGGGATGCAATTAAATCAAAGGCAAATCAACAAAATAATGATAAAGACGTTAATAATGACGTTGATATGGCAACTTTAGAATCTCAAATGAAGTCAGAATTGGCAGGTTTAATGGGTGCTGATTTTGGTAAAACTAAAGGTGTTGAAACAAAAGAAGTTGATAAGAACGGTAAAAAAGAAGTTGTATTTACCGATGAAGAAGCGTTGGCCGGCTTAATGAGTGCATTGTCTGAATCAATGGATGCTGAAATGACTGAAAAAGTTGCCCAATATAATGCAAAACACCCAGAATTGGCAGCAGATACAGGTGAAGCTTTAAGTTCTTTAAAAGGTATTATCAGCGAAAATAACAAAGAAGTTAATAATGAAAACAAAACTAAATTCACAGGTTTTGATGATAAGGATATAAATGACTTGATGGAAGTTCTTGGCGATAGTGCACCAAAAGTATTCAGATATATGTCTAATGCAATCGAAAACGGCAGAGCAGATGCTATTGCGAAAAATACTGAAGAATTCGGTCCTCAAAATGAGGCAATCGGATTTAGATTAGGTGATCCTGATCTGTGGGCATAGGAAAATCAAGCAATAAAAAAGGAGGAAAATAAAGAGATAACTTTATAAAAAAAAGATTTCTTCGAAACTGTCATAAGGAAGGGGCAGGAGTAGAGTCCCGTATGGGATATGGGAATAAGATAGTAAGATAAGGTTCGGACGGTCAAAACCGTCCTTTTCTTTTGGGGTAAATAATAGTTTACACTTTCTTGCAATCAGGATATCTTCGTGTTTAAATGGTTACGGAATAGTCCTCTCCTCTTGGGATTATTTAGCTAAGGATAAAGCGGCGTATCCTTACAAGACACTAGTATTAAGAAAAGAAGGAAAATTTAAAATGTTAAAAATCAGACTTAAAAGATTAGGTATGAAAAAAACACCTACATACAGAATTATTGTTATTAATTCAACAACAAAACGTGAAGGTAAACCTATTGAAGAATTAGGTCACTACAATCCGAAAACAAAAGTTATGCAATTCAACAAGGCAAGAGCAGAAGAATGGATTTCTAAAGGTGCTCAACCTACTGAAACAGTTGCATACTTACTTAAAAACTGCAAAGCAGACGGTACATTAGACTATAAAAAGAAAGACGGAGTTAAACTTTCTAAGAAGGCTCAGGCTAAGGCAGCAGCTGAGGCTGAAGCTAAGGCTCAGGCAGAAGCAGAAGCAAAAGCAGCAGCTGAAGCAGCAAAGGCTGAAGCTGAAGCTAAGGCAGCTGAAGAAGCAGCAGCACCTGCTGAGGAAGCTCCTGCAGCAGAAGCAGTTGCTGAAGAAGCAGCTCCTGTTGAAGAAGCACCTGCTCCTGAAGCAGCAGAAGAAACTTCTGCTGAATAGTTTAATTTATAAAGATTTTAAAAAGGCGGTTTGGTTATCAAACTGCCTTTTTTGTTTTAAAATAAAATTATGCTAAAGAAAGAAAACAGACTAAAAAACAAATATGCCTTCAATGCCACATATAAGATTAAGAATTTTCACCATCACGGCGGAATTACTCTGAATGCGGGGAAACTGTCCGATAATGATACCCCTGTCAGAATTGGGTTTGTGGTCAGCAAAAAAACTCACAAGCGTGCGGTTAAGAGAAACAGGTTAAAACGCTTAATGAGGGAAAGTGTAAGGTTGTATCTAAAAGAAAACGACGACTTAAACAAATATGTTTCTTTGATTTTTACAGGGCATACAGCGGCTTTGGGTAAAAATTTTGACGAAATCGATAAAATTATTAAAACTCTGATTAAGGAGGTTGTGTAATGCTTGTCGATCCCGGAGTACCACCTAATGTAAAAGTAATCGATGAAACTTTGCTTTATCCGTTGTATCCGTCTGGTATGCATGAAAATCAGAGTGCAATTGTCAGGTATCAACATTCTAATTTAAAAGAACCTATTTTAAAGCTTGCTGACTATATTTGTGATTATAACGGGAACTATATCGCTCCGGGGATGTACGAGTTGGCGCTGTCTGATGATAAAGAATTTTTACTTCTTATTGAATCACACAACCTGATTGCGGTCATTCCTGTTTTTAAACTTGCGGAAAATCAGGCAGAGGTTGAAAAAATAAGAAAACTGCAAAAGCAGAGAAACAGAAAAATTAAATTTGGGAAACAAAAATATCGGGATAAGATGCGGGCTATTTTGAGAAAAAAATATGCCGAAACTGCTATCACTCCGCCGGAAGAAGATTATGTCTATATGAATGCGGAAATAGAATATGTAGAAGATGGCGGATATTATCTTATAACCTATGAAAACGGTGCATATCGTGCGTGGGGTGCAATCAAAGTGAGAAATAAGTTTGGCGGTAAGAACCCTGCAAAACTTCGTGAAAAAACAGAATAATAAAAACAAATTTATGATAAGATAAGGATATGAAAAGAAAGACAGGAGCTTTTATAGTCCCGACAGGAGTAGGGGCATCAATAGGCGGATATGCGGGTGATGCAAGTTATTGGGCGAGGGAATTTGCCCGTGATTATAACTTAATCGTTAACCCAAATGTCGTTAATGCGGGGTGTTTTTCAGGAATTACCCCTGATATGCTCTATGTCGAAGGCTATTCCCTTGATGAATTTTTTAGAGGTAAATGTAATCTCGTACCCGTAAATAAGAAAAATAAAATCGGAGTTATTTTTGATAAGGCTATTCCTGAGGGGATTTTGAATGTTCATATCAACACAATTAACGCCGTAAAAACAATATATGGTTTGGATATTATCGGTTATGATATAACCGACTTTGAGGCGGGGGTTGAGTTTACCGTTGATGAAAGCGGTATTTCAACGGGTTCTGTAAAAAATATTACTACTGTTTTAGAGTCGGGGAAACAATTGTTGGAAAAAGGTGCTGATGCTCTTGCGATAGTCTGCAGATTTGAGGACGATGACTTTGATAATTATTCAAACGGAATTGGTGTTGACCCTGTAGGCGGGGTTGAGGCAATAATTTCGCATTATATTTCAAGAGAGTTAAAGGTTCCTTGTGCTCACTCGCCTGCTTTTGATGATATTACAATTTCTCAGGAAATTGTCGATCCGAGATGCTCTGCGGAATATATCACTCCGACTTATTTGCCGTGTATATTAATCGGGTTGTCTCAGGCGCCCTTATTGAGTTATGAAAACGAAGGAATTTCTGTTGATAATACAGATTTTCTTGTTATGCCGTATAACTCTCTCGGGTCTGTGCCTGTATTTGAATGTATACGCAGAGGTATAAAGGTTTTTGCTGTAAAAGAAAACTGCACTGTTTTAGATGTGTCTAAAAAAGACATTCACCCTGATATAATTGAAGCAGAAACATATAGTGAAGTCTTAGAACTTATTAGAAGTGTATAATCATAAGCCCTGCGAGAATCCCTAATATAACAAAGAAAGTTGGCGATTTACTTCTATACATAAGAATTGACTGAGGCAAAATTTCACCGAATACAACATATAACATAGCACCGCTTGCAAAACTCAGGCTCATTGCAAGTCCTAAAGGTCCGATATCTCCAACCCAATAACCTATCAATGCACCGATAATTGTCGGAAAACCGCTGAGTGCCGTAATTAAAATTGCATAGCGTCTGCGTATCCCGCCGTTAATTAGCGGTACTGCAATTGCCATCCCTTCAGGGATGTTGTGTATACCGATAAGAATTGCAAGAACCAGTGCAGAACCTTCCATAACCCCGTGTGTGTTTGCAAAAGATGCCCCGATTGTCATACCCTCCGGCAGGTTGTGCAGTGCAATTGCACACGCCATTATAATGCCTGCTCCGAGAAGTGCAATCTTTGTATCGTGCCGTTTTAAGTGAACGGATAAGTGGTTACTGTGGATGATTTCGTCAAGGTTATCGGCTGTTTGAGGGTGATGTTTCCCTATGTGTCTTACCTCAAAGTTTGTGTGGTTATCAATAAACAGGTTGAGCAGATATACAACTGACACCCCTGTTATTATCCCCAGGCAAACCCAGAAAATGTGAGCTTTTTCAATGGCACTTTGTATCAAATCAAAACATACAATTGATACCATAACCCCGCCGGCAAAACTAAGCAGAAGGCTGACAGTTTTGACTGAATCTTTCTTAAACAGCCCGCTTAAGACACCACCCAGTCCTGTGCCTACCATTCCTGCTAACGCAGTTACTTTTACCAGTGTAAAAATCTCGTTCAATTTGTTTCTCCAATATTATTTTTTAATAAAAGATTTTGTTTGTAAAGTCCTTAGCGAGTTCAATACTGCTATACAGGTTACACCAACATCTGCAAAAACTGCACCCCACATAGTCATATATCCGAGGGCACCCGCTATCAAAAACAGAATCTTCACCCCGATTGCAAAGATAATATTTTCTCTCACAATAGTCATTGTTTTTTGTGCAAGGTTTATCATAACCGGAATCTTTTCAATTTTATCATCAATAATTATGACATCTGCGGATTCAATTGCCGCATCTGAACCAAGTCCGCCCATTGCAATACCGACATCTGCCTGTCTTAAAACAGGGGCATCGTTAATTCCGTCGCCGACAAATAATACGCTTTTGGCTGTCGGTTTGTTTTTTATTTTTTCTTCAAGTATTGAAACTTTATCTTCCGGCAGAAGTTCTGAGCGGACTTCTGCTATGTTGATTGCCCGTCCGACTTTTTTTGCGATACGGTCGATATCACCTGTGAGCATTGTTGTTTTTATTTTTTTAGAATTTAATATTCTGATTGTTTCGACTGTTGTTTCTTTTATTTCATCTGCAATAAGAATATAGCCCAGATATTCTTTATCCTTTGCCACAAATACAACAGTTCCGATTTCATCAACTGGAGGAGCCGTTATTCCGAAATCTTTTAATAGTTGTTTGTTTCCCGCATAAACGGTACATTCATCAAGGGTTGCGACAACTCCTTTCCCCGAAATTTCATCAACATTTTTAATGTTGTCCTTAAAGAGTTCTGTTTTATTTGCTTTTTTTATAGATTGCGCAATAGGGTGATTTGAGTAATATTCTGCGTAAGCGGCATATTTCAAAATCTCATCACTGTTATCTCCGCATATTTTGCAAACTTTAAATACCCCTTTTGTCAGAGTACCTGTTTTATCAAAAAGTATACTGTGTGGTCTTGAAAGCTGTTCAATAAAGCAGCTCCCTTTGATGAGTATCCCGAGTTTTGATGCTGCCCCGATTCCTGCAAAGAAACTTAGCGGAACGGATAGGACAAACGCACAAGGGCAGGATATAATCAAAAAGGTTAAGGCGCGTTTAAACCAGAGGGTGAATACCCCGCCTAAAAAGGCAACAGGTATAAATACAAGCAGAAAAGCACATAAAACAACGATTGGTGTGTATATCTTTGCAAATTTTGTAATATAGTTTTCCGCTTTCGCTTTCTTTTCCCCTGCATTTTCAACAAGCTCCAGAATTTTTGATACGGCAGATTCTGAAAAACTCTTTGTAACCTTAATTTTTATAACCCCTGATGAGTTAATATATCCGCTGTAAATATAATCACCGATACCAATGGTTTTAAGTATGGTTTCCCCTGTCAGGGCAGAGGTATCAACATAGGTGTTTCCGTCAACAACAATCCCGTCGAGCGGAATTTTTTCGCCTGCTTTTACTGTTATAATATCCCCGATTTTAACGCTTGTCGGGTGAACCTTCTTTAGCCCTTCTTCTGTTTCTATGTATGCGTAATCAGGACGCATATCCATAAGTGCAGATATAGATTTTTTTGATTTATTTATAGCATTTTCCTGCAGCGATTCCCCTATTTTATAAAGAATCATAACCATAATGGCTTCAGGGTATCCGCCGATACCGATTGCCCCCAGTGTTGCTATACTCATAAGAAAGTGTTCGTCAAATACAAGCCCTTTTTTTAAGTCTTGTATTGCGTTATATAAAACATCGCCCCCTGCAATAATATATGATGTGAGAAACATAATTATTTTTAAGGACTGTTCTTTTACAAAAAATGCACATATATATATTGCGGCCGCAAAAATAATTTCGTATAAATATTGCTTAGTCTTTTGTTCATCGGAGTTGTTAAAAATTTTGGAACAATTTGATTCGTGACAATCCATTTTTATATCCTCTTCTTAATTATATGAGTAAAACCTTTTTCTTCAAGTTTTGAATACATATAAAAAGCCCCTTAATCTGTTCCTGTTTGCGGATAGTGAAAATCGCCGAAACCATGTAACCATGCATGTTTTGACATGTTAACTTTTGTAACGAAATAAATACTCTCTGAAATCAGGTTAAAAAAAATTACTTTATATACATGTAAGATTTACAATAAGGTAAGAGAGCAAAATGGCAGAAGCAGTTTTAAACGAAACGCTGTTATCGTATGTTCATCGTCGTAACATGATAACTACACAGATAACGCAAATGCAAAATAGCAAGACCCTTGCTAGTGCACAAACTCGCGATCTGGCTGACTGGAGAACAGACAGATATAAGGCTGTTCGTAATGAATGCAAAAACATTTTCACTACTACTTATGTAAATAACCCGCAATACACATACCACGATTACACAGAAATACCTGAGTACGCAGAAGAGATAGAATATGTAGATTGTTATTATGAATCTCAGGTAGAAGAAATGACCTCTTGGGAAGCAATTCTGCAAAACCAAATCACAACATTATCAACAGAATTGCAGGAAATCAACTCTTACATGGATTCATATAAGACAATGATTTCAGAAAATATCAAGAATGATTACAATTATGCTGAAGGCATTTCATAATAAGATTTTTTACTTACCTAATCTTACTAAATCGAATTTTAGGCCACTCCGGGGAGTGGCCTTTTTTTTTATTATAATTTTCTTAAAATTGCTTTAGGGTTTGCAACCTTTATTAACCCTGCATCAACGAAAACTCTGAAGATAGAAGTTCCTGTGTATTCTTTTGCTGTTTTTGCGTGTTCATACAGGCGTTTTACCTTGAATGCAAAGGTTTGAATACTGTTATAATTTTCAGGAACAGTTTCTTTTTTCTGGTATAAAAGTTTTTTGAAGATTTTTTCTTCGTATTCTTTGTCCTCGGGAACTTTTACATCTGTGCCGAGATATTTGTTTGAAAGATTTGTGAGCGCATAGGTGAATTTTTCAAATCTTGTGCCCTTTAATTCTTCAGGGAAAGTAAATCCGTCTTTTTTGAGGTGCATACCCCAGTCTGTTAAGTGGTGAATGTCAATTCCTCCGAAAACATAGTGTTGGAAGGCGTGATGTGCCATAAATACACTGTTAAATTCTTTTGAAGGTACAAGAATTTTTGTTCCGTTTGGTAAGATTTGTTCTCTCGGATTGAGTGTTTTGTGCAGATATGCATCAATCTTGCCTGCCTCAATCATTCTTTCTTTGTTTAAGAAATAATTGTGGTTTTCAATTCTGACACCTTTATAATCAAACTCACTGTGTTTGTGTTTTTTGCGTTTGTGGTCTTCAACGAGGCAGCCTTCTTCAATCATCATTTTGTTGAACATATCCCATGTGTTTGAATAGCCTTCGGTTACTGTACCTTTTTTGCGGGTGAAAACATCAATGTCACCGCCAAATCTGTGTTGAGGAACAGGGTAATTCATTGAGAAACCTATTCCTTTAAGCTGAATCATTTCAGCCCCTTTGCTTTCCAGTTTTTGTGATAATTCGCCAAGAATTTTTTCCTGATAAGCATGTTTTTCTTCTTCTTCAAGGGCAAATTCAGCCATTTTTATTGCAATACCCGTTGGGATAGTGCCTTTCGGAAGCTTATTTGCAGCATCTAACGCCATGCCTGTAACTGTTGATTCATTTGCTATTTCAAGTAATTTGTTCCAGTCGTGGTAGTTTGCGCCTTTGAACGCATTCATATCGATTTCTTTATCCCCAAGAGATGCTTTAAGCATTGACATAAGCATTGTTACGGGTTTGCTGAGCGGGTTTATGTTTCCTGTTTCAACCCTGTCTGTGCCTGCTGCACGCAAAAACGCTCTGCCGGTGGCTTTTTCTTGGGGTTTTATATACGGTATATTTTGTGTTTCTAAAATGCCCGGGGTAGTTGCATTCATAAATAAGACTCCTTATGTTTATTATAAGGAGCCTAAAAATATTTTTTGCCAGATTTAATAAGATTTGTTAAAGAAACTTATATTCCTAAAATTGTACCGGGTTTTCTCAGGTGTGCTTTTACGGAATGAATTATTGCGTTTGATAAGCTTCTTCCTGTCAATTCTTTTGTTTCATTGAATCTGTTAAGGAAACGTTTTGTTTTAAACATTATGATTTCATAATTGCTGAGGTTTTCAGGCGGTCTGACAGGATCAGGGTGAAGAATTTTTTCAAACAATCTTTTTTCGTAAGCTTCGTTTTTAGGTGCTTCAACATTTGTACCTAAATATTTGTTTGACACATTAGTGAGTGCATTTGCAAATTCTTCAACTTTTGTACCTTTAAGTTCTTCAGGGAAACAGATTCCGTTTTGTTTAATATGCATGCTCCAGTCGACGAGGTTGTGTAAATCTATTCCGCCGAAGGCATAGTGCTGGAATGCGTGTTGTGCCAAGAAAACTGTGTTAAACTCTTTAGACGGAGTTAATATTTTTGTTCCGCTCGGAAGAGTTTTTTCAACAGGGTTCAATACTTTGTGTAAAATTGCATCGATTTTTTTTGCTTCCGGCATTGCCTCTTTGTTTACAAAGTATTTGTGGTTTTCTACAACCAAATCGTTGTATAAAAATTCACTGTGTTTAGCTTTTGGAACTCTGTAGTCTTCTACCTGTATACCTTTTTCTATCATCATATCGTCAACAAGCTCGGTTGAGTTTGAACGATCTTCCGTTACAGTGTTTTTAAATCTTGTGAAGATATCGATATCTCTGCCGTGTCTGTGTTGTGGAACAGGGTAGTTAAGTGATGAACCGAGCCCTTTGAGTGCAATTGTTTCGATACCTTTTTCGCCATATTGTTTTGATAAATCTGTAAGAACAGCTTCTTGTCTTGCATATTTATCTTCAATTTCTCTTATATATTCAGCCATTTTTAAAGAAATGCCTGTAGGAACTGTGCCTTTAGGGAGTTTTTTTAATGAATCGTATGCAATACCGGTTGTTGATGAACGGTGAGCGATTGTTAACATTGTTGTCCAGTCGTGATAGTTTGCACCTTTGAAGGCTTCCTGTTGGATTTCTTCTCCGCTGAGTGAAGAACGAAGCAGTGATAACAACATTTTTACCGGTTTTTCGTTAGGGTTTGTGTTCCCTATTTTTTCTACTTTATCTACACCGTTTGTTCCTAAAAACGCTCTGCGGTTTGCGTTCTTAGAGTTTATTGATACAGCACCTTGAGTGCTTGTTAATGGGGTAATTGTATTCATAAATAAGACTCCTTATGTTTATCTTAAGGAGCCTAAAAATATTATTTGCTAGTAGTATTAAAATTTGTAATATTTTGTTATCTTACAAAAAGTGTTGTCGGATTAAGCAGTTTATGTAAAGCAGCCTTACCGAAGATAGCAAAAGTGTTGTATCCGCCAAGTTCGTGTGAACGTTTCGCATTCTTAAAGCAGCGTTTTGTTTTATGGATAAGTAATTCAAAATTGTTTAATTCAGGACTTGGTTTATCTATCCATTTCGGGTGGATAATTTCCTGCATCAGTTTGTCTTCATATTTTCTGTCCTCAGGAACTTTTACATTTGTGCCGAGGTATCTGTTAGACAGGTTTGTGAGGGCATAAGTGAATTTTTCAAACGGTGTTCCCTTTGCTTCCTCCGGCAGTTCCAACCCGTTATTTTTTACATGCATGCTCCAGTCTGTAAGGTGGTGGAGGTTAAGCTCGTTTATAACATGGTGCTGGAATGCGTGATGTGAGATAAAAATTGTGTTAAATTCTTTTGACGGAACAAGTACTTTTTTGCCGTTAGGTAAAAGTTGTTCATGCGGTTTGAGGTTTTTGTGTAAATATTCATCAAGTTTTGCTGCGTAAGGGAATTGTTTCTTTGCAATGAAATACTTGTGATTATCTACTTCAACCCCGTTGTATCTGAATTCGCTGTGTTTTGCGTTTGGATTGTTGTAAGAGCCGACTTCAAGACCTTCTTCTATCATTACGCCGTCAGCGATATTGTAAGAATTTGACAGGTTTGTTGTTTCCTGACCGTGTAATCTTGTGAAGATATCAATATCGCAGCCAAATCTGTGGTTTGGTTTTGGATAATTCATCGAGAAACCAACCCCTTTGAGGTGGACTGTATCAACCCCTCTTTTATCAAATTTTTCGGTCAGTTCGCTTATTATTTGAAGTCGTTTAGCGTGTTCTTTTTCTGCATTTGCTCTGTATGTGAGCATTTCTATAAGTGTTTCGTGCGGTATGCTGTTTTTAGGGAGTTTTTCTGCTCCGTCGAGTAAGATTGCGGTGACAGATGATTCGTTCCCCAGTTCAAGAACTTTCTTCCAGTCCTCTTTTGTTGCGTTTAAAAACTCGGATTTATCAAGTTCTTCCCCGCTGAGCCCTGTCTTTAAAAGTGATAAAAGCATTCTTTCAGACTTTTCTTTTATTGCAGAGTTATTAACTTTTTCTATTCTGTCTGTAGTTTTTCCATTAATATATGTTCTCTGAGTATTTGTTTTATTTGGGGTAATTGTGCCTGAAGAACGCACAGTACTTAGTGTTGGGGTAATATCTGTCATAAATAAGAATCTCCTTATGTATGCATTAAAACCCCTGAAAATTTTTTTTGCCAGTTGGGGTAATTGTATAAATTATTTATCCCTTTAAAGCCTGTTCGAGTGCTTTTTCAAGAACTTCTATTTTTGATTCAAGAACTTTAATTTTTGATGAACTTTCGTTCTTGTCGATAGATTCTTTTTCTAACTCTCTTTTGTATTCGTTAAGAGAGTTTGATGTTCTTGAAAACATGCTTTTATAAATTATTGCAGCGAGGGCAAATCCGCATAAACCAATATATACGGTTGCTGTTATTACAGCGGAAAAAACTTCTGTCGGGAGTGAGCCGTTCAGACTGACTATCATTTTAAACCCTTTTGAACCGGCAAAAGCCAGTATTGCAAGCCACAAAAAATATCCTGTTATTTTATTCATTATTATTTCCTTTCTGTCTTAAATAGTACAGAACCTTGGTTAGTTTTTCGTCAGGTTCTATTTCTGCTTCAACAAGCTGGTTGTTGAACGGATTAACAAATTTTATTTTATAAGACTGGAGCACCTGTTCATCTGTTTTAATCTTCATTTTCCCAAATCCGTACAGTGTGTCGTTAAAAACGGGATGGTTTATATGTGAAAGATGAACCCTGATTTGGTGGGTGCGTCCTGTTTTTAAGTTCACATCCAAATAGGTCGCATCGTCAAACTGTTCAATCAGGCTAACTTCCGTCAGGCTTGGTTTCCCGTCAGGGGTAACGCACATTTTATTCGGGTTAGTTTTGCTTCTGCCTATCGGTTCGTTTATAATTACGTTTTCAGTCAGTCGGCCTTTTACTATTGTTCTGTAGCGTTTTTCGATTTCTCTTTCTTTTATCATTTTGGCAATTTTTTCGTGTGCCTCATTGTTTTTTGCAATTATCAAAAGCCCTGAGGTGTACCTGTCTAAGCGGTGGACTATCCCTTTTCTGAAATCGCCGTTCAGATCTGACAAGTTATCGCCGTATTTGAACATAAGTGCATTGACCAGAGTTCCTGTTTTGTCTTTTGATGTCGGGTGAGTGAGCATCCCTGACGGTTTATTTACGATTGCAAAATTTTCGTCTTCCCAAACAACCTGAATATCAATATTTTCAGGTAATATTGGGGTTTCTAAATCTGTTATATCGCAAATAATTTCATCATCGATGTGAACGGTTAATGATGGTTTGCAGGGTTTTCCGTTAACGAGTACATTTTTTGATTTTATAAGTTCCTGAATTTTTGTGCGGGAATACGATTCAAGCATATCGGAAAGATATGTATCAATACGCACTTCTGCATCTGTTTCGTCTATTTTGAACAATTTTTTAGTCATTTCTTTTGTACTTTTTCGTTAAAATTAAAACTACAATTGCAAGAACACCGAGATTAATCAGAATATCAGATATGTTAAAGACGGGAAATTCAACGAATTTCAGACTTATATAATCTCTTACATACCCGAGTGTAATTCTTTCGTAGGTGTTGCAGACAATTCCTGATACAAGCATTGCTGATGCAAAAAAGGTCGGAATTGAATATTTGTTTATATCCCTGAAAAGTTCAATGAGAATCATAAGGATAGCAAGTATTGAAATGAATACTAAAAGCGCAGTTGAGTGCTGGAACGAGGAAAAGGCCGCCCCTGTGTTTTGAACATAGACAATATCTATGAAGTTAAAGTTTTCACTCCCGACAAAAATATTATGTAAAATACTGTTCGTAAAATACATATTGAATGCAATCATAACAGTTAAACAAACAATGAAATAAGGTATCGGATTTAATCTGTTATTTTGCTTGTGCTGTGTCACCTTTTACCTCTATATATTTGTTTTTAGGTACTACATTAACACGTCTTATAAGGCAGGCATACCCTGATAAATTCATATTAAACCCTGTTGCTTTGTTAACTGATGGTCTTGAGAACCCGATAGATGCAACGACATATTCGTTAGTGCTCTTGTTATTAGCCATCATAATTCTTTCAAGAGTGTAGTCCTGAGCGAATTTTTTGAATACATCTTTTTGAGGTTTTTGCGGATAAGAAACGATTTCGTTGCTTATAGAACCTATTGCAAAAATTCCGCTTGGCGGAGCAATAAAGAGTTTTGCACTGTATTCGTTGCCAGCACCTACAAGCTGTGGCGCTTCCAGATACATTGCAACACTTCTTGCATCACCCCAAATGATGGCAATTTCTTCCGATATAACATTTTCGCCTGTTATTACCCAGCTTTTGCCTTTTCTTTCAAGGTAATAAATTACATCAACACAGCTCTTTAATTCACCGTTCTTGCTGTCGTCTTTGATAGCGGCAGAAGCGATTTCTGATACATTTACAATCGCTGTGTCACCGAAGAAGGCAACGGAATTTACTTTGTTCTTGTATCTTATGCCGTTATATTGTTTCCACAAATCGGTAAACAACTCTCTTGTTGAGTCCATGTTGAACCCGTCGTTGCTGATATATGACGGAGCATAGAGTTTTAAGAAGTTGCCTAAATCGTTTTCGTTTGCATAATAGACATGTTCTTCAAAGAATTTAACGATTGAATATTTGTTAGCAAAGGTCGGTTTGGAATTATTCAAACGCTGACGGATAGGAAGTTCTTCCGGTTTTTCCTTGGCGTATACCAAATTCCCCATTGTGATAGCTAACATTAGTAAGAATATAATAAATCTCTTCATAGGTCTTATTATATAAGAAACAAAATAAAAATACAAAATATCATGTGATTAGGGTTTGGTGCGGTACAAAATAAAAACTTGCAAAACGATATTGATATGCTATTCTAGTATAGCAAACGGTTAAGCCCTGGTAGCTCAGCTGGATAGAGCAACCGCCTTCTAAGCGGTAGGTCATGCGTTCGAATCGCATCCAGGGTAAATAAAAATAAGGATGGGTAACACCCAT